>NZ_AQXI01000004.1 GCF_000376445.1 Haladaptatus paucihalophilus DX253 | reverse complement strand
GAAACACCCCCTTTCCGAGTCCTCGATTACGACGTGAAGAGGCGTCGCGGGAAATCGGCCAGCACTTCGGCACCGTTCGAGGTGACGCGGAACGTCTCGCTCAGCTCGACCCCGAAATCGTCGAACCAGAGGCCCGGAATCATGTGGAAGGTCATGTCCTTCTCCAGCACCGTTTTGTCGCCGGGACGCATGCTGGCGGTGTGCTCACCCCAGTCCGGCGGGTATCCCAGTCCCATCGCGTAGGCGATTCGGTCCTCCTTTTCGAGGTCGTACTGTGCGATGGTGTCCCGCCAAACCTTCTCGACTGACTCGCAGGTGACGCCGGGTTCGACGGCATCGAGCGCGGCTTCGAGTCCTTCGACCACCACATCCGCCGTTCGCTGAATCTCGTCCGGAGGGTCGCCGACGAACGTCGTCCGGGCGAGCGGCGAGTGATAGCGGTGCCGACACCCGGAGAGTTCGATGATAACGGGGTCGCCGTCCTCGAACTCCCGGTCGGTCCACGTGAGGTGGGGTGTCCCCGTGTGGTCGCCCGAGGGCATCAGCGGAACGATGGAGGGATAGTCGCCGCCGAAATCGTCGGTACCGCGGATGAGACCGTCGTAGATGGCGGCGGCTGCCTCGTACTCGGGAACCCCCTCCTCGATGGCGTCGAGTCCGGCCAGCATCGCCTCCTCGGAAATGCGCGCCGCCTCGCGCATGTAGTCGAGTTCCTGCTCGCTCTTCTTGATTCGAAGCCAGTTGACGAGGAGCGTCGCGTCCTCGAAGTCGGCTTCGGGGAGGTTCTTCTGGAGTCGCGTGTAGGATTTCGCGGTGAAGTAGTAGGCGTCCATCTCCAACCCGATGTCGCCGTCGTCCACGTCGAGGTCTTCGAGAACCGCGCTCAAGTAATCCATCGGATGACGGTCGTACGGCGAGTGAACGTAGTCGTCGTCGTACGCCCGAATACTCTCCTCGTCGAGCCACGTGGTTGCCCGTGCGCCGTTGGCGTCCATGCCGCGACCGACCCACACGAGTTCGTCACGTTCCAGGGAGACCACGACAGCCTGATGGACGTAGAACGACCAGCCGTCGTACCCCGTGAGATAGTTCATGTTCGCGGGGTCGGCCACGACGAGCGCGTCGAGTTCCGCTTCGCGCAGTCGCTCTTTCGTCCGTTCTAAACGCCGTTCGTACTCGCTGTCGTCGAAGATAGTTCGTTGCATGCTAACGACACTCATCTAACTAGTCGTGGAATAGCTGTTTAACTTTTTTGTGTACGAAGGAAACAGAACGTGTGTACACTGCGGCTTGGCTTGACCGCATAGCGTTCTAGCCATCGCCCACGTGACGAATTCGAGACGAAACGGAAGTGGGTAGTTTCCGATTCTCCCGATACGCTCTGTTTCTATTCTCGCCATCAACCTATTCCACCTATTCTAACTATTTCACCTATTTCCCAGGAGTTAACTACTCCATCCATTCTCCGGGGACCATCTCTGTCACCGCTTTCTCTGCCGCCGCTTTCTCTGCCGCCGCTTTCTCTGCCGCCGCTTTCTCTGCCACTTCCCTATACGCTCTACTTCTCCCATTCTTCCGTACTCGAAGACAACGAGACGATGATTGCAGAGCAAATCACTGGTCTATCGACAAACACGATTGGCCTATCGACAAACACGATGGCGGCTTCGGGTACCCGTCTGTGGTCCGTTCAGGTATCGATTCAGTTGCGAACGTGGAAAATTGTAATCCGGAGGGAATCTCGATGGGACGAATTCTTAACACCCCGAGAGTCGAAGGGATTACTGTCCACGATGCCCCACCGGGATTCCGACTACACGCCATTATCACCGATGGCAACGGAAGCGCTCACACATCTGCGTACTCGCTTCGGTTCAAGTGAGTCGTTTACCTACGAGCAAGCAGGTCGAGTGCTTCGAGAGCACGATATCGAGAGCGTACTCGTCGACGACCTGCTCGAAACGCTGTTGCTTCGAGGGTATCTCTACGAAGTCGGCGACAACTTGCGTATCACGGATTAGCTCGCACGGTGATATTTCGCCGATTCTTCGGTTCACGGTTTTAGACTTCGGTTGCGGTCCGCACCCAGTATTACAAGTCCACCATTTGAGATGGTAAAACTACTCTCTTCGAGCAGTTAGACTTCGACATAGGTAGTTTTTTATCCGTAGTCTTGTTGCTTTTTGATATGCCAGACGATGACATGGAGACACCGGACGACGCTCTCTCGGATAGCATCGAGGGAACCGCGGCCGACCCACCGACGGCCGACGGCTCCGGTCAAAAAACGATTCGTGAGCTCCTCGAGGAGGACTCCGGTAAATCGGTTTTCGTGAACCGGAACCTCGTCGAACCGGATACCATCATCGACGAAGAACGTATCGTCGGCCGTGACGACCAACTCCAAGCGGTCGTCGCCTATCTCAAACCGGCCTTGCGTGATGAGCGACCCCCCAATATGCTTCTCTACGGTCCCTCCGGTACCGGGAAGTCCCTCATCGTCAATGCCGTCTGCGGACAAATCGTCGAGCTCTGTGAATCACAGGATATCAACTTCGGTGTTATCAGTCTCAACTGCCAGCCGATCACCACCCTTGACCGTGCGGTCTACAAACTCGTCGAAACGGTCGCGAAAGACGTGGGCGTCAAAACCGGCGTTCCGGCAACCGGCGTCTCCACCGAACAGAAGTACGAACGACTCTACGACCTTATCAACACGTACTACGATTCGGTCATCTTCATCCTCGACGAAATCGACCTCCTCGTCGGTCGGGAAGACGAGCCCGCGTATTCGAAACTGCTCTATCAACTGTCGCGCGCGGGGAAGACGGACACCATTCACGGGACGGTGTCCGTCGCCGCCCTGACGAACGACCCCAAGTTCATGGAGAACGTCGACGGGCGCTCGGAGAGTTCGTTCAACCCCGAAGACATCCCCTTTTCCGACTACGACGCGAACCAGCTTCGAGAAATCCTCGAACATCGTCGCGACGCCTTCCGAGCCGGGGCTCTCAGTGATGATGTTATTCCGTTGGTCGCGGCGTTCGCCGCCCAAAGTCACGGTGATGCCCGCAAAGGAATCGACCTCTTCCGGAAAGCCGGTGACCTCGCCGACCGACAAAACGACGAGATGGTAACGGAATCGCACGTCCGAGACTCACAGGACGAAGTCGATAAAGACCGCATGCTGACCCAAATCGAAGGGCTCTCCACGCAAAAGAAGATCTCACTCTATGCAACGGCGGCCGTCGCGGTACATACGGCCCACGCCACGACGTCCGTCCCGAGTCCCGTCGGGTATCAAGTCTACAAGTGGATCACGGAGCTGTTGGACGCCGACCAGATGACGCGCGAAACGTACATCAAGTACGTCAAAGAGCTCAACACGTACGGAATCGTTGACGCCGAGCGGAAAAGCCGTGGCCGCGGTCAGGGAATGCACATGGAGTTTTCTTTTTCGGATAATCCCCAACCAATTCTCGATCTGCTCGCGGAAGATTCCCGACTTTCGGCGATAGCCGACGAAACGGACCACCTCAAGACCATCGCGCAAACGAAGATGCAGAGATTCAAGAGTTCGTGAACGACGGATAGCAGACGGTTACAAACCCCTGTGTCGAAGTGTAACTGCCAGCAGCAGTCGGTGACAATCTCGGAATCGTTCGTTACCACCCCGTGTTCGAAGTGTATCGTTTTCCATGCCAACGGGAATGTCGAAAAGTGAATAAACCCGAAGTCAGCAGATAGGTGCCGGTTCTCGGCCCAACTCACCCCGTCGCCGAAGTGTAACGATGGACGAAAAGACCCCGTTATCGAAGTGTAACGGACTGCGACGTCGAGACGCCGCTGCAATTCTCGTCCCGTCACACCGCTTACCCCGTTATCGAAGTGTAAATTGGAGAAGAAACCGACAGCAAGCATCGACTTACTGGTCGTTGTCAACCCCGTTATCGAAGTGTAACTCAACACCCACCCAGTGGTTGTGATACATCGTGTTCTTGCTTTCAACGGTCATTGTCGGTATGAAGAAGGCACGTTCGAACACCCACCCCGTTGTCGAAGTGTAACAGCCGATTCGTGAGCGAGATACGCCGGGGAACCACGATCGACGGTTGCAATGTGTTGCCCACAGGTTCTCCTAGGGCACGTTTCGAAGAACGGTCCGACGAACAGTTGTATACCGTCTACTGATGAGGATGTCGATAAGGCGATGAGTAAAACTAGAGGCGTTGGCAGTAGAGGGCTATCGTTCGATGAGCGGATCTCGGCCTAAAATCGAGGCGACCCCTTGAAAGAAAAGGAGAGTGACGTCACCCCCACCCCGTTATCGAAGTGTAACTCTCGTTTGGAGAGGGGGGGTGACAATACGCTGCTCTCGTCTCTCTAGAACCCTCTCCAAACTCATTTTAACTATTACGAATTCTAGTTTGCGGATACTGTTTCATCTCCATTGAGTTAAATCTTTCTTTTCTATATACTATAGTCGAATATGCTGTTTTTCGGCCTTAGAACCACTTAGTACCCGTCTTAGAACTCATCTTAGAATCCATCTGTCTCCAATACGTCCACAGCACCGTCTTTTCCTCTTTCTCATCCGCCCTCCCGTTCTCAACACCTCCCCCATCACTCGTCCGTTTACACTTCGATAACGGGGGGAGGGGGTTGCGGCCGAATTCGGATGGATTCCGACAGGCCGGCAGGTCAGCGCCACGCGTAACGTTCCAAGGAAGCGTGTCGCTTTGGGCCTGAGCGTCGATGGCCTCGACGAGAACCCGGCTTTCACCGCTCGGTTTAACCAACAACGCAACGAGTCTGCCATCCGTGTTGGTTAAACACCCGTCAAACACACGCCAAACACCCGTCATCCATTCATCCATGACCTACTCGCCACCAACTCCACCGCAAGACCTTCCGACTGATTTCGCCGAAACGCTCGACGAGTGCTCACCCGAACTGCTCCGATACGTTGCCAGATACGCCACGGAGTTGGCCGAGTATCGAGAGCGCGAACGACGACTGGCCGAGCGAGAGGAGGAACATGCTCAGGAGCGACCTGATGACCTCCCCGACGATGTTCCTTCCAGAGCTACGATTACGGTGAAAGAGATCAACGACAATCGCTACTACTGGCAGTGGCGCGAGGGCGACAAAATCAAATCCAAATACAAAGGACCGGTCGAATTCGATGCGTAAAACAAGGAGTAGCAGTAGTGAGTAGAAGCGGTTGCTGTTGAGGGAAATCGTGCTGTCAGAAAAATCGAGAGCGGTAAGACTTCAATTTATCCACCTACGAACTTCTTTCCCTTTACTCTAACAGTGGCCATTCGGTCGATGCGTCGGGATATCCCTGTAGAGATTTTCTCCGGGGTACCTCCTTGGGTGCACCGTGTTGCGAAGACCGCGTTTCGACGATGGTGTTACTGCACACTGTCCAGCTGACCTCTCTGGTGTAGATTCACGAGGTAGCCTCTCTACCTACTGCAACTATTGACATTTAGCCACCTATTCCTTTTTGTTGGCCTGTTTCGAGACTAGACCGACAGTTTGAACGAGCACGACCGATACACGCTCACTGATACCGTGTTCACTGATACCGTGTTCACTGACATTTTGTCCACTCTCCTTCGTTACAATAGGTCTCCCTAACTTACAATAGGTGCCTCCGGTACCTTTGCTACTACTCCTGTACCACCTATTCTCGCCTAGCCATCTATCTTCGCTAACTTCGGTGGCTAATCTCCTCCGTTCGTATTCAATGGTCGGGTACCGATGGTAGCTCCAATAGGTAACTCAGCTACTGAATCTATCTTCCCCAAGCTACCTATTGTAGTTCAACCATCTACTTGCGGCAAGTTTATGTCTCCTTGGCGAGATGGCTATCTCAACCGCCGAAGTAAGCAAATACCATACAATAGGTGGCTGGTGTAAATGAGGTACCTATTAAAAACGACATTCCGGCGGCCGGGGACACAATGGTAGCTAACGTAGACACTCCACGCGCTGTGAGCGTAGTCATCTTGAAAGGCGGCGTCGGCAAATCAACGATTTCGATGAATCTTGCACGCCAACTGACAGAGCGTGGCCGAGTGTTGTTTGCCGATCTCGATCCAAACGGCCACGCAACCAACGGTCTCGGCTTCGGTGATGTCTACCGAGGTGAGACCAACCTCGGCGATGTCATCCTCGACCACGGCAATGCGACCGCCGCCGACCTCGTTCAGGAGACCGATTTCGGTTTCGACCTCCTCCCATCCTCGGATTCGCTCGAAGACGTCGAAAAAGACCTTGCAGGTGCACTTCAGGGGTCCGCACGGGTTAAAACGAAAATCGTCGATCCGCTTCTCGGGGAGCGATACGACTACATCGTGTTCGACTGCCCGGCCTATCCCGGAATGCTCAACAACAACGCGCTGGTCGCATCTGGAAACGTAATGATCCCCCTCGAACCGGGGTCCAGCTCCATCGGTGGGTACAAACGGACGATGGAGCGGCTTATCACTCCCTCGCGGGAGTACATCGATATCGACGTTCTTGCGCTCGTCCCGAACAAACTCCGTGAGCGAATCGACCAGCGAACCGAAGACCGCGAACTTCTCGAAAACCTGAATACGGCCGAGGCGACGGAAGGGAAAGTTCCGAACTTTGCGCGAATCACGGTTGACGAGTTCGAGGCGATCGACGAGGGCGAGATACAGCCGCCGAAACCCGGTATCCGATACAGTGCATCGCTTTCGAAATCGCTGAAAGAACATCAACCGCTCCTAGATTACGACCCCGAAAACAGCCAACTCGAGAACTTCGAGGAACTGGCCTCCATCGTCGTCAACGGTGGTGTCGAGCGATGACCGATGCGAATCCCTTCGACGATTTGGGTGCCGTCGAAAGCGATGAGACCGATCAGGGGGCTGGTCAGGGGGCATCCGAGTCTTCCCACGAACCCTCCGTGAAATCGGAAACCGATGCTCCTCCCGAGGAGAACTCCCCAGAGGCGACGCAGGCACGATCCACGAACGAGTCGGCGACGTCGTCCGGGCCCGCGTTCGAATATTCGGAGGTTCGACAACGACCACTGTACGCGCGAGGCGACACGTGGGGCGAATACGAGGATGCAGTCGGGATTACGGTCGTTCCGGAACTTCGACGCCAAGGAATCCGAGATGAGGAAAAGCGTGAAATCCACGATGCCGTCCTGACGCTTGCAGCGGAAGAACCCGAGCGTCTCGTCGAAATCATCGCCGAGCGAAGACACCGATCATAGACGGCGTAGCTCGCTATTCGAAGTGCGGTTCGGTACCGCTGCAACGGTGTTCGAGTGTTTTTCGGAATATCGTCTTGGTTGAAATCCGGAACAGATGTCACCGTCTCGGATAGGGGACCTAATCGCCGGAAATCACGGGCTGGCGAGAACGACAATAGATTCTATAGCTCTATTTGATATACCGTTGCTCGCTATCGTGATAGACCACAACTTCAGAGGTGCGCTAATTTTGGCGCGGTTATCGACTTGGTTGGGGATTTCTATCCGACACTCGCGCTATTCTGAAAACGTCCCCATCGGAAAAAACGCCCCCGTCAGGAATCACGTATACGTGGGAAAATCGACTGGCCCCGGTCTCAACGCGACCCCCATTCGGACTTTCGTCGGCTTCGCGTTCGTTCTGTTCCCCCTGGCTACACCTTCATCGCCACACTCTTCCCGGAAGCCGGTGGCTCCCCGGCGGGGACGAGCGACGGTGACGAGCGGGACGAGTCGACCCCGAGCTATCACGAATCGAGTCGTTGTGAGTTCTAGAACGTGACGAAACAAAGTGACGCCTTCGTAGCTGCACACGACCGGATTGAGCACCTGTGATTCGAATTTTCAGTCGATATTGGATAATTTTGCGGTTCCGACATCGGTGTCGATCGTGTCTCCGTTTTCACTACTGTCGTCGGTTACACTACTCGGTGGGGCGACGCTGTCCAACAAATCACGGACGACATCGACCGGCGAGCGGTCGCTCAACTCCGCCTCGGTGCTCAAGACGAGGCGATGGCGCATCACGGGAACCGCCAGCGCCTTCACGTCGTCGGGAATCACGTAGTCGCGGCCGTGAATCGCGGCGCGGGCCTTCGCGGTGTGGAGCAGTGCGAGCGTCGCGCGCGGCGACCCGCCGTGCGCGAGGTCAGAGTGCGTCCGGGACGCGCTCACGAGCGATTGGATGTAGGATTTGACCGACTCGGCGACGTGCACGGTTCGCACCCGCTCGCGCGCGTCGAGGATGTCGTCGGCGCTGACGACCTGAGAGAGGTCCGTCGGATTGAGATTCGGCGTCTCGTTAAAGCGGTCGATGAGCTGTATCTCGTCCTCATCGGAGGGGAGGTCCACGGTGAGCTTGCACTGGAATCGGTCGCGTTGCGCTTCGGGCAGTTCGTACGTGCCCTCCATCTCGATGGGGTTCTGGGTGGCGATGACCATGAACGGCGACGGCAGCGACAGGGTGTCGCCTTCGATGGTGACGGTCCGTTCCTGCATGCCTTCGAGCAGTGCGCTCTGTGTTTTCGGCGTGGCGCGGTTGATCTCGTCGGCGACGAGTAAATTCGAAAAAATCGGACCCCGCTGGAGGCTAAATTCGCCAGTCCCTTCTCGATAGACGTGAGTGCCTGTAATATCCGCTGGGAGCAGATCCGGCGTCATCTGAATCCGATTGAATTCAAATCCGGTCGTGTGCGCGAATGCGTTCGCAATCGTCGTTTTGGCAACACCGGGAACCCCTTCGAGAAGGATATGGCCTCGTGTGAATAGCGCGATAGCGATTCCCTCGATAACATCGTCATTACCGATGAGAATAGTGTTCATCTCCTCCGTGAGCGTAGAGTAGATTTCTTGGGGATCCATCTTTACCGGAACTTCGGGAGCAATATGGATAAATCAATGGCCCAGTAGATAAACTCAAGGTCTATCCGTTACTCGGACTGCTTCACGGTGCGTCGTATCGATACGCACGTCTCGGACTGCTCTTTTCGCTCAAGTACTGCCATCGCACGCATCACCTCACGGTGTTCTTGTACCGTCTCCGCTGCTCGCAACTGCTTTCGGAGACTAGCAGGTTCACTCGCAAAGCTGGCAGCCTGACCCGAGTTCATTCATCCGTGATTTTCGACCCTCAGAAGACCCGAAGGGACTGCGTACCGCTGTGGATGATATGCGTGGAGATGGGCAGTTCGATAGCGAACGAAAATGGCACGGGTGAGGTTCCGTTCCCATCACTCTGTGCTGTCTACGTGTCACCCTTTGTCGTCCAAGTCTATGCTCTTCGGACTCAGCTGGCGTTTTTCCAGCGAGAAACGGAAAACTCCCGGCGACGTCTCAAAGCCCCGATTTGAGGATGAGGTTCTTGCCGAGGAGGAGGTCCAATGTGAGCGGGACGGCCACGGTGATGAGCATCAGCACCGTCGCCATCGCGTTGATCATCGGCGTGATACTGGTGCGAACCATCGTGTAAATCTCGATGGGCGCGGTCGAGGTCGCCGGTTGGACCCAGAACTGGGTCGCCGTGAACTCGCCGAAACTGATGACGAACGCGAGGAGCATTCCCGCGGCGAGCCCCGGCGCGATGAGTGGCAGGGTCACCTCGAAGAAGGTTTCCAGTTCGTTCGCGCCGAGCGTCATCGCGGCCTCCTCGACCGACTGGTCGAATCCGTAGAGTTGGGCTCTGACGGTCACGAAAATGTAGGGTAACACGAGCGTCGTGTGGCCCGCGATGAGGAACAGGTAGTTCTTCTGAAACCCCATTTTCGTGAGGAAGGCCGTCAGCGCCACGCCGATGACGACCGGGCTGATTATCATCGGCAGGAAGAGCACGCTCGATAGGATGTTCTTCTTGGGGAACGACCGCCGGACGAAGCCGAGGGCGGTTATGGTGCCGACGATGCCCGCACACACCGACGCGCCGAGCGCGACGATGAAACTGTTCTTGAGCGCCGTGAGCATCCGGTCGCTGTTGAGGAACGTCTCGTACCATTTGAGACTGAATCCCTCTGGTGGGAACGTCGGAAACTTCGACGGTTGGAACGAGATGATGACCACCGCGAGGAGCGGGAACAAGAGGAACAGGTACACTAACCCGGTCGTCCCCCTGATTGCGTTCCATCCGAGTTCGTCGCGGGTGCTCATTCGGAACCACCTCCGAACACGTCGTCGAGGCCAACGAATCGGTTGAACAGGCTGATGAGGACGAACAACACGAGCAGGTAGACGACGCCCATGGCGCTCGCCAGCGGCCAGTCGAGGTTCTGACCGAAGGTCGTCTCGATAAGGTTGGCGACCATCGTGTTCGACGGGGCGCCCAGCAGCGCCGGTGCCATGTAACTCCCGACCGAGAGGATGAACACGAGAATCACGCCCGCGCTGATGCCCGGGAGCGTCAGCGGGAGCGTCACCTCGTAGAACGCCCGCAGCGGCGTCGCACCCATCGTCTTCGCGCTCTCGATGAGCGAGTCGTCTATCTCGTTGACGCTGTTGTAAATCGGGAGTATCATGAATGGTAGCAACGCTTGCGTGAGCCCCGAGATGACCGCGAGGTCCGAGTAGAGGAACCCGCCGCTCTCGATGCCGACCCACCCGAGCATCGACACGAGGAGGCCCTTGTTCCCGAGGACGAGAATCCACGCGTAGTACCGGATGATGAGTGGCACCCAGAAGGGAAGCACGACGAGGAGGAGGAACGCCGCCTTCCACTTCGAGACGGTCCGGCCCAGGAAGTACGCGGGAACGTATCCGAGGGCGAGCGCGCCCAGCGTGACGAACACGCCGTACTTCAGGGACTGCCAGAGGATGGTCAGATACAGGTTGTTGAACGTCAGCGTTGCGAGGTCGACGTTCTGGGTGAGGATGAACTCGTAGTTGCTCAGCGAGAACTGCTGGATGATGACGCCCCCTGTGCCGCGCTGCCAGAAAGACAGCGTTACAATGTACAGAAGCGGGGCGAAGAGGAACAGAAACATCCAGCCGAGACCGAGGCCCGCTTGCACGCTTGCGAGGATGCTCTCGTGCCGCTTGATTCGGTCGAACGTGCCGGTGACGGGGCCGGACCGAAGTATCGCGGTCCTGATTTTGAACGCCCGCTCGCGGAGGCCGTCGGCTCCAGTCGAGGCCGACTGAACACCGTTTCCGAACGACTCTTGCTCGCTACTCATGCGGGTTCTCTCTCGGGCTTATCGTTTACGAGGAGGAGTTCTTCCGCCGGAATCGTGATGAACACCTCGTCTCCAGACTCGTACTCTTCGACGCCGGTGAAGCCGTGTTCAGCGACTGTCACCTCCTCGCCGGTCGAGAGGGTACAGAAGAACAGCGTCTTCTCGCCGAGATAACTCATCGTCGTCACCGTCGCCGACAGTTCGTTCGCGGCCCCGGTCGAAACCTTCGAGATGCTGAGTTTCTCCGCCCGGAGGAAGGCCAGCGCGGGGTCGTTCGGCGAGAGCGTCTGTTCGGTCGATTCGAGCGTCAGGCCGGAGTCGGTCTGGAGTGTAACACTGTCGTCTTCGGCGGTGACAGTCCCCGCGAGTTTGGTCGATTGACCGATGAACTCGCCGACGAACTCGGACTGTGGGTTCTCGTAGATGTCGAGCGGACTGCCCTGTTGGGAGAGTTCGCCGCTGTCGAGGACGATGACGCGGTCGGACAGCGAAAACGCCTCCATCTGGTCGTGGGTGACGTAGATGGTCGTGATGCCGATCTCCTCTTGGATGCGTTCCAGTTCGATGCGCATTTTCTGTCGAAGAACGCGGTCGAGCGCGGAGAGGGGTTCGTCCATCAAGAGGACGTTCGGCTCGAACACGAGCGCCCGCGCGAGGGCGACGCGCTGTTGTTGGCCGCCGGAGAGTTCGGTCGGGGAGCGGTCCACCATGCCGGGCAGTCGGACCATTTCGAGGGCTTCCTCGACACGGGTTCGCCGTTCTTCTTTATCGACGCCGCGCATCTTCAGCGGGAACCCGACGTTCTCGCCGACGGTCTTGTGCGGGAAGAGCGCGTAGTGCTGGAACACCATGCCGATGTCGCGCTCGTAAGGGGGTTGTTCGGTCACCACCTCACCACCGATTTCGATGGTTCCCGACGTCGGCGTTTCGAGTCCGGCAATCATACGGAGCGTCGTCGTCTTGCCGCACCCTGACGGACCGAGAAGCGAGACGAACTCACCGCGCTCGGCCTCGAAACTGACGTCATTGACCGCACGTACGTCACCAAACCGCTTCGTAACACCGGAGATTTGTACGTAGCTCATGTTATTTCGGGGTAATCGTGTATTTGAATATAATCGGGGCTGTCTGCGACGGCTCAGTAGTTCCCAAGCTTGATCTGCTCGAACGTTTGGGACCACTCTTGTTGGTGTTCGTTCTTGAACTTCATATCCTGGAATTTCAGGTTCTCACCGCCGGACGAGTCGAAGTCCGGGAGCGCCTTGATGTCGCTTGAGGTGACTTTCGTCGCTGGCGGATACCCGATTTCGGGCGCGAGGTTCTTGATGACGTCGTCGCGGTAGGCGAATTCGATGAACTTCTCTGCGGTGTACCGGTTCTTCGAACCCTTGGCGATGGCGAGCGTGTCCGTCCAGCCCATGGCTCCTTCCTTCGGGATACCGTACTTGAGGTTGTCGTACCCCTCGTCCTGAAGCGAGAGGATGCGACCGCCCCACGCCTCGCCGACGTAGGCGGTCTCGTTGGAGAACAGCGACGTCAGTTCCTGTCCGCTCGTCCAGTACTTCTTGACGAGTTTGTGCTGTTCGGCCATCGCGTCGTACACATTCTGTACGCCGTCCTCGTAGGACCCGGCGTCGCCCGCCATCTTGTTCGGGTCCATGCCGAGTTTGAGCGCCGTGGTGAACGTCCGGATGTACGGGACGCCCTCCATGGCGACGTTGCCTTTGAACTGCTGGTCGAAGGTCATGTCCCACGAGAGGCCGTTGGAATCGTCGATGTGGTCGGTGTTGTATGCCATCCCGATGGTGCCGTAGTACAGCGGTGCGGTGTGGATCTCCTCGCCGGGGTCGACGATGAAGTCCTTGAACACTGGCATGAGGTTCGACCACGTCTCGATGTTGTCGAGACGGAGCGGTTCGACGAGGCCCTGCTTCGCCGCCGCGTAGGAACTCGCGGTCGAGGGCATGATGACGTCGTAGGAGCCCTCCGGACTCGACCGGACGTTGGCCAGCATCTTGTCCTGCCCGCCGAAGCTCGACTGCTTGACCGTGACGTCGTACTCCTCTTCGAACGGTTCGATGACGTGCTTGTTGAGGGCCTCTTGGGTCGACCCTCCCCACGAGTAGAACTTCAGCGTATCGGTCATCTCCTCATCGCCGGAGGACGAGCCGTCTTTCGTCCCTCCGTTCTCCGTGCACCCTGCCAGAGCCAAAGAACCGATTGCCGCCGTCGTCCCGGTGGATTTCAGGAACGAACGGCGGTTGAGTTTCTCTATCATACTCTATCGGGCAATCCCATTACTAATACTTAAATTTTTCGTGTCATGGTGGTCACAGTAGAACATTTGGATGGTTCTTTCGTCCAAATTCTAAAATGGAGTGCCGATTAATGGAGTGGGTTGAATCAAGGCTGTCCCACAAATCGCTCGCCGAATCCGAGTATGCCCCAGAGATTCGCCGCCTCCTCGCCGACGAGGGCATCCGAGTGCGACCGCGGTTGTTGCTGTTTGCTTATAGAATTAGTAGCTCAGTCTATAGACTCTCCTATCTCGTGCCGAATAATCGGAAGCATTGTTAATACCTCACCATCTACGACTACGAGACTGCCGCGCGACCATCCGGGTCGGCGTAGCGACCATTTCCATGCAAACGACACGAACCGCGGTAATCGGTGGCGGAATCGTCGGTTCGAGCGTCGCGTACCACCTCGGCGAGACGGCCGACGCGGACGTGACTGTCTTCGAACAGGGTGAACTCGCGGGTGAGACGACGGCCGCCTCGGGAGCGTTCTGCGGCCTCTGGGGCGATGAACCGCCGGCGTATCGCCGCCTCAAAGCGTACGGCGTTCGCCTCTACAACGAGTTCTTCGAGGCCCCGCGGATGAACTCGCCGTACACGCTCGCGCCCCGACTCGGAATCGCTTCGACACCGGAGGAAGCCCGAAAACTGCGAGCCGAGGCCCGCGAGTGCGCCCACGGACCGGTCGAGTACGTTCCCGGCGACAGACTCGACGCGGAACTCCTCCATCCGGGAGTGGACACGTCCACCGTCGAGGGTGCACTTTACCGTCCGAACATCGGATTTCTCGACGCGACCGAACTCGCCGCGGAGTTCGTCACACGAGCGCGGAATCGAGGTGTGACCTTCGAGATAGACACCAGAGTCGAGGACGTGACGACGGCTGACGGCTCCGTTACGGGTCTCGTCGCCGACGGCGAACACCGCGAGTTCGACGCCGTCGTCGCCGCGGCCGGACCGTGGAACACCCGTATCGCGGGATTGGTCGGCCTCGACCTCCCGATTCGACACACCCTCGGCCCGATTCTCATCTTCGACCCGCCCGCTGGCGTCCCGTACGACACGTTCAGCGTCAAACACGCCGAGAGCGGCGTCTATTTCCGCCAGCAACCCGACGGGACCGTCTTCGCGGGACACTACCCCGGCGGCTACGACGAGGCCGGACGCGACATCGACCCCGACGACGCGCCGACTGCGGTCCCCGCGGACCTCCGCGAGAAGATTCGGCGCGTGGTCGAAACGTACTTTCCGTGGACCGAGGGCGCGCGCGTCGCGGACGAGTGGGTCGGCGTGCGTTCGCTGACGCCGGACGCGGGCGCGATTGCCGGGTGGACCGAGGTAGACGGCTTCTACGTCACGGGCTTCAACGCCGCCGGTATCCAACTCGCGCCGGTCATCGGACACGTCGTCGCAGAACAGCTCCTTCGCGGAAATCCGACGGATTACTACGACGCGGTTCGGCTCTCGCGGTTCGATGGCTTCTCCGACGTGTTTCGTGAGCGGGAGGCATGAGGCGTCAGTCACCTCGAACTCCCTGATTGCTCCAGACGCTCACTCGACCAACCGATTCACTGCGTCGGCGACGACCTGTGCGGTCTCGACTACTTCGTCCAGTTGGACGTACTCGCCCGTCCCGTGGACGTTCGCGCCGCTGGGTCCGACGATGACGGTCGGAATCCCGGCGCGGCCGCCGAGGTGGTTGAAGTCGCCGATGCTGGAGAAGTAGCCCACGTCGGGGTCGGTGTCGAACAGCGTGCGGATGCTCTCGAAGAACGGCCGCACGAGCGGGTCGTCCTCGTCGGTCACGTAGGGCTGAAAGTACATGCCCGGCTCCGGCGTCTCCCGAAGTGAAACGTCCACGTCGCTCTCCAAGTCGAGGCTGGCGACGAGTTGCTCCGCGTCCGCGAGGACGGATTCGGCCGTCTCGCCGGGCACAACGTGGCGGTCTATCTCTATCTCACAGCGGTCGGGGACCGAGAGCGGTTCTCCTCCCCCCTCGATGGAGAGCAGGCAGACGGAACCGGACCCGAGTTTCGGGTGCTGGCCGAGTCCCATCCCTTCGAAGGCCGCTGCGAGACGCGCGGCGTCGAGTGCGGCGTTCACGCCCATGTCCGGTTGCGACCCGTGTGCGGACGTCCCGGTAACAGTTACCTCGTAGAGGAAGCGGCCGCGCGCGCCGAGGACGATGGCCGGGTTTTCGATGGTCTGTTGGGTGATAGTCGGCGCAGGTTCGGTGACGACGGCGAGGTCGCAGTTGTCGGTGAGGCCGTCTCGAATCGTCGCGTCGGTCCCGAGGCCGAACGGCCCCTCTTCGTCCACGACCGCCGTGAGAATCACGTCGCCGCGGAGGTCGCGCTTCGAGAGGGCCTCGAAGGCGACGAGGAGCGAGGCGAGGCCACCTTTCATGTCGCACGAACCCTGTCCGTACAGTTTGCCGTCCTCGATGCGGCCCGAACAGGGGTCTTTTTTCCAACCGTCGACGTGCTGCACGGTGTCCATGTGCCCGTTCAGGAGGACGGTCGGCGCGTCGGGGTCGGAGCCTTCGAGGCGGGCGACGACGTTGTTTCCCTCGAAGCCGGTGATGGCCGGTTCGAAGACCGCGTGATACTCGGGGTCGAGGTCACGTTGGTCCAACCAGTCGAAGATGTACGCGGCGACCGCTTCTTCCTCGAAGAACGGGCTCGGAATCCGAACCACGTCCTGGAGCAACTCGACCGTCTCGTCGGGGTCTATCTCGGTTGCGATACCGTCGGCTGTGTCGGATGAGATGTCGGAAGACATAGATGAGGTGGGTTACTCCAGCGCCTCCGCGAGCGCCTCGCCGAAGAGTTCGACACCGACCGTGGCTTGTTCTTTCGTGATGGTGAGCGGCGGCGCGAATCTGACCGTGCTCTGGCCGCACGGGAGAATCATCAGGCCGTGTTCCCACGCGGTGTGCATGACCGCCTCGGAGAGGTCGCCGTCGGGTTCGCCCGTCTCAGGGTCGACGAATTCGGCACCGATCATCAAGCCGAGGCCGCGCACCTCCGCGATTTGCGGGAACTCCTCCGCGAGCGCGTCGAGTTCGTCCATCAGGTGCGCGCCGACCTCGGTCGCGTTGTCCAGGAGGTTCTCCTCTTCGATGACGTCGATGACGGCGTTCGCGGCGGCGGCAGCCACGGGATTTCCGTGGTACGTGCTCGCGTGCGTTCCCGCTCCCCACGTCATCACCGATTCTTTGGCGACCATCGCGGACATCGGGAGGCCATTGGCGATGCCCTTGCCCATCAGGGTGATGTCGGGTTCGACGCCCCAGTTGTCCATCCCGAACCACTCGCCGGTGCGGCCGAATCCGGCCTGCACCTCGTCGGCGATGAGGAGGATACCGTGGTCATCCGCGAACTCGCGGAGGCGTTGGTGGAATCCCTCCGGTGGCACGACGTAGCCTCCCTCTCCCTGTACGGGTTCGACGACGATACCCGCGATTTCGTCCACGGGAACGCGCGTTCGAATCAGGTCCTCGAAGGCGTCGAACGTCGCTTCCATCGCGGCCTCGTCGCTACCGTACTTCCTGGGCTTCGGGTACGGAATGTGGTCCACGCCGGGAACGAGCGGGCCGAACCCGCGCTTGTACTTCGTCTTGCTCGCGGTGAGCGAAAGCGCGCCCATCGTCCGCCCGTGGAACCCGCCCTCGAAGGCGATGAATCGATGGCGGCCCGTGTGGTGCCGCGCGAGTTTCATCCCCGCTTCGACCGCCTCCGCGCCGCTGTTGCCGAAGAACACCTTCTTCGGGGAGTCGCCGGGGGCAATCGCTTCGAGTCGTTCGGCCAGTCGCGTCGGCTCCGGCGAGTAGTAGTCGCAGAACGCCGGGTGGACCAGCACGTCGAGTTGGTCCTTCGCCGCCGCCACGACCTTCGGGTGGCGGTGGCCGACGTTCGTCACCGCGATACCGCTGGCGAAGTCCCAAAAGCGGTTGCCGTCCACGTCGGTCACGTTCAGTCCCTGCGCACTCTCGACGGCGAGCGGGTACGCCCGCGGCGAACTCGGCGAGACGACTTCGCCGTCCGCCTCGACGAGTTGCTTCGCCTTCGTGCCCGGCAGGTCCGTCACGATGTTTGGTCCCTCTACTGACCGACCGTCTTGCTTGCTCATGGCACGGGGTGTGTTGTGGTAGGTATTAAATTATTGGGAAAAGATTGCACCAGTTGGCAATATGGGCGGGTATTATTGGCCTATTTTGTCGTATGGCGGGACTGCGCGCGGGTAGCGGCGACGGTTCTCGCGCCGTAGCGTGAGTGAGTCCCGGATACGACCGCCGTCCGCGACCACTGCTCGACAAATACCGAAGCAAACTCAACAAATTGGAAAGCATTTATGTACTCTATTCGACTTACTACAATCATGGCCGACGTAAACCTCGATGAGAAAGATTTCGAGATACTCCGCTGGTTGGACCGAGAAGGCGACGTGGACTTGGGCGTCGACGAACTGAGCGACAAACTCGGAATCAGTCCCTCGACGGTCTACTACCGCATTGAGAAGTACCGCGAGCAGGGCATCGTCACGGGGAAGGTGCCGCAATTGGACCGGAAGGAACTCGGACTGAACCTCACCGTCATCAGCGAAATCAAGAGTGAGTACGGTCCCGGATACGACGACATCGGCGAGCGTCTCTCGAACATCTCCGGCGTCCAGACGGCGTACTTCATGGTCGGTGAGAAGTCGTTCATCCTCATCGCCCACCTCCGCGACCACGACCACCTCCAGCAGTTCATCGACGACATCATCCACACCGATGGCGTCGCTCACTCGGCCACGAACATCGTCCTCAAGACGTTCAAGGATGAACCCCGTCTCCTCGTCAACTACGACGACGAGGACCTCGAAGCGCTTCGTTCCTGAGCCTCGAAGTTCGTTCTCGACGAACCGTCATTCGAAACGACCTCGTATCTCTTTCCTTTCTTCTCCCCACACTTTCGTTTCCTCTTCTCTCGCATTGCTCTCTCCCTTTTCTCTCGCATTGCTTTCCTTCCCTATCCCGCATGCGCACCACCGTCACGACGACTGTCAACAGGCCCCGTACATTGCTATAGAATCAAAATATCTGGTCTTGATTTGTAACTACTCTTGTGAGGAGAAGATAAATATAGGACTACTACAAACCTGGGCAACGATGACGAAGGTAACAGACTTGGCGAACGCGATATCGGGTGCCGTCGACGACGGGGATAGCGTCTACCTCGGTGGGTTCACGCATCTCATTCCCTTCGCCGCGGGCCACGAGATAATCAGACAGGAGTACGAGGACCTCCACCTCATGCGGGCGACACCGGATCTCGTCTTCGACCAGATGATAGCCGCCGGATGCGCCTCGGCGGTCACCTTCTCGTGGGCGGGCAACCCCGGCGTCGGGAGTCTTCGGGCCTTCCGGCGCGCCGTCGAAGACGGCGTTCCGAACGAGATAACTATCGACGAGTATTCGCACTTCGGCCTCGTCTCGCGCCTCTTCGCTGGCGCGCGGGACATGCCGTTCGTTCCCCTTCGGAGCCTCGTCGGGTCGAGTCTCCCGGAGCACAACGACAGTATCCGAACCGTCAAGAATCCGTTCGCCCCCGACGAGCAGGTCTGCGTCGTCCCGCCGTTGAATCCCGACGTTTCAATCGTCCGGGGGCAGCGCGCGAGTCCCGAGGGCGACGCGCACCTCTGGGGTATCACCGGCGATGTAGTCGACGCGGCCTTTGCCGCCGACACCGTCGTCCTCTGCGTCGAGGAAATCGTGGACACCGAGACGCTCCGAAGCGACCCCAACCGGACCGAAATTCCGGGAACCGTCGTCGATTACGTGGTCGAAGCGCCCTACGGGTCGCATCCGTCCTACACGCAGGGCTACTACGGCCGCGACAACGCCGCGTATCTCGAATGGGACGAGATGTCGAAGACGCACGAGTCAACCCAAGAGTGGCTCGACGAGTGGGTCTACGGCGTCGAAGACCGCCGCGAGTACGTCGAGAAACTCGGTGCCGAGCGCCTGCTGGACCTCGAACCGACCCACGACTACGCCGAACCCATCGACATGGGGCGATACGCATGAGCGACCTCGACTACACCGACACGGAGCTGATGATAACGCGCGCGGCGCTCGAACTGCGGAACGACGACACCGTTCTCGTCGGCGTCGGCGTCCCCAACCTCGCGTGTAACCTCGCCAAGCGGACGCACGCGCCGGATCTCCAGATGATATACGAATCGGGGACCGTCGATTCGAACCCCGACGCGCTCCCGCTCTCCATCGGTGACCCGGTCCTCGCAACAGGGGCGCGAAGCATCGTTCCGATGTACGAAGGTTTCAGTCGCTATCTGCAGTCCGGCCGCATCGACGTGGGCTTCCTCGGCGGCGCACAGATCGACAAACGCGGTAACATCAACTCGACCGTCATCGGCGACTACGACGACCCGAAGGTGCGGCTTCCGGGGAGCGGTGGAGCCTGCGAAATCTCCAGTAACGCCCACCGGACGCTCATCATCACGCCCCATCAGAAGCGCCGATTCCCCGAGGAGGTCGATTTCATCACCTCGCCGGGGTACGTCGAAGGACGCGAGGAGATGGGACTCCGCGGCGGCCCCGAGGCGGTCATCACCGATAAGGCCGTGATGAAATTCGACGACAACGGGGAGATGTACGTGGACACGCTTCACGTCGGCGTCACCCGCGACGAAGTACAGGAGGCCACCGGCTGGGAGGTCCAGTTCGCCGACGACGTGACCGAGACGCCGACCCCCGACGACGAGGAGATTCGACTCATCCGCGAGAAACTCGACCCCGACGGCATCTACACGGGTGGTGGCGACTAGTGCGCGACGTGGCACTCGTCGGCGCGGGCCAAAGTCCCTACGGGGAACACCCCGACGCTGGCATCAAGGAACTGTTCGAGTCGGCCTACGACGCGATGGTCGAGTCGGTCGACCGCGGATTCGACGCGGACGTCCTCGACGGAGCCTACGTCGGCAGTCTCGGCGTCGGCGGCTACCAACTCGGCATCACGGGCGCATCGCTCACGTCGCACCTCGGACTGACCGGTCTGCCGGTCCAGCGCGTCGAAAACGCCTGCGCCTCCGGCGGCTTCGCCCTGCTCGACGCGGTTCACGCCGTCGGGTCGGGCGCGAGCGATGCCGTCCTCGCGGGCGGGGTCGAGAAGATGCTGGACCTCAGCGGCGACCGGTCGAAGTACTGGTTGGGCGTCAGCGGCGACACCGAGTACGAGCGTCTCGCGGGTATGACGTTCGCGGGCGTCTACGCCATCGCCGCCCAGCGATATCTCCACGAGACCGATGCCGAACACGAGCACCTCTCGAGGGTCGCCGTCAAGAACCACGAGAACGGCGCGGTGAATCCCAAAGCCCAGTTCCAGCGCGAAGTCTCGCTGGAGAAGGCACAGGGTGCGCCGGAGATCGCCGATCCGCTGAACCTCTACGACGCCTGCCCGACGACCGACGGTGCGGCCTGTGCGATGGTCGTCCCGGCCGACGAAGCGCACGAGTACACCGACGACCCGGTGTACATCACCGGATTCGGCGGCGGCAGCGACCACCTCGCGCTCCACGACCGGGACACCATCACGTCGCTCTCGGCGGTCCGCGAGGCCGCGAACGACGCCTACGACCGTGCGGGGAGAACCGCCGACGACATCGACTTCGCGGAGGTCCACGATTGTTTCACCATCGCGGAACTCCTCGCCTACGAGGACCTCGGATTCGCCGACCGCGGCGAGGGGTGGCGACTCATCGACGAGGGTCGGACGCGACGAGACGGCGACCTGCCCGTCAACACGAGCGGCGGGTTGAAGTCGAAGGGTCACCCGCTGGGAGCGACCGGTATCGGACAGGTCGTGGAAGTGTTCGACCAACTCCGCGGCGACGCGGGCGAACGACAGGTCGATGGCAGCGTCGCACTCTCGCACAACGTCGGCGGGTCCGGCGGTGCGGCGACCGTCTTCATCTACGAGGTGGACGCATGAGCGTCGGCATAACCGACTACGCCGTCTCGCTTCCGTCCTACCACGTCACCGCCGAGGCGTACGAGGAGGTTTGGGGTCGATTCGCCGCGAGAATCGACCGCAAGACCGTCCTCGCCTACGACGAGGACGCCATCACGATGGCCACGGAGTCGGGGCGGGCAGTCGATGGAGACGGCACGGAGACGCTCACGTTCGCCACCACGTCGAACCCGCAGTCGGGGTCGTTGGCGAGTGGACCGCTCTCGCGGGCGCTCGGTATCTACGGGGCACGCCGGACGCTGGAGTTCGGCAACTCGTGGAAGGCGGGTCTCGAAGCACTCGACGTCGGACTCTCGTTCGGGTCGTCCCTCGTGGTTGCATCCGATGCGCCCGACGCCCCCCGAGACGAGGACGCAGAGCACGTCCTCGGTGCCGGGTCCGCGGCGTTCGTCGTCGGCGACGATCCGCTCGCGGTCCGCGTCGGAAGCGCCCACTACGTGGACGCCTACCTCCCGGCGAAGTTCCGAATGGACGGGCAGGTGACCGACCTCTCGCTCGGCGGATACACGACCGAGGGCTTCGTGGAAGCGCTCTCGACCGTCGTGGACGACGCCCTCGAGGAAGCGAACTGCGCTGTCGAGGATATCGACCACGCGGTGTTCCCGCAGGACGACGTGAAGATGTCGTGGCGCGGCGGTGCTCGACTCGGATTCGACGCCGACCAGATGAGTGCCGGGTTCGTCGTCAAGCGCATGGGATTCGCGGGCGTCGCCTCGCCCCTCGTCGGTCTCGCCGCGGCTCTCGACGCCGCGGAGTCGGGTTCTACAATCCTCGTCGCCGGATACGGGTACGGCCACGGCGCGAGCGCGTTCGTCTTCGAGACGACCGATAGAGTCGAAGACGAGGGCGCGTCGGCTGGCGTCGGTGCCGCACTCGACGCGACCGAGGAGTTGAGTTACGCCGAGTACGCGCGATTGCAGGAGGTGTCGAACTGATGGGAGCACACATCTCGATTCCGATGTACGAGCGAACCGTGGGGCAACGATTGGCGTTCGAGGGCGAACGCTGTACCGACTGCGGGACCATCGCGTTCCCTCCGAAGGGGGCGTGTCCCGACTGCCGAAACGACGAGTTCGAGACGGTCGACCTCTCGGGAGAGGGCACCATCTACTCCTATACCGTTCTCTCGCCGGGTGGTGCGCCGCCGGAGTTCGCCGGGCAGGCGCAGGCGGAGGGGCGGTACGTCGTCGCCATCGTCGACCTCGACGAAGGACCGCGAATCACCGCACAGGTCACGGATGTCGACCCGACCGAGGTGGCGGTCGGTATGCCCGTTTCGGGTCGCATTCGTCGCATCTACGAGGAGGAGGGAATCGTCAGATACGGGTTCAAGTTCGTCCCCGCGACGGAGTGAGTCTCGCCCCGCGATGAGGGCGCGATAATCGGGTCGTCGATTGCCCGTCCCGAACCACGCCACCACCCACTGATTCATCTATGAGCTAACAAGCGCATCCTAAATTAGAATCATCACAATATATCCACTTCCATTTTGGTATCTAGTTAGTTTTATTAGCGCCCGATTCGAGGTGCATGACGAACGAGCACAGTAACCATGGAACTAGAACACTACACCGGCTCGGTTCAAGAGAACCATCAGCAAGCGAGCGAGGAGGCACAGTCATTCGGGACGTTCGAAGCGTGGATCGGTGGGTCGTCTCACCCAGCGGAAAGCGGCGAGACGTTCGAGACGCGAGACCCCGTCGTAGACGAACCCATTCTCTCGGTACCTCGCTGCGACGAGGTTGACGTGGACGCGGCCGTCGAGGCCGCACAGGACGCCTTCGAGAACGAGTGGGGCAATGCGACGCCCGCGGAGCGGTCGGAAGCCCTCCTCGAATGGGTCTCCGTCCTCCGCGACAACATCGAAGAACTCGCGATTCTCGAGAGCCTCGACGTGGGCAAGCCGCTGTCGTACGCCAAGGGCGAGGTCAACAAGGGCATCGACTTCATCGAGTACTACGCGAACATCTGCCGCGCCGAGGGCGGCAAGGAGATTGCGGCGGCGAACGACGCGCACATCTACACCCGTCGTGAGCCCTACGGCGTCGTCGGCTGCGTCACGCCGTGGAACTACCCCCTCGTCCTCACCTCGTGGAAGATCGGCCCGGCGCTCGCCGCCGGCAACGCCGTCGTCCTGAAACCCGCCGAGCAGAGTCCGCTCACGGCGCTCCGAATCGCCGAACTCTCCGAGGGCGTCCTGCCCGATGGCGTTTTCAACGTCGTCCCCGGCTTCGGCCAAGAGGCGGGCGCGCCCCTCACGGGTCACTCCGACGTGCAGAAGGTTTCGTTCACCGGCGAGGACGTGACCGGCGAGGAAGTGATGAAGTCGGCCGCCTCGAACATCACGCCCGTCACGCTGGAACTCGGTGGCAAATCGCCGTTCGTCGTCTTTCCCGACGCGGATATCGAACAGGCCGCCGAGACCGTCGCCGGGAGCATCACGTACAACACCGGCCAGTCGTGCGACGCCTGTTCACGCGCGCTCGTCCACGAGGACGTTCGTGACGAGTTCGTCGAGAAGTTGGTCGAGGAGATGGAGTCACACACAATCGGCGACACGCTCGCCGAGGGGACCACCTTCGGCCCGCTCGTCTCCGAAGCGCAGTACGAGAAGGTGACCTCGTACCTCGAACTCGGCGTCGAAGAAGGTGCCACCCTCGCGACCGGCGGAAACGCCGTCGAAGCCGAGGGCACCGACGACGGGTGGTTCGTCGAACCCGCAGTCTTCGTGGACGCCGACAACGACATGCGAATCGCGCAAGAGGAGATATTCGGCCCGGTCGAGACGGTCATCACCTTCAGCGACTACGACGAGGCCATCGAACTCGCTAACGACGTGGAGTTCGGCCTCGCCGCGGGCGTGGCGACGGAGAACGGTTCGCTCGCCCACCGCGCGGCCGCCGACATCGACGCGGGAAGCGTCTGGGTCAACAAGTTCTACGGACGCACCGTCACCGGTAGCCCGTTCGGCGGGTTCAAACGCTCCGGCATGGGCCGCGAGTGCTCCCGTGATACGCTCAACGCCTACACCCAAGAGAAGACGGTCCACGTCCCCATCGACCAGGACCCGACACTCTGAATCCACCGTCGATTCTGGCCTCCTACCTATTCCGTTCACACCGATCCCGTGACGCGAGTCTGTCTGGTACTGGTTTAGATTACTCCGGTGCGTTTTGGAACTTCTACAAAATTCGGATTTCTTAGTAAGACTTATTTTATTATGGGGTGCAGTCAATCGTGATAGATGGCACATCAGAACCACATCTTCTACAAGTGGGGAGGGGGAATCGAGCCCGACCTGCCGAGGATAGACCACGCCACAGACGAGTTTCTCGTGACCGAAGACGGCGAGCAACTCATCGACGCCGCGTCGGGCGCTGCCGTGACTAATCTCGGCCACTCGGTTCCGGGCATCGACCAGATATTCGAGTCACAGTCGTCGAACGTCTCGTATCTCAGTCTGTCTCACTTCTCCCACGACGCACCCGAGGAACTCGCGCGCACGCTCGCAACGCGTTCTCCCGGTGATCTCTCCAAAGTGTTTTATACGAACTCGGGGAGCGAGGCAAATGAGGCGGCGTTCAAGCTCGCACGCGAGTACTTTCGTTCGCGTGGGAAGACCGAGAAGTCCGTCGTGATCTCCCGTTGGCAGTCGTACCACGGCGCAACGTTTGGTGCACTGTCCGCGACCGGGAACACGCTTCGACGGCGGGGCTACGAATCGTTCCTGGCCGATTGGGAGCACATTTCGCCGGCGTACCCGTACCGGTGGTCGTTCGAGGGAACGCCCGAAGAGCAGGCCCGTGCCGCCGCGCGTGAACTCGAAACGACGATTCGCCAACGCGGTCCCGAGACGGTCGCAGCCTTCATCGCCGAACCGGTCGGCGGCGCCAGCATCCCTGCGACCGCACCGCACCCCGCTTACTACGAGGAAGTCCGCGACATCTGCGACGAGTACGACGTGCTCTTTATCGCGGACGAGGTGATGACCGGATTCGGCCGAACCGGACCGCTGTTCGCCATGGAACACTACGGCGTCGTTCCCGACATGATGACGCTCGGAAAGGGCCTCACGAGCGGCTACACGCCGATGAGTGCCGTGCTCGTTCGTGACCACGTGGCCGAGGAGTTCACCCACGACGGTGCCTCGTTCGCCCACGGCCACACGTTCGCCGGAAATCCGCTGTCCGCGGCCGTGGCGAACTTCGTCGTGGACCGGTACACGGACGACGTGCTCGAACAGGGTCGCGCTCGCGGCCGCCAACTCGTCTCCGAACTCGACGCACTCCGAGACCACCCGATGGTCGGCGATTTCCGCGCGATGGGGCCGATGGTCGGACTGGAGTTCGTCGCCGATAGGGCGACGAAAGAGCCCTTCGACCCCTCCTCGAAGGTCTACAAGCGGGTCTACGACGCCGCACTCGACCGCGGCGTCTACACGTACCCCGGAAAGGGGTCGGTCGATGGGTTGGCGGGCGACCACCTGATGCTCGCTCCGCCGCTGACACTCAGTGAGGCCTCGGCCTCTCGAATCGCCGACGCCGTCATCGATTCGGTTGAAACGGTCTACCGCCGCATCAAGCCGGAGGTGACCACCTGATGGCGCAGAGCGAGGAGAACGCGGTCGCTGCCGAGGAGTCGAACGCGGAACCCGAATCCGAGACGGCGCTCGAAACGGCCCGGCGGCAACTGGAGCGCGCCGCGGGACTCGTAGACGTGAACCCGGGTATCATCGAACGGTTGAAACATCCGACGAAGGTCCAACGGGTGGCGGTCCCGCTGAAGCGCGACGACGGCACCGTTACAGTCTACACCGGCTACCGCTCCCAGCACGACGACGTTCGCGGGCCGTACAAGGGCGGCCTTCGCTACCACCCGAACGTCACCGAAGACGAGTGCGTCGGTCTTTCGATGTGGATGACGTGGAAGTGCGCCGTGATGGACCTCCCCTTCGGCGGCGGGAAGGGCGGCATCGTCGTGGACCCGAAGGACCTCTCGCTCGGCGAGAAAGAACGGCTCACCCGTCGGTTCGCCGAAGAGGTGCGCGATTTCGTCGGCCCGGAGAAGGACATCCCCGCACCGGACATGGGGACCGACGCGCAGACGATGGCGTGGTTCATGGACGCCTACTCGATGCAGGAAGGAGAAACCCAACCCGGCGTCGTCACCGGCAAGCCGCCCGTTCTCGGCGGAAGTTACGGTCGCGCGGCCGCACCCGGCCGGTCGGTCGCTATCATCGCTCGTGAGGTCATCGACCACTACGAGATGGACATCGAAGAGACGACCGTCGCGGTCCAAGGATTCGGTTCCGTCGGCGCGAACGCCGCCCGTATCCTCGACGATTACGGTGCGACCATCGTCGCCGTCTCGGACGTGAACGGTGGCATATACGACCCCGATGGCCTCGATACCCACGCCGTACCGACCCACGAGGAACAGCCAGAAGGCGTTATGAAGTACGATTCGCCCGCGAAGATTTCGAACGAGGACCTCCTCGAACTCGACGTGGACGTTCTCATTCCCGCCGCCATCGGCGACGTCATCACCGCGGAGAACGCGGAAGACGTCCGAGCCGACATCGTGATCGAGGGTGCCAACGGGCCGACAACGTTCGCAGCCGCGGAAATCCTCGAATCGAATGATGTCGCCGTCGTTCCCGACATCCTCGCCAACGCGGGCGGTGTGACCGTCTCGTACTTCGAGTGGCTCCAGAACATCAACCGTCGGTCGTGGTCGCTCAAACGCGTGAACGACGAACTGGAGACGGCGATGCTCCGCGCGTGGGACGACGTGTCCGATGCCAAAGCGGAATTCGACGTGACGTGGCGCGATGCCGCCTACGTGGTCGCCCTCTCTCGAATCGCCGAGGCCAAAGAATCCCGCGGACTGTGGCCCTGAGTCAGCACCGCCGCGTCAAACAAAACTGTCGAAGGGCCGTCTCAGTCCTTCCAGCACGACGAACACGGTTGGTTGCTCGAACAATACCGGTCGTCGGGATGAGCGTACTCACGACGAGAACGAGCGAACCGCCGACAGGGAGTACGACGCTCTCGAAGATATGCGATAAAAAATTTCGTATGCAGTTCATCCGATGGACGAAGCGGCCCTCCGGTCACGAAAAGCACTCACAGCCACAACCCTTTGGGATGAATCCGTCTAGTTCTAGCGGATGAGAATGCGCTCGAAACGAGTCAAAAGACATCCGGGGGGCTGAATTCATCCGTCACGGCCGATGCTGAACGATGGAGTTCGGGCGGATGACGCCCTCCTATTCCCGAAGAGGGATTCTTCGCGTGACTGGCCTCGCTTCCGTCTCCCCTTTCGTCGGCGGCTTCGGAAATTGTCGGCGCGCCGAATCGGCCGCGTCCGAGTATCGGACCACTGTTGTCGATGATTTCGAGCCGTTTTCCGAGGAAATCCGCGACCGAGCCCGTACGCTCGGAGAAACGGTACAACGGTCGGTTGTCCGACTATCGACCGATTCCGGGGGTGGGACCGGGTGGGTCGTCGATAGTGGATACATCCTTACGAATTCTCATATCGTTCGAGAAGCGACATCGGTAGCGTTCGAAACGTTCGATAACCGAACGGGAACGGCTACTCGCGTCGGATTTCACCGGGACCTCTTTCCGGACATCGCCTTGCTCAAGACGGACCTCGAAACCCCGCCTCCGCTTTCACTGGCGACGAATGCACACCCCTCTCGGAACGATGTCGTGCTCGCGGTCGGACATCCAAAAATGGTGGGTGACTGGGTGACATCCTTGGGCCGGTACGAGCGCTACAACCCACATTCGGATTGGATAGAAGCGACGATTCCGACCGGAGATGGTAACAGCGGCTCGCCGCTGTTGCTGATGGACGGGGGCGTCATCGGCTGTGTCAATGGAACGACTCGGGAGACACACACGATAGCGCGTAAAAATCGACCGAAAACCGTGTACACCACGTATCCGAGACGACTCACGGTCGCCACTGCAATACCAGCGGATACCATCGCGAAATGGGTGTCGAGGTGGCGATGAAATAGACCGATAGCTCACACTTCTGTTTTCAAGCGGAGGTCACGCGATGGACATGCTGCGCCAATCCGCGAATCCCGACGTTATGCATCGCTTCTATTTCCAACACAACGGTGAGACGGGCGAAGAAATAATTTGTGAGCACGGCGCTGATTGATTTCTGCGTTCCCGTCATAATCGGAGGCGTTTTAAATAGGAGGGAGTGACTTCTCAATGGATATTTGAGATACGATGAGTGATCGAATTCACAGCATAGATACGCTGCGAGCAATCGCTATATTCTTCATTGTCATCGCACACGTTCAACCGTTCCGGGGCTTCGGAACGGGCGGGAATTACGTCTACTTCGTACTGGACACTATCGGCCAGTTCGACGTTCCGTTCTTTTTCGTAACGTCCGGATACTTCCTCGCGGAGACGGTGAATGTCAACAACGTCAAATCTACCGTGAGTGGCTCCGTCCAGAAACTCGGGTCGATCTATCTGTTCGGGAGACTCCTCTCTATAACGGCAGTGATCGGGCTCGCGTTATTCCAAGGCGTTCCCGTAGCGAATGCTCTCATCGCTCACGGCCTCGGTGACATCTCCACCATCGACCTACTGTACTATGGAAACGCACTCGCCGTTCCGCTGTGGTTTCTGACGGCATTGATCTTCTCCCTCGGTTTCGTCGCTTGCTTCGTCAAGTTCCGAAAAACCCGTTATCTGTTGCCCATCGCTGCGCTCGTTCACATCGTTGGCCTCGTCGGAACGAATTATCAAATGATCGCGAACGTACCGTTCCGAACGCGGGACGCCCTCTTCTTCGGCTTCTTCTACGTCGCTCTTGGATACCACATCAACTCGTCCGACTGGACGCCGAACGAGAACCGTCGCCACATCTATCTCGGAGCGGTCGGCCTTCTCGCGGGAGTCCAACTCGTCGAGCAGTATGCTATCGGCTACATCATTCGCAATAACGTTCTTCACCAAGAGATATACTTGACGGAGTACACCATCTCGACGATATTCTTCGTTCTCGCTCTCTTCGCATACGTGCTCTCGAACCCACAGTTGGGGAAGAATACGATTCTCCCGAAAGTGGGGCGACACGCCCTCGGGATATATCTGCTCCACGTCCCATTGATTCGTCTCTTCCGGACGATGAACAGAGTTTGGCATCCGATTATCGGGGTCGACCTCACGTCGACGATTCTCTGGCAACTGGCGATAACGCCGGTGGTATACGTTCTTTCGCTGGCGGTCTATCTCTTCTTGGCGAAGGTGCACATCATAGAACTCGGGGGAAGCCATACCCCGTGGTTAAACCGTTTCCGGTCACGTGGCCGGATTCTGGTGCGCGATAAGCATCCAGATGACAACTGATGCCGTGTCGACCATGCCGATTGGCTTGAGGGGAGTGAACGAGGGATATTGACTTGGCCGAGTTGCAGACGAATTCAAATACACAGCTGATACCGTGTTAAATGCCAGCCATTCCGAATGGAGTTTTTCATCGCCGCGATCGATTCAACGAACGAGGCCCATTCGATGCTGAGAATCACAACACTCAGTTACACCCCATATAAAGTCTGTCATATTAGATACGTGCCAAAGGATTTGTAGTAGTTCCATTCTATACCCGTTCTATGACGGACTCACACGGTGAACTGCTACAGCAGGTGAACGAGATGCAGGCAGCATCCGGTATCGACCCCGACACGCGAAAAGTAATCGGAATTCTCAGCGAAACAATTAACACGCTTGGCACGGAGATCGAGGAACTTCAACAGCGCGTCGCGGAGTTGGAGGAGGGTATCGAGAAAAACGGACGTAGCCTGGATGACGAACAAAAGCAGGCGTGGTATTCGGAGCGATAACCTCCTGTATTCCATCACCGTTCCAGTTCATCACTCCGTATCATACAGTTCTGATCGAGTGATTGGTATCTCCGTGGAAAGCGAAGTCGAAAAGCGGGCAGAAAAAGGGTCAGAAATCATCCGACCAAGCCGAAAACAGCGTCAAAATCCGAGGGAAGACACCGTGTTTGATGGCAACTTCTCCGTTAGGAATGACATTGTATGCTAACTGGGGTGAAAATTAGTACGCCAGATGGAATACTTCTACTGTGACCGACCACTCGTCGTTTCATTGCAAAATCAACTCCCCGATGGTCGAGCGGAATCTTCATCTGATGGCAAATACGGTTCTACTGGTACGCGGTAACCGAGAATCGACGAGAGTCATAGACGGCACAGTGAACGACGGTTGAAGCGTGACGGCGTTAGCTCCCGCAGTCCTCCCGCCATGAAAATATACACGCACTAATTAGTGATCCCTTCCGAACGTAAGTGTTCGACAGCAACTGTAGTCGGGAGGAGGATGGATATCGGAGGGTGTTCTTCCATAGATGGGTGTCAGACCACACGCATGAATTGATTTACGGCAGCATCTCGGAATCGAAGCCGGAACTGTTTAAATCAGTATTCATCGGTGACATTTTCCCGGCGGGAAACGGCGGAGCTTCCCACAACAGTAGGATTCCGGCAATGCTGTCGGTTTCAGTCCGAATACGCCGAAAGCGTCATCTGTGCGGGTTTCGCACTCGTCTCCCGGTGGACTGTGCAGTGTCGCTTACGCGATTTCCGCCCGGCCTCAAGGCCGGGATTCCCTCGCTGATTAAAATGGGGGGAGTAGAGTAGGGAAAGTTACGTCCGCGCTGTGACACGACTCACCCGGTAAATCATCACGCCCCGGTTTTCGAATACGAGCGTGTACTCCGGCGACCGCACGAGCGACCGGCGCATTCGAATCGACTGGACGTGGTCGTCTCGTCGTATCGTATATTCTCCTTTTGGAACATACACGTACTCCGGCTGTCGGTCCGCGTTCTGAAACGACTGTGTGAGACAACCAGCGCTCTTGCAAGCCGATGTCGAGTCGTATAACCTCTTTTGACGCTCGAACTGGGGATTTCCTTTCCACTCGACACCCCACGGACTCATGAGGCTCGTACGGTGTGTCAGGAACGGAAATAGTTCTGCAGCATCACCGAGTACGACGAACCGTGACGAGGGGAGGGTGTGACGTTTTACCCACCCCATGGCGCGTTCGTCGTGTCGGTCCATGTATGATGCGGGAAGGAGTGTTTCTATTCGATTCTCGGTGGCACTATCGGTCGTCATCAGGACACCGCCAGCGACTATCGAACTGCTGATCAGTGCGAGCAGAAGTAGTGAAATGTATCGTTCCCGGAGTTCACCTCCCAGCTGCCTCTTGGCGATCGGCAGACAAACTTCGCAGATGAATACTGCCGCCGCCATCGCCCCCGCGACGTACAGCAGTCGATCCTGCGTAAGGAGATATCCCGTCAGTAGCATCCAAGTCGGTACGAACAATTTCCGCTGTCGGACGAGGGCCAAACTCCCGGCGACCGAGAGGGCATAGAAGAGCCATTGAGACTGTGATAACAACGGTTTGACGAACGAGTCGAAAAGACGAGCGATTCCGCCGCCGAGTCCGTCGTGTGTCCCGGCTGCAGCGGTGAAAATCGATATCCCGTGCATCGAAACGACGTGCCACCACCACGGAGCCGCTAGTATGATTCCCCCGATTGCGACCGATGCACCGAGTCCTACCCCGCTCCACGATCGGTCGAAAAAGCCGACCATGAGGAGGTAGCTAAGACCAAAGAACGCTGTGTACACGGGGTGAGTGAGAATCGTAAGGGTGAACAATACGATCGACGGAAAAAGCCATCGTCGATCCTTCGCTTTGAACGTTCGTATGCCAGTGTAAAGGCCAGTGAGAACGAAGAGAAACGCCGCCGCGCGGACGATGCCGCCCGCCGCGAGGTGCCATTTGAGGACGACCGGTGTTATAGCCAGTACGACGGTGGCACTTCCTGCTTGCGCCGGTGATTCGAGGAGTTCTTTCGCGAGGTAATAATAGGGAATCAGATACACGACCGTGAAGAGTCCCGGGAGATATCGCGTGAGTGATATCGGATCGAGACCGAGCGCATCGTGAAGAACCGCGATTACGTAAAACATCAGCGGTGGATACGCGAACGGAACTCCTCCTGCAGTGTAGTGTGGAATCGTTTCCGGTAGCCGATACCCGTGCATGCTAATCTGTTCTGCGATTGCGAGATACAATCCCGCACCGTGTGCCGGATATGGATAGATGGCGAGATATGTCAGATACACCAGCGTGCCGACGGTTACAGCGACAGAAAGCCAGACACCGTCACGTTCCACCCACCCAGTGCTGAAGGACGCACGGACGCGGCCCTTGAGAGACATTCGTCTGGTCGATTGCAACGACCGGTATTGGGTCTACTGGTATCGCGGCCTATCCGTGGAGACATCGTCTCACTGGTTTCTTTTCATCGCTTTCGGGGAGAGCGGAGGATATGGCTCCGTGGGGTGTGGTCTGGTGGGTCCAAGGAATAGGTACAATAGCCACCTTAATCAGCTATTTTCAGCTCATCTCTTCGCTGTTGTCGATCTCTCATTCAGAAGGAAAATAGTACGCACTGGTGCACTTTTTCCCCCGACTATTTACAACCCAGACGTGGTTGTCCCACCGACGGTATCGTTTTCTCATCGCACGAAGGACAACAGTCCGCGAAAATCCTCCTCGTATCTACTCGTCATCGCGAGAACGACTTAAACAGGGCGGCGATTACCATCGGAGTAGTCAACGAATGGAATCGCCACGATTTATCGACCTGAGGGAACGATTGAACCGCGTCACGATGGATGTTGGTGTTTTATTTTCTCGGCGATTTGTCCAGGAATCGGCGTCCCGCAGTCTTTGCACTTCCACGTCGGATAGACCTCACCCTGTTCCTTCACGAGATCCTGCTTGTACTCGAGGGTCGCACCGCACGTACACCGGTATGACGCGGATGACATACTTGGTAGGTCGTGACGCTATCGGATAAACTACAGGCGATGGGACCGCCCATTATGGGAGTACAGTATTGGAGATGAGAGAGAATACGGGAAATGAGAGAGAATGGGACTTCTCGGGGAAATCGGCAGCAGTTTCTCTGTTGCCGTCACGTCGGGACCCCATTCACTCATTCACTCATTCACTCACTTCGCTTACGTCCACCCTCTCCAATGAACCACCTCGACAGCACCCCACAGTACGACGATGAGCACCGCGAGGACGAGGAGATTGAATTCTAGCGGACCGATCCACGTCGGAAGAACCCATTGGGCGGTGGTGTAGACGTACGTGTACGTGGCATCGATTCTGGCCACTAGGCCATTCCCATCTTGCCCGACTGCTTTCGTATCGACGGCATCGCTTCCCTCGAGTTCGGCTATCGGTGGCCCCGACGGTTCGTCCCCGTACACCGGCCGTTCGACGTCGTACGGTTCGAAGGGAATCTTCACTTTCCAGACGACGTCTCCGCCCGGCGTCACTTCGAGAGCGCGATTGTTGTTACTGTCGACGATGAGCGTGTTTCCGTTCGGAAGTCGGTCTGCGTCCCGCGGCCAATCCAATCCCGTTCCGTAGGACCAGGTCTGTTTCCATCCGCTCTCCGTCTTTTCGTACTCGACGACGCGGTTGTTCTCGCTATCCGCGACGAGAACTGTGACCGGGTCCTGCGAGAGGAGAACCGGGTTGTGCTGTTCGTTGAGGATGTCGTAGTTGTCCTCCTCCCCCAGCGTCCAGCGAACGCGTTTCGATTCCCGGTCGATAAGCATAACACGGTCGAAATTCCGCGGACTGACGAGAAACGCGGACCCGTTGTCGACCGCATCGATGTCGTTCAAGTGAGTGTATCCACCGGGACCGCCCCCCGCACTCTTGGGGAAGTGCTTGCGGAACCGATACTCCCACACGACCTCGTCCTCGGAGCGGTCGTACACGAACACGCGGTTTTCCTTGCTCAGGTCGGCGATGGCGTACCGATCCCCCCCGAGGTAGTCGATGTCGTGCGTTCCGGGTGGAATCTCGAACTTCTTGAGTACCGTCCCCGTCCGCCAGTTCATCTCGATGGCGTAAAACGTCACGTCGAACGAAAACGCGGACTTGTTCATACTCCCATCACGTGCGACGAAGAGAACCCGACTCTCTCCGAGCGGATCCACGTCCATATATCGGTCGTACTTGCTGTGTATCCAGACCGGTTTGTTCGTCGCCGTGTCGAACGCTACCAATCTCGCCTGTCCCGTCGGAAACTCCTTTCCCTGTGCGGAAACGAACGTGACGTCCTCGACCGGGATATCGTTTGCTCGTTGATTTGCGTCCTTCGAGACCGTCAAATCCTCGTGCATCAATCCGCTCGTCGCGACAGGTGCTAGAAGTATCAGCACGACGATAAAGATCGACACTCGAAATTTCTGGGTTGGCATCCACCACCAATAACGGGCTCATTAGGTATTAATCAACTTACAGTATCCCACCGACAGAGACGGTCGTTCGCGACCACTTCCGTTCTCACACTTGACAAAAAGAGAACCATTACAGAAATTCACGAAGCGATGTGGGACGTGAGAAATGGATATCAGAGCCGATATTCCCCTTCACATAGCTGTCGTACGCTCCCATCGATGTGAATATCTTGATGGTCTTCATTTGGAGCACTGATTCGATAACTCGTTTCGATTTTCGGCGTCCGTGTTCTGCAGAAACTCGGAGATGACGGCAGGAACGATTTGCCACGACGCGCCGGACAGCTCTGTCGACCAACTGTGCATTCTCTCTTCCTCGCCATCGATGGTGAGTTTCCCGGATGGACCGCAATTCCGTTATCCCATAGCTTCTTCCCAACTAGCTCCTTACAAAAAGAGTGATGGAGTACCGCTACACCGGCAACGCTCACCACAGCTTAGTCGCCGCCTACGAGGCCGACGAGCCTCCCTTTCCGGTCCACGAGCCACGGGCCGCCCCCGAGACCTCGCACGCGAGCACTGAACTCAACCTCCTTCATCGCCTCCTCTTCCCGAGTTGCTGGAACGCCTACGCGGACCACACCGACCCCGATGACGTTCGAGAGACCCTCACTGAACTCGGCGAGCAACTCACCCGAGGTTGCCAACTGTACGCTCCCAGCGATCACCCTCGGGACTGTATCAGCGCCGTCATCGACCAACTTCCCGCCATCAGAGAACGCCTCAAACACGACGTCGAAGCCGCGTATAAAGGCGACCCTGCTGCGAAGTCCTACATCGAGGTAATCCGGGCGTATCCGGGATTCCACGCCATCGTCGCGCAGCGTGTCGCTCACGAACTGTACAAGGAGAGCAGGCAGGAGTACGCACGCGAACTCACCGAAGCCGCGAAAAGCGACACGGGCATCGACATCCATCCCGGCGCCGAGATCGGAGATTACTTCTTCATCGACCACGGCACCGGCGTCGTCATCGGTGAGACCGCCACTATCGGCGACTGGTGCCGACTCTACCAGAACGTCACCCTCGGTGCCCTCCACTTCGAAGAGGAGGAGGACACCGACCACGCACTCAAGAAAGGGTACAAGCGCCACCCCGACATCGGCGACCACGTCGTCATCGGTGCCGGGTCGAACGTCCTCGGCGCCATCACCGTCGGCGATCACGTCAGTATCGGCGCAAATTCCTGGATTACCGAGGATATTCCTTCGAACACCACGGTGTACGTCTCCGACCATCCTGACCAAGAACGCAAATCGAACGGCCACGAGACCGAAGACTAACCAATCCCGCTTCACCGTCGTGGGGGGCACCGCGTAATCGGTACCGTGCTCACGGTAGTCGCGCCGGATAACGTGTCTGCATCAATGACAGACGGCAGTGTGCGATACCAGAAAGAGAGAGAGACGCGCTATCGGCATGTAGAGGAAACGACCGACGACGATATTCTCTTGGCGACCGGGGAGTCAGCGTTTCCAGCGGTGACGACTCAGTGGCTCACAGGTCCGCGAGCAGAACGGGAAACCGTTATCCGGTCGCCGCGATATCTGCCACGTATGGGACTCCTCCAAGACGTGCTGTGCATCTCGGGCATCAGACACGACTACGGCGACGCGCACGGTGGAATGAAACGCTGTCGGAACTGCGGGAACGTCGAAGAGACCGAGTAGTCCGCGGAACGGGCAGGCGACCACGCACGCGAGGCCGTTCTGACGAACCGAACTGACACCCCTCCGCCCCGAAGGGCCGGGTAGTATCTCCGACTCTCGGTGATACTCAGGTCTATGCTATTTGGGGATCACGGTGGTATTTCGCTGTATGCCTCCAGATGGGTCTGCTTCCAACGGAAGTTCTCGTCTCTCGACTGACGTACAGACGAGAGTACGATACTGGGGGCCAGCAATTGCCGTGAGTCTGACGACGTTCATCGTGGTCATCAATGCATCCCTGATGAACGTGGCGATTCCCACGATGGTGGACGAGTTCGATACCACGGTGACCGCGATTCAAGGGGCGGTCGCGCTCTACTCGCTGGTGATAGCGGCGCTGATTCTCCCGGCGGGTACGCTGCCGTCTCGGCATAGTAGTCGTCGTGTAATGACAATCGCACTGCTCGTCTACGCCGGTGGGACGATTGTGGCGTCGATTAGCTGGAATACGACGGTCCTCTACATCGGCTGGTCGTTCATCGAGGGGTCCGCGGCCGCCGTGTTGTTTCCCCTGACGTTCACCGTATTGACGGTCAGTTACGAAGACAACGACCGGGCGAAGGCATTCGGTCTGTTGGCTGGCGTGAACGGGGTCGGGTCGACTCTCGGGCCGATTATCGGTGGTGCACTAACCACGTACGCCAGTTGGCGGTGGGGGTTTACGCTCCAACTCATCGGTGTGGGAGTTATTCTCTTCTTCGTTCGGTACGTGAATCCGAACCCACTGTCAGAAACAGGCGAATCGTTGGACAAAGGCGGGACTGCTCTGTCCATCGTCGGTGCAACGTCGCTCGTCACCGGATTCCTTCTCAGTGGGAAGTACGGGTGGCTACTCGTGAGGCGACCGTTTTTCGTCGGCGACGTGCAGCTCAACCCGTTCGGCACGTCGCCGACGATCTGGTTCCTCGGGGTCGGACTGCTCGCGTTCGCCGCGTTCGTTCAGTACGAACGCCGGATGGAACGCGCCGACCGGGAACCGCTCGTTCCGCTGAACGTACTGACGAACCGCTCTTTTTTGTCCGGTGTCATCACGTACAACATTCGCTCGATAATCTCGGCTGGCTTCATGTTTATTGTCCCGGTCTATCTCCAGGCCGTGCTCGGATACACCGCCTTCGAAACCGGGGTCGCGTTGTTACCGTACTCTCTCGCGTCGGTTCTTTTTTCGGCGTTTACTCCCGGTTGGCGGAAGTACATCTCGCCAAAGACGCTCATTCAGGTCGGCATCGTCTGTATCGGCGTTGGACTGGTGCTGTTGTACGAGCAGACGGGGCCCGATCAGACGATCAGCACGATGGTTATCCCGGTGGCGCTGTATGGTGCCGGTGTCGGACTCATACTGGCACAGATCACCAATATGACGATGTCGGCTGTCCCGACCGCGGACTCCGCGGAGGCGTCCGGCGTCCTGAATGTGAGCAGTTCCATAGGATTTTCCCTGGGGACGGCAGTCGTCGGCTCGTTTTTTCTCGGACAGTTCTACGGCAGCGTCGTCGACGGCGTGCTGCGCGTACGGAACGTGACGGTCTCGATGAAGCAGCGGTACGAGTTGATAATCGCGCTCGAAGATGCAGCAGAGACGGCGACCGAAGCCACGCAACGGCAGTTCCTGGCCCAACTCACCCCGTCACAACGTCGATTGGTCAAAGGTATCTTCGAGGCCGCGATGTTCGACGCGCAACGGGCGGCGCTGCTTCTCCTCGTACTGTTCGTGCTCCTCCTGCTTATCGTATCGACGTTCTTGCCACGACGGATTCCGGAAGCCGATGAACGAACCGGCCAGCCCGAATCAGAGTAGTTTGCTAGATGGTTTGGAGGAGAACTATGTCTGTACCATCAGTGGTTACGTTGGTATTCTCCGCCGTGGCTACCCGGTGAGAGGCGGATACGCTCGAAACCGACCTTCTATCCGCGCACCGACGGCTTGTGAGGGCGCGAAGATGGAACCGTTGAACGAAGGAAGTCGGGGCCGCGAGTGTGCATCTGATAGCGCCAGCTGAAATAGTTACAATAGCTACAATAGGTAATCTGGGTGATTATTACCGACCGGTCATCCGTCCCGCGCTGACTTCTCGTGAAACCACCACAATTGCTATCATGGATCGTGGTGAAGCTGTTCTGTTATGCAAGCTGCACGGTGGCATGGACAACATGATATTCGCGTCGAAGAGACGGAGGAAACGAGTGTCGGAGCAACGGATGTGCGCGTAGCGGTCGATACGTGTGGCATCTGTGGCTCCGATTTACACGAGTACGCGGCGGGACCCATATTCATCCCTGAAGGGGAGCCGCATGCGGTTTCGGGTGAAAAGGCGCCCATTACGATGGGACACGAATTCAGCGGTGTCGTCAGCGAAATCGGAGCGGACGTGGAAGATCTCAGTGAAGGTGATGCGGTGGCGATCAATCCCATTCTCTACTGTGGCGAGTGTCGCCAATGTCGACAGGGAACGTATCACCTCTGTGATTCTGGTGGCTTCATCGGTCTGTCCGGTGGCGGCGGTGGGTTCGCCGAAAACGTCGTCGTGAGCGCGGAGCAAGCAGTCCCCCTTGGAGAGGATGTTCCGCTCGAACACGGTGCGCTCGTCGAACCGTTGAGTGTCGGGCTCCACGCCGTTCGTCGTTCCGGTATTAGCGCTGGCGACACTGTCGCAGTCTTCGGCAGCGGTCCTATCGGCCTATCGGTGATTCAGTGTGCACGGGCGGCCGGTGCCAGACGCATCTTCGTCTCGGAACCTCGGGCGGCCCGCCGCGACCGAGCGGCAGACTCCGGAGCCGACCATCTCATCGACCCGACTGAGGTGGATGCCGTCGGCGAAATACTCTCATCGACTGACGGTGGCGTCGATGCAGCATTCGAAGTCGCTGGCATCGAAGCGACGTTCAACGCCGCGCTCGAAAGCACCCGACCGGGTGGAACCGTTACCGTTGTGAGCATCTGGGAAGAGACGGTGAATATGCCTCCGAATACGGTCGTCCTCGGCGAACGAACGCTCACCGGGACGCTCGCATATCTGGGGGGACCACGCTCGAACGAAGAATACGGGATGGTTATTGATATGCTCGCGGACGGGACACTCGACCCCGATCCGCTCGTTACCGACCGCATCGAACTCGATGATATCGTCGACGAGGGGTTCGAATCCCTCCTCGACGAAAGTAGCGACCAAGTGAAAATCTTCGTCAAACCGTGATTTTTCACCGCGGCTCATTTGACATCTCTATCTGACGAGCTCTCGACGACGCGGCTGCGGCAAACGCGGGCGGTCGTGGTTCACGGCGGAGCAACCCCACGACGGTATCCCGAACACGTTCACGAGAAAGTACGACGAAATCGTGGAGAAATCCGAGGTCTTCTATTATGTTTTCGAGGTGAAACGGATACTCGATATCGACGCGTGTCTCGCCGATATTCCGGCGAAAGCCGCCGTCTGGACACAGACGAGCGATTAGGACGTCGGTCACCTCCTCGATAATCGATTCTATTATTATTCCTCCTGTGAGTGTGAAGTTATATGACGATTTCGCTGATCGTTCGTGCGTGGGGAATCACGCTCGGGCTATTGGCCGCCACGCTCCTCGCGGTTGCAGCTGTCGTTCGGACAGGTGCCCCCCTCCCTGTCGTTGGCCTCGGGCTGTTCGTGTTCGGTATCATCGCCTTTCTGTCGTACCGCTCCGGTGGTCGCTACGAGTTCGAACACGAACACGCCAGACCGTTCGACCCCAACGAGTTACCAGACGTTCAGCGGGCGGTACTCGAAGTCTGCGAAACTGCGGGTCGTCCCGTTCCTCGAATCGTCCTCATGGAGATGGACGCGCCGGGTGCCGTCGTCGGCTACGACGACGGTGAACCCGTCGTCGCGTTCGACCCGCTCCTCCCGCAAATCGTCGGGCGAGTAGGCGTGAGTGCGTTGTTCGCACACGAACTCGGTCATTTGGGAACGGATATCCACACGGACGCGATCCGTGCGTACACTCCCCAGATACTCGGTTTCAGCGCGTTCTGGCTCGTCCTTCTTGCAGGACGCGGCCCGTTCGTAGCCGCCATCGGGTCACTGTTGTTCAGCGCCCTCGCGTTCATCGAAGAGCGACCAATCCGCCTCGTTCGGTATGCACTCGGGTTGGGTGTCGAACCACTCGCGCTCGCGCTGAGTCGGTATGCGAATCGAATGGAAGAGTACCGCGCGGACGCCTACGCCGCCCACGTCGTGGACCCCGAAACGCTCGCCGATGCGCTCTATCGAGTCGCAGCTATCGCAACTGGCGAGAACATCGAGGATATCGCGGGTCCGATTCCGTGGAACACGGATCGTTCACTTCTCTTTTCCTTGTTCGCAACCCATCCATCGATAGAAAACCGCGTGGCTCGACTCGGCTGTGATATCCCCACGTGGGCCAGTCCGTATCGACCGCGTCAGATCGCATAACAACACTGTCGGGTATCACTCGGTGTAGTACCGCTGCGGTTCGACGAGAGCAGTAAAATCGAAATCGGCTTCGAGTATCCGCATTCGACCCGTAGTATCGACGGTCCGTCGATCATCGCTCGTGTATTCGAGCAGTCCGTGGTCCACGAGTTTCGGCAATTGGGCGTGTGATAGCGATGTATACACCGGTTTCATCGACTCCTCATCGACCTCCGACACCGGGACATCTGCTTCCCACGCGGTAGTCTGGCGCGCGAGTTCGGTGAGCGTCACCGGGTGATTCTGCTGTCGGAGATACGCTAAGACGAACTGGCGACGAGGGTTCCGAAGTACGTCGAAGACGGTATCTGGCGAGAGCGTCTGTTGGTCGTTCGGTGTTTTCATTACTGCACAGGCATATGATACGAAGTGGAGTAAAACCTTCTCCAATTCTCACGTGCTGAAAACACATTTATTACTAGCTCATCAAAACAAAACGAATTGGGGCTCGTCCGACTCGATTCGGTCGAAACCGTGAGCGACTGTTTTCCGCTGCGCCACCCCTCGCTAGTGGCTTCCTCGTTTTGCACGGTCGGCGGGAACCGTCGGTGCTCGCCGATCATCCGGAAGTAATTCGCCGCCAGTTATTCGACACGCAATTAAACCCTCGCTCAGCGTGGTAGTAGTATGAGCCCCACGCGACTCCGATTCAACCGACGCACATTCGTCGCGCTCTTGCTCCTCGGCGTCGTGCTCTCCGCGGTCCTCTGGGCCGCGGGAGGTACGATAGACGACGCGAACCCTTCGGTCGACGCCAACGTGACCGAGCGCTACCGCTCCATCGACGCGTTCACAGGCACGCGGGCGGTCACGATGCGGACTAACGGCACCGTCACGTCTCGAAACGTCGCCACCGTCACGCTCGTCCCGGGAACCGACCGGAAACGAGTCCGCTTCCAAAACGCATCGGATCGACGGTACGAACTGCAGGTCTCGAACGGTTCGACGCTTTGGCTCCACGATATCGACCAGAACGTCGTGACGACCGTCGAGTTGACGGGACCACCGACCGATTCTCAAACGGCCGTTCGACTCCAACGGCTCGTCGCAGCCGCGGGGCTGACCGACGACGCGGGGCGACCCAAATCCATCGGCGTGTCGCCGTTACCCGCCTTGCCGCGACACGCCGGTGCCACCCCCCAGATGGACGGAAACCGTAGTTACGCCGTCGAGTTCGTCAAGACCGGGACCGTCGGCGGGCGAGACGCGTACGTACTCGACATCACTCCCGCGGACAACCGGAGCGAGGACAGCTACCGACAGCGGTTGTGGGTAGACACCGAGCGATTCTACCCGTTGCGCAAGGAGACGGCGTGGACCGTCAACGATACCCGTCAGTCGGTGACGACGACGTACACGAACGTGACGTTCGACCCGCAGGTGTCGGCGGACACGTTCCGTTCCGAGATAGACGACAACACGACGGTGCGGCGGCCGGATACTCCGAACACGGAGTGGTACCGGAGCCGCGCCGACTTAGAGGCGCAGAGTTCGATTGCGGTGCCGGACCCGACCGTGCCGCCCGCGTTCGAACTGGTCTACGCGACGCAAACGACCGGCCGCATCGAGGGGGTCGGCCTCCGGTACGCCGCTGACGGACGCGAACTCTCGGTTGCGAAGTTCAACTACACCCTCGACATCGAGGAGGACGAACACGACGTGACGATCGACGGACAGCCGGCGACTATCGACCACGGAACGACCAATTCGCTCTCGTGGAACTGCAACGGCTACGGCTACACTGTCCGGGGAACCGGTGTCAAAATCGACCTCATCGTCGAAGTCGGCCGTTCGGTGGGCTGTCACGCCTAAAATCGCGCGAATTTCCGGGTCAGAAACTCGCCCTACTTTTATATTATCTAACGGCACCTTCATCGAAATGCGATGGGTGCCAACGAATTGATAGCGTGCAGCCACACCGGAAGTACGGTGATGTGCCCTCTGACAGCACGAGGCTACCCATCGCGGTCACCGTTGACGTACCAGCCCCTCCAGAGTAACGCCGTATCGCTGCAACACCCCCGTCATACTCCCGGAATCGGTCGCCGCAACCGTCCGCGTTCAAAACCCATGGACCTATTAATCCGACAGGCAGTCATTCGACCGAAACGTGAGTGAGGATCCAGCGCTGGGTGAGCTTCTCGATATCCTCAGTGACGAGTACGCCCGGGAAATCCTCGCAGCAACGAGTATCAAACCAATGTCCGCACAAGAGCTTGCCGACGAATGTGAGATGTCCAAACCGACGGTCTACCGCCGAGTGGAACGGTTACAGGGACACGGACTCCTCGAAGAGCAGACCAAGATTCGGACCCGCAACAATCACTACAGCGTTTATACGGCCACGCTGTCGGAGGTCTCTATCGAGTTGGACACCGGGTCCTTCGAGGCGGCCGTAACGCGCACTGACGAATCGTTTCCCGGGGAACGGGAGAGCGACACCGCCGACCGCTTCAAGAAGATGTGGGAGGACCTCTGAGATGGCACCTGTAGCCACCGTCATCGATTGGGTTATCATCGCGCTCGCCCTCGGGTCGACGCTCGTCGGTAGTTACGTTGGCTATCAGGCCTACCGTGGGTATCGCCGCCACGACAGCCGAACGATGCAAGCACTCTCCATGGGCCTGTTTTTCCTCACTGCCGTCGCGTTCAGCATCGCCTTCGTCGGTTCGCTGCTACTCCGCGAGGGCTACCTCGGTTTGCAGTACCAGCAACCGCTCACGCTCGTCACGCGACTGTTTCAGTTCTTCGGCGTTCTGCTGATCGCCTACTCGCTGCATTCGCGCGGGTAGCCCATAGCGGAACCGGATGCCCGGGGGGAACCGATTCCAAGGCCCGTTCTGTCGTCGCTACGGTAATGGATGTTCAATCGAAGTGAGCACTCCGTTTCTGTTGGCCGACTGTCCACCTGGTAGGAGAGTTTGTTGATCGTTCAAAAAGAATGCTATATGTTACCGAGTAACATCTAAAACCTATAGTACACCTTGCTTGGGCAGAGCGTATGGAGAACACGTCATCATCGCAGCCAGAGCCATCGATACGAACGACACACTCAGATACTGAGTCGATTACTGCTGCCGTGGTGACGGCGGTGACTGAAGCGAATGGGACGGCGCCTGCGACCCCTTCTACGAGGTGATTGACCCCGATGCACTCGAGGATCTCTATCAGCATGGCTCACCGATGGTGAGCTTCGAGTATATCGGGTTTCACGTTACGATTGATTCTGATCGCACGGTTTCCGTTGCTGACATAGATACGTAGAGTGCTCCGAGTTGGAGCTGTTCACATCCGATTCATTACCGCCGTCACCGAGGTTCTATCTCGCCTGCACCAGCGCTTCGTGGTGAGGTTGTTCTGTGTACGAAACGACCTGCAGTGAGGAGTTGTACTCAATCACGCCATAATCGACAAGTTGGGCAGATGGAGATGATGGAGACGAGTTTACAATTGTTACAGAGCGTATATTTGGCGCCATCGCCGTCTGCTTCGGAGTGACGTGGTAGTCCCCTTCGACTAATGTCTGTGCGTGAAGATCAATGCGCGATCGTCTTCGACGCCGACGCAGAGGTCGAGTTGCAATGAGAGGTTGAGGCTCGTCGGGTTCTGCTTGCAGACGACGAGGTCTTCGAATGGTTCGTCGCATGCCGGACATGCCACTGAAACCGTGTTCTGGTACGACTTGATCGACTGGTTCTCCTCCTGGGGCGTTAGTGACGACACCAGGGACTTGAGGTCTACCTCGTCCATGCCCGTCGAAACGAATTTCTCCCTCATAAACGCTTTGCAGGTTCAGATCGACCAGTCTGGGACCGAATCTCCACTCGGTCGGCTCGCCGTTCATCATTCCACTACGAGGGAATGAGGAGGGAAGTAGACGCGAAGGGGATGCGCCACGAGACGACGGGAGATTTTCATCCAAATTGTGGGACCAATGTGAGCAAGCCGACTATGGCTACGAACCACTCGATCTCGATTTGAGCGCACTTCGTACTCGAACAGAAGTATTCGTCGACCGAATGGATGCACTCGTAGATCAACTACAAAAGGAAGACTGAGGAAAGTCAGCAGGTTGAGGACAAGTATCTCAACGTCCTCGAACACGCGAAGAACGTCACCAAGACGAACGACGTGATGGTCGCACGGTTGGTCTATCGAGAGGTGGCAACGCACTATAGCTGTCAGGGGTGTTGTGCCGGATACAGAGGGCGTAGTCAGTATCTCCAGAACTGCACATACCCATCACCCATCCATCATATACTTCGAATAGGGGTTGGTTTCGTTGACCCCAACAATGATGCCATGGCCAAGCGTTAACCTAGACGTTATGCTCAAAGATTCGCTCGAGGAGGCATTGAACGAACAGATCAACGCTGAACTCTACTCGGAGTACTTGTACCTCTCGATGGCGGCCTACTACGAGGATGAAGGTCTGCCCGGGTTCGCGTCGTGGATGCGGGCCCAGGCCGACGAGGAGCGTGCTCACGCGATGCGAATTTATGACTTCGTCATCGAGCGCGACGGACGAGTTACTCTGGATACTATTGACAGTCCGCCAAAGGAGTGGTCCAGTCCGTCTGACGCCTTCGAGGCAGCCTACGAACACGAGGTCGAAATAACCGGGATGATCAATGACCTCGTCGCACTCGCCCGTGAAGAGAACGACAACGCGACCGAGAACATGCTCCAGTGGTTCGTTGCGGAGCAGGTCGAGGAGGAGGCGACAGCACAGGCCGTTCTGGATAAACTCAAGCACGTCGGTGACGACGGTCCCGGCCTCCTGATGGTTGATCAGGAACTCGGCCAGCGTGGTGGCGCCGGAGGGGACTCGGGCGGAAACGAAGCGTCCACATCTGAGCCCACGGGCGAGTAATCAGAGACAGTGGCGTCGAACTTCCGACGACACATGGTGAATAAGCGCGTTCTATTCAGCAGTAGCTGGTCGAACTACCAGCACTCAGCTAAGACTGGGCTACCGAATAGGAAGTATGCAGCAGGCCAACTGTCTGGTTGGAGATGAAGTGAGGAGTCGTCATTCCTCCGCAAGGACGACTTCGGGCATGTCATATGGCCCGTCGACCAGCGACCAGTGGGGTCCATAGAATCGAGCCGCAAAGCGCATGCCACCGTCGGGGGCTGGCAGCCAGTTTTGCACCTTCTCGGGGGTGTCCGGTTTCTCGTGTTTCACGTGAACCGCCTCGGGGTCAAGCCCCGAGGCACTCGGCCTGCTCCGCCTGTAGAGTGCGAACTGCCACACCGAACCACTATATCAATTCGGCTATGCTTAGTACATATGTCTGCATGGGAGGACAACCGCGGCAATCACCTGCAGTGGCAACTCACTCTCGGGCAGCTCAGATACCTCCCGCTCCGGTGCTGGTGCACGATTGTCAGTATGAAGCCGTGGCACTGGGTACTGTTGATTGGTACACCATCCGGGCTCGCTCTCGCAGCATACAAACGTTACCTAAACGACGTCAAACTCGACTCGGTATACTGCTCTAACTCCCGTTCAATATCCAATTCTCGCCACCCAAGCGGTGACAATACACTCGCTGTCGCACGAACCAACAACTCCCGATAAAACTCGACATCATACTCGTCTACCTCCTCACTTGCCAATTTCACCCGCTCCCGCGATTTCTTCGAATCGTCCACCACCACATACGAGACACTCTGACCAGGCGCACGCGCCAACCCCAAATCCGCCGCCCGCTCCAGTGCCGCCACACTCCGCGTCGATTGCGTGTAGTCCTCCCGCTTTTTCGAAACACGATTCGTGATCACCAACTCACTCGGATCGACTACCCCACGCTCAAGACGATTGACCCACGACCGTAGTTCCCCACACACCGCCTCTGGATCACGATACGCATCCACCGCTCGAATCAACGCTTTCTGCGCCTCATCGATATACGACGGCGTACTCCGCTGGCGACACTCGATGCCCCGATACTTGTACGCGTCCTCATCAGCGACCTTCCCGAAGTACTTCGTCAAGGCACCAGCATCCGAATCACGCAATGGCACAAACGCAATCCAGTCGTAGTGCGCTTCGTGTTCGAGCCGAATTTCCACTTCTTCAGAAATCTCCGAGACAAGCTCCGAAAGCGACGTCTGTTCCTCGCCTTCGATCGGCGTCACCCACACACTATCGACGATACCATGCACAATGCGCCACCCGTTCTCCTCGAGCACTGCTTTCGTCTCCAACAGAATCTCCCGAGCATACGCGTTGATCGCCTCGTGGCACTCGATCCGTCCGAACTTCGCGTTCGAAAACCCCTGATAGCCGAAACAGGAGACCAAAATCCACTTGATCGCACTCGATTGGCCTTCCAACTCGTCGCGACGTTCTTCGTCCTCAGTCTCCCGAATCTCGGCTTTAATCGCATCACGATCTTCGATCAACGGCTCAAGCACATCCGGAAGGTACCCACGCTCATCACAAATCGAATACCCGATGCCCGGCACATCTTCTCGACCAGCATGGCACTCACACCGAATCTTCTCAGGGCTCACATTCCGCGTGACGATGATACTCGGATACAACGAGGAGAAGTCGAGTTCGTGGACATCCTCGTGCAGCCCGACGTCCGGTGTAAACGTGAACCCACCTCGGTCGGCGTCGTGCAACTGGCGCATCGTTTTGAACTGCTCGTGTCGCCACGAACGCCACGGGACAAGCACATCCCGTTCACGAGCTTCTTGGATCTGAATCCCGGTCAGAACATTCCCAATCGAGGACCATGCCAACTCCTGCAGCGGTTTGCCCGACTGCTCGACGAGATACAGACAGCCGTCGAGATTCGTCTGATTCCACATGAACGTATTCGAGCCATCGATGATCACCCGACCGGGCAGATTGTAGCGTGCCGGGGAGTGCCCGACTTGCCCGTAGCTTTCGTAGGTCGATTCACCCGCCAACTGCTGCCATCCGGGTCGTCGTCCAAGCTGGAACTCTACGTCGAGTCGGTCGGCCTGCTGGAAGAGGATGGGAATGAGGTCACTGGTGTTCAGGAACAGAACGTCGGGGTCAACCGACTCAACACGAGCCGACAATGCCGTTAACACGTCCGCACCACTCCCAGTCACCATCTCATCGTCGATCGTAAGTTCAGTAACTTGCTCACTCGCAAGCTCCGTCTCCGACACAGCAATCTGCATCTTCGAGAGTTCGTGTTTCGGCAACGGATCGATTCCTTCTTCGAGACAGTAGCGGAACTCTCGCGAGAAATCAACGTTGTAGCAGCGATACTCACCAGGAGAGCCCCACTTGCTCACCATTCGTGCCACTGAATTCACCGCCTTGAGGTCAACTACATCCACTCGGAGTACTTGCTCGGGGTCGTGCCGAAAGCTCACGCGTCCCTCAACCACAGCAACCCGCGTAACGGCAGGATGGTCCCGAAGTGCAGCACGTGCCGTCGAAAAGTCGCCATCACCATGGACGGACACATGGATCGTCGGCGTGTACGATTCATCTACTTCACATTCCACCCCCGACTCGGTTACCGACCACCTGAACACGTCGCCGTCAACGGAGTCGATTTTGTACACCATCGTCTCATTCCCGATCGTTGAGATCCTGCTCGAGATGGTCGAGACGGTCTTCGAGGTCGTCAATCTGCTTTTGCTGTTCGAGGATAATCGAGACGAGAGCGGGGATTTCTACGAGCCGAGGCGTCTGCAATCCGCTCGCATCCGCGTGTGCCCGTGCAAACTCGAACAGCCGGTCGAACACCTGCTGGTCAGCACGACGAAGGCCGCGTCGATACTCCCCCCATCGATTCTCCATCGCCCGAAGGAGGTCACGATACGTCGAATTAGTTCGCCCCATGGAGGCTCACCTCCGTTCGAGTGGTGGCACTCGCACCTTCGATAGATGGATGCCGCGTCGTGAGCACCTGTTTCCAAAACGCGAATGTCGTCTGCACCAAGCCGTTCTCCAGCGAGTAGACCAGCGTTTCGAAGTCGTCGCCGGTAAATCGAGGGCCGAACGTCGTCCCTCGACAACGAACGACGTCGTCTACCGCCGCTCGAATCGGTGCGGTAAACGAATCGTCGGAATCCAGAGTCACTAGAATCGGACTGTCGGTTTCACCCGCGAGTTCGGTGACGAACTCGAGACCCGCTGCCAGCATCCGTTTTCCATCACCCTGACCCAAGTCGTCGGAGCGGTAGAACCAGTCGAACGCGGGGAGAATCACGAGCGTCGTGTCAGCCGTGACGGCCGACTTGAGGTCCTGCAGAAGGCTCGAATGTTGCCACGGCGTGAACGCACGAGCGATACGAATGCGGTCGAGCAAGCGCATCGATGGTGCAATTCGTGCGAGTGGCTGTGTGGCTCCGTGTCTCTGTGCATCAACCCAGATGGCAGAGCCATCTTCGAGCAAGAGGTGGTCGAGAACGAGCGACTGAAGTGCACCAGTCGTTCGGTCATCCACTTCGAGAAGTGTTATTCCACTGCCGAGCGTCGGAAGCGTCGGTGAGTTCTGATTCATCATCACGAATAGACGTGTCTCTCGGTACAACCATAGGCAAGACTGGGTCGTTTCCAACGCTTCCGAAAGCGCGAATCAGCGGAGTTGGTATGTTCGCGCTCGATTCTTCCCATCGGCCACGACGAGCCGATAGTGCTCCATTTTCGAGAGGTGATTTCTGACTGTCCGATTTGTTTTCGGATTCTCGACGCGTTCCTGATATGCCTCGTAGAGTTCCCCTGGATTGAGTTCACCCTCTTCTTCCAAAATGTCGTAGAGGGCGCGCTGATGAGCGTTGAGTTGACTGATCGTTTTCTGCCGAACTTCGCGCTGGCCATCCGGGATTGCCTCATCAACGATATCGGTTGAAATGTAATCCAGACCACTCTGGTCGGCGCGACGTGCCGCGTTCCTGAGAATGCCGATTGCGACCCGTGCATCACCCGCTGCTGCGTCTGCGATCAGTTCGAGTTCCTGGTTTCCGATTGCGCCTTCCGAAAGTCCCCATTGGACACGAGCACGAAGGATCGAAACGAGTTCGTCGAGGTGGTACTTTTCGAACGGAACGCGAACACACGTCCGCAACCGGCTGGCCAATCGACCGTCGAGATGGGAAAATAGCTCGTCCTCGCGGTTCGTAATGAGTACCATCGAGATGGTCGGCATCCGATACAAATCATACAAGACGCTCTTGTCTTCGAGTTGGTCGACTTCGTCGAGGATGACGATGAACTGTGGTCCATCGTACCGCTGAAGACGGTCGAGGAGTTCGTCTTTCGGTGTCGATCGACGATGGATGTTGACAGTTTCGCCAATGCCTTCGAGAATACGATAGAGGACTTGAAATCGCGTGTAATCCTGCCAGCAGTTGACGTACTGGCGGTCGATATCGAGAACGTTCTCACGTAGTCGCTCGATGGTGAACTTCGCGATACAGGTTTTCCCCGCGCCGGACGGTCCCAATAGGAGCGATGTTTCGCCGTTTTGACCGTCCATGATGGGTTTGAGTGTATTCGAGAGGGTGTTGATCTCGGCGTTGCGATGCTCGACCTCTTCCGGGACGAACTGTGGTTGCAGGACGCGAGCATCGTGAATCATTGTGTTGTCCGTGTCTATTCCGCCCGCGATAATAAACGGAAGTGGGCAAGTTCCAATTCTTCCGAAAACATCGTCCGTTCAGGAGCGGTATTGACGACACCCAATAAGAAGCAGTGGTATCTCGACCGTTTTCCACACTAGATCGAAGCGACGATCTGGATGCCGTAATCAAGTGTGACGCTGGTTCGATCGTCTCCTGAATAATGATTGACAAAACATGACGGCTTCGCTATTCAGCCCCGTAATCAGTGAGTCGGAGTTTTCCTTCGACTTCGTAAACATGGCCCTTATTGTACAATCGTTCGATGATATCTTCGGCAGCAGGCCGCTCGAGATCTTCTTTCTCAGCTAGAATAGCATAGGTTTGCTCGTAAGTAAGTTCACCACCGGGTGGGAGTGTGCTCGCGAGCGCATCAAGTGCTTCTTGCGCAAGTGGAGTGAGCGGCGACGTCTCGTTTGGACCCATACGTGCGACCAAATTCGAGGACACGACAGGTAAGCCCTCGGACAGAGTCCACTCGTGACACTACCTAGCTTATCGTAACAAGGGGAACGAGCAAACGACGTGGAAAGATGGGTTGGTCTGGGCCAGGAGCTCACGTCGTCTACTGGGGTACGCTGACTGCAATCGACGCTTCGTATCCGATGGATAAAGACGTCAGCCAACCAGAGCGGAAGTAAAACTGAAGATACGGGAAGATTCGCGGCACTAACAACGTCGAGCCGAGAGCGCATTGCCAAGGCGAATATCCATGAGTTAGTATGCTATACTAACCGCCAATGCCCAACACGATCAAGCGGTCCGGCGATGGCCTCGCTCTCCAAGTCACAAAGCCTGCCCGAGCCGCTGAACTCGTCGAAGAGGCCGACGACGAGCCAACCCGTCTCGCAGACATCCGCGTATTCGCATTTGACGGCCTTCTTCTTGTCGTCGACCTCGACCGAATCACCGACGAGAATATCGTCGAACTCGCGACATCAGCCCCGCTCGACACCGTCTCGATCCACCGAGTTGCAAACGCTTCACTTCAGATCGCAGGGAACGGCTATCAGGTCCAACTGCCGGGTGCCGCAGATGCAGGATTTCACGTCGGTGATCGAGCACCCTGCACACCAGCGCCAAATCTACTCGTGATTGCAGCAGATGAATCGGGACGAGTGGCAGCCGACATAGCGACGATTCGTCGAGAGCAGGTGTGAAATCGTCCGCTCTTGGTTAGTATAATATGCTAACGGAAGACGGATCCCCACACCCCTCGTTTTCAGTGAAAACAGAACCGCTAGCTGATTCTCAACTACTCTACTAGTTTAACTAGAATGTATAGTAAGTATCTATGGGTAGAAGCAATATTGGCGGCGTGGTTATGAGGGTGAAAATCGGTTGTAGTCGTCGTGTTTTTCACTGAAAGCGTGGTGTCTGACAATGAAGCCATTCCCTCGCTTTTAAGTTATCGTGTTCTGCTCGAATCAAGTAGGTATTCACTCGACTGTTTTCACTGAAAATGAGGGGTGTCTCTCGTCGCTTTTTGACCACTAACCGTCCATATCCATCCGTATGATGCCGGGCAAATCCGTGAAATTCTGAGTAAACGGCGAGATACATTCCAACCCGATGTTCTCGAAGATGGTGTTATCCCACGCGTAGCAGCGCTTGCCGCGCGTGAGCATGGTGACGCACGGAAAGCAATTGTAATTCTCTCGAGCACTGGAAAGTTGGCTGCTCGGAATAGCGTTTCTAGTGTCACAGAGGAGCATGTCGATGCAGCACAGGATTATGCGGAAATGTCGCGGTTCCAAGAGCTAATTCGGGGATCGACTCCCCATTCGAAATATATCCTATTCGCGCTCGCCTATCTCCAGAAATCTTCCCTGAAACAAGCATTCAACACAGGCGAGATCTACCGTGTGTACGAAGACGTCTGTAAGAGTGAAGGAACTGATCCTCTCAGTCACCAGCGAGTGCTGGAACTGTTGAAGGTATGGGCCTTTAGTGACGTCACTGAAAATCGGCATACTGATGGTGGCAAGAGTGAAGGGAGCTATCGGGAACGCTCCCTCTTGCGCGACTCGGATATGGTTCTCGATACTGTATTTGAACAGCCAAAAACGAAGCAGAATATCGTGTTTGATCTTCAAAACAGCTGATCCTACGTTGAACATTCAAGAAAGCTGTTGCTGGTTCAAATAACCTATTCTAGCTGAAGTTAGTATCCGATACTAACACCGAATCGTTTTTCTCGAGTTTGCTCTCCGTCAGATCGTGCCAGGACTGGTCTGTAAGCGTAGTTCGCAAATTTTCTGACTGCTGCGATGTCTGAGATTCGTACGATTCGCACGAGTCGGTAGAATCGCACGATGTTTAAACATCCTAACGGTTAAACGACTGTGACATTCTCGCACGTCTTAAGGGGGGAGCGTCAGCGAGCGTGTAGGGCAGGGTATTTCACAAAGACGCTGTTTTCCAGCGTGACTTTTCCGACATCGAACCCAATGAAGTTGATATGAACATCGATCTCGAGAAACCGTATCGTGGAATGCAGACTGCAATCTTTGATAGTCTAGATGATGCAGGCCGCCTGTGTGCTTGGTAGACCGAGGACGAACTTTTGGAATGTGCTGAAGCACTCCCCTAGCTACTGCTCTTCGTCGACACCGCGTGCGTCAAGGATTAACTGTGCCATCTTTTCGGGATTTTCCGCCGCTAACCGAACCATCGCATCGTGAACTTCACGACTCTCGTGATTCCGGACACCAGCATCCCGCAACTCTCGCGTCATCTCTAAATCACGTGCATCCTCAAGCTCCTGCCACGATTCTTCGCGTGTGTAGATACTCCGTCGGAGATCTGGAGAAAACTCGAATGCGGGCGTCTCTCGTGGGTCTTTTGGTTCTTCTGACGTTTTCGATTCGTGCGACTCGTGCGATTCGTTCGATGTTTGCGATTCTTCCGATGCGCCAGACTCGGACGAACTGCTCGAAATTGATGGCTTCTCTGTTCCCTCGTTGATTGCATTTTCGAGATCGTCAAACGCAGTCATTTGTGCACCACCTCCCCCTGCTCGACGATTTGAGCGAGCTCGTCGTAGGCTTCGAGCTGATCGCACGCCTCATCGTAGTCTCGAAGTGGAACACCTTCATCGTGCGCACGATCGATCGCCGCTCGGTGTCGAATCCCCGGAAGATTACCGTTTTGTTTCCCTTGATCGATCGCTTCCCAATCATCACTGGTTATTCGTGCATAGTTCGGTACGAGCTTTGAAACACCATCCCGATTGTTGATCTCCTTGAGGAGTGACCGGTCGCGGGTATCTTGGTCGATACGATCTTGTAAGTCCGTGGGTGTAATCGCGAGGATGTTCAACTCAAAGTACTGCCGTGCTTCTTGAACGAGCCGTTGAACAGTGCTAGAGAGCCCGCTTTCATACCCGCTCTCTGCGCGAAGGGGGATGATAATGTTCCCTGTTGCGTACATGGCGTTGTCGTTCAACTTCCCGCGATTTGCTGGACAGTCGACCACAATGTACTCGTACTCGTCACCGAGAAGCGGATTGATGAGGTTCTCCTTGAGTCGTGTCGTTCCCATTGTCGCTTCCTTTAGCCCACTCTGGACGTCTTCGAGTTGCACGTGGGCAGGGAAAATATCGAGCCCGTGGCTTACTGTTTGAATGTATTGCGTTGGATCCTCTCCGTTGATAAGAACGGCTTCGGCGTGATTCTCTTCGGCACTATACTGTTCTGTGAATCCGAGGTTCTGGCTCATGTGGCCGTTGTCGTCGAGGTCGACAACGAGAGCTGAGCCGTTTCGATGAGCTAACTCACGAGCGAGGTTAATCGCCGTCGTTGTCTTTCCGAACCCGCCTTTGAGTACGCCGACAGAAACGGCGCGCGGTTCTCCGCTGTTGTGTTCCCCTGCCATGATTGATTCTCCTGCACTCAACGAACTCCACGATTCGTGAGATTCGTACGAATCGCAAACATCGCTTGAATCTTGAAGTTCGTAAACTTCGCGAGTGCCTCTGTTCCAACCATCTCATCAGAATTGTATAAACGTTATGTGCGAATCGTACGAATCTCGAGAATCGTAAACATCGTACGAAGTCTACCGGTAGAGCGTACGGCCTCCCCCTCGGGACTTGACCCTGTGACGGTTCACTGTACAAAATCTTCTCCACCAGTCCACAAGCTGAGAGACGGGCTGCCCCTAACGAATTCTACGAGTCGTACGAACCGTAAACATCGTTCAAATCGTAAACATCGCACGAATCCCAAAGCTCGTCAACTATGCGCGTGCCTATGCTCCAACCGTCTCATCAGGATTGTATAACTGTTATCAGCGAATCTCGCGAATCGTAAACCTCGCGAGAATCTTAAGCTACGAGACTTGCCGTCGTCGGTTCAGGGGCTAAGAAACAAAGCTATTCTAACGAACTGTACGATTCCTATGAATCGTAGACTTCGTACGAATTACAAACATCGCACGACTTTCAAAGTACGTGGTCTTCTTACGTCGGTTCAGAGGTGAGAAACAAGGCTGTCCAACGAACTCTACGAATCGTGAACATCGGTCGAACTTCTCACATCGCAATTAGCGATATACCCAAACTTATCCCATATGCTAGTTTGCGCCAAGACGTGATAGTTGGGTCATGACTGCATCTGTCCACATGTATAGCTCCTGCTGTAGCCACTCCGTGGTTTCTGCAAGTGGTTGAGCGACATGCAAATACCTGACACCACCACTATTGACAGTGCGTGGATACCGAGTGACCAACTCCTGCTCATATAGCGACTGCAGTTGCTTCCCAATCGTACTCTGATCACGGTCGAGAATTTCCGCGATTTCAGCATCGTGCTGTGGGGATGATCGAGAACAGTGAGGTATACACGGAATGCTGCTATATGGACTCCACAGACTGTGGCCATCGTCTCCGTGAGCTCCAATTCGGATTTCTCATCAAGCAGTTGTTCGAATCTCACTACACGTTCATCTGGGAGTGTTGTACCTCTTTATTGGAAGATACCACACTCACCGCCGCACGAACTAACAACTCTCGATAAAATATGTAACTATGACATCAATAATCGGGAGGTCGTTTCCGCAAACGTTCAGAAGGTCGTTGGCACGCGCTCTCTCGACTACCTGCTAGTGTTCGCTTTCGGGATCGTATTTCGGTTCTACCTAATCCAACGGGCGGGTCGAGTCAACTCCGTACCCACGACGCACAGAGAAGCTGCTATCCGAAAAGTCGCGGGCAACTGGTAAATATCTGGGTGCTACCGGAGAGGTGGTCGACTTGATCCCACGGGAGTGAGTAGACAGGGTGATAGCGTGGGGATTCGATGGTCAACACAGACGAATGACCGACGACTTCCACAGAGATCTGAGCCACCTCACTTGGGAGGAAGTGTACGATCGACAGGTTGCACGCGATGAATACGTTTCCAGGTGGCTCGACGAGATCTCGCTCGAAACTGGTGACGTGGTCGTCGAGGTCGGGAGCGGTCCCGGCCACACGGCGCTACGCACGGCTCAGCGAGTCGGACCGTCGGGTACTGTGTACGCCGTCGAGAGAAATGGAGACGCCCTCCGCTACCTCCAGAGGACGATGGGTAAGACAGACGTCGGAAACGTGGAGCCGATTCACGCCGACGCGGAGGCGCTCCCTGTTCGGTTCAACCGGCCGGTCGTCGCGCTCCTCACGTACGTCCTCCACCATGCCGACCACCCGACGCGTCTGCTCGCCGAACTCTCTCAGGCACTGCCCACCGAGTCTCGCCTCTTCGTCTGCGAGTACCACCCCAACGGCCCTGGTGAGGAGGGACCACCTATCAATCACCGACTCGCGCCGGATCGACTCCACGACTGGCTTGGGGACACCGGATTCGAAGTCGACCGATTAGTTGGCTTCGAAAACGAGAGCTACGCCTTCGTCTGTCGACGCACCGCGGGCGACTCCGGGCTGTAACGCTCCACTCGTGGGCGAGGGGAATCTTGCGCACGGAGGCGGCCAACATCAACTTGGGTAGCGCAAGTGGAAGCGATGAAGATCCGGCTGATGGTATCCACGGCGAACTCGCCGTTGAGGGCGGTGAACTCGAGCTAGTCAGCGACGTCGAGCGCACCGACCCCGACCGCGCCACCAAACTCCTCGGATGCGACACGCATGTCGCCCGGACGAGAGCCGAATCAGTCCGGTATCCAAATTCTTTTCGTGAGGACTAGCCATTGCGCTACCCATGCGAGTTACCGTCATCGGAGCCACCGGACACATTGGCACCTACTTGGTGCCACGACTGGTGCGGGCAGGCCACGAGGTCGTCGCAGTCAGCCGGGGAGAGCGTAATCCCTATCAAGACGATAGCGCGTGGACCGACGTCGAGTCGGTCGAAATCGACCGCGAAACCGCCGAGGAACGCGGCGAGTTCGGCGAGGAGATTGCGGCCACCAACCCGGACGCCGTTATCGACCTGATCTGCTTTGAGCTGGAGAGCGCCGAAGCGCTCGTCGCGTCCCTACGCGGTGAGGTCCAACACCTACTGCACTGTGGGACGATCTGGGTCCACGGTCCCAGCGACGTCGTCCCCACGACAGAGGACTCCCCTCGCACGCGCCGGCCGCTCGGCGAGTACGGACGAAAGAAAGCCGAGATTGAGGCGTACCTGCTTGATGAGGCGCGACGGAACGACTTCCCGGCGACCGTCCTCCACCCTGGACACATCGTGGGCCCCGGCTGGGAGCCCGTCAATCCGGCGGGCAACTTCGACACCGACGTGTTCTCGCGACTCGCGCGGGGTAAAGAAGTCGCGCTCCCCAACTTCGGACTCGAAACCGTTCATCACGTCCACGCCGACGACGTAGCACAGGGCTTCCAGCGTGCGCTCGAGAACTGGTCAGCGGCCGTTGGCGAGAGCTTCCACGTCGTCTCGCCGCGGGCGCTCACCCTCCGCGGCTACGCCGAGGCCGTCGCCGGGTGGTTCGGACGAGACGCCGACCTCACATATCTGCCGTTCGACGAGTGGGCCGATCGACCCGAATACGACGAGGAGGACGTCGAGATGACCGAGGAACACATCCGATACAGCCCAAATATGAGTATCGAGAAGGCGCGCGAGAAACTCGGATACGAACCGCGATACACCTCGCTCGAAGCGACCCGCGAGGCGGTCGAGGCTCTGATCGAGGCCGGAGAGGTCGACTCGAGCGAGTAGCGCACCCGCGCCGGGAAACTCTAGACTAGAAGCGGTCACGACTGCTCGGGCCACTCGTCCTCATCGGAGTCGTCGACGATTAGTGTACGAGTACGGAAGTATCGTCGTCACTGTCGATCCGTTTGAAGAGATGCCGCGACGTTCCTTCGGGACAGTGTGCTGAGTAGTGAAGGGAATCTATGAAGTCCGTATTGGGACGTGGGGCGGAGTAAACAAGAATAGATCTGGAGAGGTATTGACAAGGGTGAGGGACGGTATGGTTACTGTATGACAACGTGGGACGAGCGGTTTCGTACCGGCGAATATTCATCTGAGCCGGAACCTTCGCCAGTATTGCGCGAGTACGCTGACGAGACGTCCGACGGACGGGCACTCGATGTCGCCTGTGGTACGGGACGCAACGCGGTATTCCTCGCCGACCGGGGCTACGAGGTGGATGCGCTCGACCAGTCGATCGAAGGGCTCCGTATCACCAGAGCAAATGCGCGGGAGCAGGATGTCGCTGACAAGATCAATCTGGTACAGACGGATGCGACTCAGTTCGACTATCCGGAGGAGTATTACGACGTAGTGACGGTCAGTTTCTTCCGAACGCTCGACCGACTGAGTGACATCAAGGCGGCGCTGAAACCGAACGGGTTGTTGTTCTACCAGCATCACCTCCGTTCGGAGCCACCAGCAGAGGTAGGCCCGAGTACGGACCGGTACCGGTTTTGCTCGAACGAACTGCTCCACGCCTGTCTCGACTTGACTGTCTTGTACTACGAGGAATCGAGCGAGCAGTGGGAAGGAAAACACTCAGCGACCGTCGAACTCGTCGCTCGCAATAGCCACGGCGGAACCCAATCCTATCCAGAGACACAGTGGCCGCCCGTGCGATAAGTGCCAGCTCGGTCAGGGACGATGGACCGTATGGCCGATATGCCTCTGTCTCCAGCACTGCTTCACAACCTCGGAGGATGAAAATGATGTGTGTCTTCCCTTCAGTGAATTGATGTCTGACGAATCTCCTGGCGACAGAGTGTTTCTACATTAACGATCGATTAGACTGGTTTAGTTTCAACTTCAACGTCTCGCGCTATTCGGACGCCTTGGAGACGACCTCGCTAACGATTCTGTTTTCAGCCCGTCGAAGCAGTTTACTCAATGACGAACTCTGTGAGGGTGGAGAACGACCGTCGTCGACAATTATGCCACCTCAAGTGTTCGGCAGCATTCGTATGCTCGTGTGTCTCCTGAGTAGACGGAAGTAGTATGAAACATCGAACTACTTCAACGATATCGGTGATCGATGCGAGCGAACGTACCGGGCGCGAGACGCTCCGAAAATCGAACGATACATCGCTTCGCATCCGGGGGCTTACCCGGTCGGCGACGAGGCGCGAGTCACTGAGCAAGTTACGGTTTGGGACACGACTCGGATATTCAGCATCCCGATTCAGCAAAGACGCCACAAGGCTGGAGGAGAGCAATCATGGCAGGTGAAGCCTCGGAGAACGAAGAATCCCCCTCCGAACTGATCGACGCAAGAATCGAGGAGTTGTCCGACTGGCGAGGGGAGACGCTTTCCCGATTGCGTGGTCTCATCAAGGAAGCTGACCCCGATGTGGTCGAAGAAGTGAAATGGAGAAAGCCGACGAACCCACATGGGGTCCCGGTGTGGTCCCACAACGGGAACATCTGTACTGGCGAGACGTACAAAGAGAAGGTGAAACTAACCTTCGCCAAGGGTGCTTCCCTCGACGATCCGGCAGGGCTCTTCAACGCCAGCCTCGACGCCAAAGTCAGTCGCGCTATCGACATCCATGAAGGGGATAAAATCGAGGAAGAGGCGTTCAAGTCCCTCGTTCGCTCAGCGGTGGCCCTGAATAAGTCTTAGAAACGCGGCTTGGGCGCGTGCTTTCACACCTCGATCCTTAGTGCGCTTTGGAGCATGGCAAACTAGTCAGTCATCTTCCGACCATTTCGAGTGCCGCGCCATTGTCTACGAGGCGTGTATCCTGCCGGGCGACACCGGGATTGGTAGACCAATCAGGGCATGCGTCTGCTGCGGTACAATCGCTTCTTCAGTCCCACTGCCAATGGTTCATTCCTGGCGATCCTCGTAAGGATTTCAAGTGCCATCATCGACTCGCGCGTCTCAATCCCGCTCGGACAATGGTGAATCCCAGAATTAGGGCTATCATGCCGATGACGGTCCACTGCGTTGATTCTCCAGTGATTGGCTCACAGTCAGCGACACACAAGATGGGGCCGATCTCGACGAGTCCGAGGCCTTGAACCAGCCATAACACTCCGAGAAGCCCTACGACGGCGCCAAAAGTCGCTAATGCGATCGCCTTCACGTTCATGTTTCAGCGCACCTCTTGAGAACTATCATCATCTGAGGATACTACCAGGGACGAAGAGGCAGAGTCTCTTATTTCGACCCGGTAATCAGTCTCGGTATCGCTTACAGGCGTGGCGGTTTCGCGCACGAATGGCCGAACAGAGTTCATGCCGAAACGTAGCGTTTCGATTTCGTCCAGTGTGAAACCACCAGCGCCCTGATGTAGTGTCGACCCCTGAAGATCGCGTGTGAGATACCGTCGATGTTTGGCAAGGTCAAAGCGCTCGGTGAGCGCGGCAGCGACTGGCTGACTGGGAGTTAGTGGTTTCGTTTCGGTCCGGTTTGTGGTGTTGGTTCCAGCTTGTATGCCTGACATGAGGTGATGTTATGGACGCTCCACATCGGCATGCGAATAGCGCCGTACAGCTATGGTGGGTTTAAATACATTTGACGCATACTCCTCTACCTATGCACCACTATCAACAACAGACACAGCACAATCGACTCGTTACTCGACTGATTGTCCCACTATAGAAACTCTCAGAGAAACAAACACAAATATTGGTTCGAGTGTATGAAATACATCACAGTCGTCATTTCCAAAGTTGATGATGAAAACTGCTCTAAGGGAGAGGACGCTACCGATTCAGTGGTAGAAGGTGAAGCAATTCACTACATTACTCTCTTGGATGACGGAACTGGTGTAGCACTCTACCAACTCCGTGGTGACCTCGAAGAGAGTGCAAAAGCACTGGAGGAAGACCCGGAGGTGCTATCAATAGAGCGGTCCGAGGCAGCGGACGGGCTTGTCTATCTCCATTTTCAGGCGGATGCGCTTATGACTGAACTCCTCGGTCTATTTCGACGGCACGAGGTCGTTGTGGACTGGCCGATGGAATACACTGCTCAGGGTGCGCTTCGAATTACCTGGATTGGAGACGATGAGAAAATCCGAGAGGTTATCAGAGAAATACCTGAAGGGGTTCAGATTAACCTCGAAGGGATCGGCGAGTATCATTCAGATATGCGCCAACTCGCGTCGCTGCTGACGGAGCGCCAGCGAGAACTGTTGAAACTAGCGATTGACCTGGGATACTACGATGTACCGCGCCAGGTAGGTCTCAGAGAAATCGCCGACGAAATAGACCTCAGTGTTGCGACAGTGGGCGAACATCTTCAGAAGATCGAGGCTCGAATCCTCTCTCAAGCGGTGCTGTGAACTGCTCTCTCTACACTACAACTGTCTTCGCCATTGGCATCGGATGTCATCCGTGCGTCGAGTGAACCTCTGCTACCAGAATTGTTCGGCACCGCACTCATGCACTACCACAGCCTTTGAGCAACTCGAGAATATGAAAATGAAACAACTCGGGAAGACTGGTGAATCGATAAGTGAACTTTGTCTAGGGGCAATGTATTTTGGGAGCCGTCTCGACCGAGAAACATCATTTGAACTGCTAGATCGATACTACGATGCTGGAGGGCGAGTCATCGATACTGCTAACGTGTACGCTACCTGGGTTGAGGGACACGAAGAACCCGAGAGTGAATCATTACTCGGGGAGTGGATCACAGAGCGAGGGATTCGTGATGAGGTGACAATCGCGACAAAGGTCGGGGCTGAATACGGGAACGTTCCACGAAGTCTTGAGCCCAAAGTAATCCAGGAGGAAGTCGACCGAAGTCGCGAACGGCTCGGAATCGAGACGATCGACCTGTTGTACGTCCACGTCGACGATCCAGAGACGCCACAGGTCGACGTGATGCGTACGTTAGCCGAGCAGGTCGATGTTGGGAACGTCCGTTATATTGGCGCGAGTAACATGCCAGCCTGGCGAATCGCACGTGCGAATTGCATCGCTGAAGAGCGTAACTGGCCCCGGTTCGAGTTCGTCCAGCCTCGGTTTTCCTACTTGATTCCCGAGCGCAATCCGAGCTTCGATGCGGCCGTCCAATTGCCGATGACGGATGAATTGGTAGACTACTGTGTCACAGCCGACCTGACTGTACTACCGTATTCGCCGACACTGGGCGGTTGCTATGGTCGCGATGATCGTTCGATTCCCGATACCTATGTTCGATCGGAAAATCGACTTAAGATGGCTCTTGTCGAGGAACTTGCTGATCGACATGACGTAAGCGGCAACACAATCGTGCTCGCCTGGATGCTTGAACGTGACCACCCAACGGTTCCCATTGTCGGTTGTAGTACCCTCAAGCAGCTAGAAATGAATCTTGCCGCCTCTGATGTAATCTTCACCGACGAGGAATGTCGTCGATTGAATGGGATCGAAAACTACGGATTCGACAAGTGGGCACAACGAAGCGCTTGATTCAATCTCCGATAAAAACCATATATGCAATGCTGCTAAAAGCTCACATCTTCGACCGTCGAATTGACCATAGTCGAGCCGGTATTGTGAAAACGGTAAGCTCGGCGTCGTGCTCGATACGAATGTCGCCAAGCATTCGATTCAGTGTCTCCTGACCGGTTCAGATGAGGAAGTGCCAGAACTCCCTCCTGCCCTCCATACAGGCATAGTCATCGAGAACGAATCCCCACGAGCGGAACGCTGGTTCGATACACCAGGAACGTCATAATAGCGCCGACAATTCGGGTCCTGTTCATGTTATTCGACGTTCCTGGAACCGTTTGATCCACGGGTCGATAAGGAGGTACCCGCCTGTGAGGATAAGGCCAAGGAGGGGGAAGAGAGGGAGGTAGACTACGGAAGATACCTCACCGCCTGTAGTAGAGAACGAAAAGTAGCCAGCAGGGGGGATGGAGAGTAAGAACAGGATTGCGATGACGCGGTGGGCACGGCGCAGGAAGGTGTGGGGTGCCATGGGTGATTATCCCTCCACCAGATCAGTGAGCACTTCAAGGGCGGCTTTACCTCCGGAAGCATCGATACCGCCAAATTCGGGGGGTCCCCTGAATAGCGCGGTACGGCCGAAGCACTCAGCAAGCATGGCGACGATCGACTGGCCGGGAGTCGGTCGTTTCGTATCCGCCCGGTTCACTGCGCCTCTTTCAGTTTTCTCGCTTGACATGCGTTAATCATATGGACGCTCCACTTCCACATGCAGATTGTGCCGGAAATTTATGGTGTTTATATGGGTGCGCTGTAATCTTCTATTTTGATGTGCCACTGTCCGCGACAGGAAGGCAACAGGGAGATCGCCGACCACATTAACTCTGGTGTAGCCACACTGGCTGACCACCTACAGTAAATCAAGGCACGGATTCTCTCTCGAGCGATGCAATGATTTGGAATCTGGAGTATTGACACAGCTACCTCCATTACCGCCGGGGGAATGTAACTCGGAATGTGAAGTAGCCACTGCTACCAGAACTGTTCGGCAGCACGTTCAACTTTCATTACGACGTTGGAGGGTCATGGAACGGAGACTAATCGTATCCGAGTTCCTGTCCTCAGACGGAGGGATACAACCACCCGTATTGCCAGATGAAGCTGTCGATGGTTGGATTGAACCTACCGACCTAGCAGCTTGGCGCGAAGATTCTAATGACGAAAGCTAATTTCCAGAAACTACCCCATGAGTAATGTAATCGTAGGCATCGGTATGTCAGTAGATGGGTTTATCGCCGGTCCGAACAGTAGCCCCCAGAACGCTTTGGGGGATAATGGACAGCAGATTCACCAGTGGATGTACGAGCTCGAAAGCTGGCGTGAACGACAGGATCGCACGGGAGGCGAGAAGAACAAAGACGATGAAGTGGTCCGGGAAGCATTCGACCGCGTCGGTGCCTACATAATGGGCCGTCGAATGTTTGACGAGGGTGAAGTAAGCTGGCCGAATCCGCCACCATTCCAAGCGCCAGTCTTCGTCCTCACTCATCAAAGGAGAGATCCATGGGTCCGTGAAGGGGGAACTACCTTCACATTCGTTACTGATGGTATTGATAGCGCGCTTGAACAGGCGACGGAAGCTGCCGGAAAACAGGATGTCAGAATCGCAGGCGGTGCAGCTGTCGTCCAGCAATTCCTCGAAGCCGGGCTGATCGACGAACTCCAGATTCACATCGCACCCGTGTTACTCGGCGACGGAATCCGATTGTTCGACAATATGAACCTCGAGCCGAATAAACTGAAAATCAAACGAGTGATCAGCTCACCCACTGTGACACATCTCAGCTACTATCTTCAGAGTGAAGACTAACAAGGAGGTAAGCATATCGTGAAGACTCAATACTATACAGCAACGAGCGTCGACGGGTATATCGCCGACAAGGAGAACTCGCTCGACTGGCTCTTCCAATTCGGAGATATCGAGGAGAACGAGGACCTGAAGGATGACTATCCGCAATTCATAAGCCAGATCGGTGCCGCTGCCATGGGTTCGACGACCTACGAGTGGATCATCAAGCATGAAAACCTACTGGAACACCCGGAACAGTGGCCGTACGAGGTTCCAGTTTGGGTGTTTAGCAGTCGAGAATTACCGGCGGTTGACGGTGCGAACATCCGGTTCGTGCAGGGGAATGTAGCGCCTGTCCATGCGGATATGGTGACAGCCGCAGATGGCAAGAACATCTGGTTAGTCGGTGGTGGCGATCTTGTCGGACAATTTCACGATCACGGTCTCCTCGACGAGATTATTCTCAGTGTTGCTCCGGTCACGCTCGCATCGGGTGCACCCCTGTTGCCGCGAAGAATCGCCACCCCACCCCTGAAACTGGTTGACGTGAAAAACTATGGCGGTGTTTTTGCATCTCTAACCTATGAAGTGCAATCGGTCAATTAGGATTGGTCAGTGAAAACCCACCTTCTTTTGATAGCAACGATGGAGGTTGAATGACGCTGGATCTGGGTAGGGTATCAATTGATCACCGTAAGAGTAACGTCGGCCGCATTGAGAGAATCAGTCTCATATTTTTTATCAACTGCGTCGTTGAATCTACCGACCAAGTCTCTGGGAACCGCATCATCGCACCTCACATTATCAATGCGACCAGACTCAAGATAGCCGGAGCGTACTCACAAGCGTGGTGTGTCATTCCTGGCATTTTAAATCGTTCCCGGGTGGTTCGAGCGATTTCTTATCTTTATCGCCCTCCTAGAGAACGACTATGAGATTCATGACGATCTTGATTGATCCTGGTGGAAGCAACCTCGTCTCGGTTTTTGATTCGGTGAAAAACGAGTCTGTGACTCGTGAGTCGCTCCATCACTTCAACGTTTTAATCGATGGAACAGTTGTTTTACTCTATCAGCTTCGCGGTGATCTCGACCATGCGCGAACGATCTTCAATGAAAGCTCAGACGTATTCCAGTACGATGTTCCCGACCATGGTGACGGGCTCGTGTATCTCCATTGCAAGCTGGACGACCCCCTCAAATCACTTCTCTCGAATCTGCAAACTGCCGAAGTGATTATCGACATGCCGATAGTGTTTCAACGCGATGGTCGTCTTCGAATTACGTTTATCGGGGAACCCGAGTTGTTACGTCGTGTCCTCGATGGAACAGAGGAGCTCGTCGATACCGAACTCGAGCGGACAGGTCGGTATCAGTTGGAGAGCCGTCGTCTCCGCTCGTTACTCACCGATCGTCAGCGTGAGATCCTGATCGTGGCCGTTGAACAAGGGTATTACACTGTCCCGCGACAAGCCAGCATCAGGGAGATTGCCGACGACGTTGACCTTAGTGTAGCCACAGTGGCCGAACACCTCCAGAAAATCGAGGCACGGGTTCTCTCTCAAGTGGCGCAGTGAATTCTAACCTGGAGTCCTGATACAGCTTCCTCCCCTACCGTCAAGGAACGTAATTCGGAATGTGAAGTGGCCGCTGCTACCGGAACTGTTCGGCAGCACGCTCACTCTCGGCACCGACGTTTACTTCCTATGGAAACAACTACAATCGAGAACCGAGACGACCGACCCGGCAATCCGTACTTCGTCGTACCGCTTTTCTTGCTACTCGTCGTACTAGCGGTGCTCCGTGGTCTCGGCGAGCTCGGCGTACCGACCCTCGACTCGTGGGCGGTGACCACTCGACTCGCACTGGCAGGGATGTTCGCCTTCACGAGCCTCTCGCACTTCACTGGAACTCGGGACGCTCTCGTCCGGATGGTTCCGGATGTGCTCCCGGCTCCCGGACTGCTAGTGACACTCACCGGTCTCGCAGAGATTGCCGGTTCAATCGGACTCCTCGTTTCAACGATTGCTCCATGGGCTGGTCTTGGACTGGCAGTACTCCTCGTGGCGATGTTCCCAGCGAACATCGTTGCACTGAGAGAGGGTATCGAGATCAACGGGAAGCCAGCGACACCACTCTGGTTTCGAGGTCTGACTCAGCTCTTCTTCATTGCTTCGCTCCTCTGGGCGACGGGATGGTTTGAGGGATGACTGTGTGTGTTTATCTATCTTGTCGGCGTTCCAGTTGCTGCTAAAGGTTCTAATAGAGCAGAACGCCTAAGGAGTGACTGATATGGGGATATTGCGTTTCAATTATGTGGGTGTTGTCGTCGACGACGATCGTGAGATGGATTCGGATGTTTGTGAAATATTCCCGTGTGATCTCGACTGGTCATGCACTTAAAGATAGAACTATGTTTCTGTTCGAAACCATGCTGATTCCGATCAAAGTCTATTCTGATGTCGTTTCTCACAACGAACGATGGCGTCGAGCTATACTATGAAACACACGGAGAAGGGAAACCGATCGTGTTCGTCAGTGCGTGGTCCAGCACGTTACAATTCTTCGAGAAAAACATTCCCGACCTCGCCGAGGACTACCAAGTGATCGCATATGATCACCGTGGCCACGGCAAATCCGAGTCCCCCGGCCACGGTTATCGCATCGCTCGACTTGCGATGGATCTTAAAGAGCTATTAGACCACTTGAACCTCACTAATGTAACCGCGGTCGGATGGTCAATGGGGGCAGATGTGTTGTGGTCGTATTTGGAGTTATTCGGGAGTGATCGCATTTCGAAACTGGTCTGTGTCGATCAATCCCCAAAAGAAGATCTTGTCCCACAAGACTGGGATCGGCAAAGCTGCTTTAACGTCGAGGCATTCACCAAACTCGCAAAGGACATCGAGTTTGCGGAAGAGGAGGTCTTCACTCGCATGGCTGGTCGATACGATTCAGTAACGCTTGGTGAGTCAGGGTTTGTGGACGAGATGGTGAACTGCTCGAAGACGGCGAAAATCGAACTCATGCGTGATCTTCTCAATCTCGATTGGCGAACATTCCTCCCCGAGATTGAAATTCCGACGCTGGTGTTCGTCGGCAGAGATAGCCGAGCAACGCCCCCGGAAGAGAGTGCGTACGTTGGTGACCAAATACCAACTGCTGATACTGTGTTCTTCGAGGACGCTGGCCATATGCTGTTCTGGGAACATCCAGAGAAATTCAACGAGGCAGTCCGTGACTTCAGTAAGTAAACTACACACGATTACGTCGCAGCCGTTCTCGACGGCTTTCGTGACGATTTCGTTGGCGACCGTGTGGTGTACTGCTTTCGCCATGCCTCTTCGCGTTTTCCGAGGCGAAGGAGCGCATCGTGCGCGGCTTGCGTTCCGCGCTGTTGTATCTCACCACGCCGTTTTTCGAACTCACGGCACCAGTGGTCGTAGTTATCGCCTTGCCAGAACATACCGGTTGAAGCGACCGCGAGACTGTTAATGCCAAGATCGATACCGAGAACTGTTTGGTGCTCGGTATCTGCCGAAACCTTGGGACCGTCTTCGTCTTCCCCGTCGTACTTTCGTGTGGTGATGTGGAAGTAGAACCCGTCGGTCTCCTTGTCGTATTGAAGAGTACTCGCTCGGAACTCGTATTCTTCCGAGAGAACGTATCGTTCGTAGGGTGTCGGACTATTCGCCGGAAGTTCAAAGTCGCACTCGACACGTCCGTTGACGGTCGAAAGGGAAATACGGTCGCGGTAGAAGGTTGCACTTCGCTTGTCGTAGACCATACTCCACGAAGTGAACTCTGGTCGGTTCACTCGTTTGCCTTGTTTCCATCGTTCGACGACGCCTTTTGTTGCTTGCACGGCACGTCGGATGGCTTCTTGAACAAGATTCGCGGTGAGGTCTGTTTCTGCCCGGAGTTCCGTGTAGAGTGCGTTTCGTGCCGTTGTGTTGGCAGTGATGCAGTTTTTGTAACTGGTTTCGTCCCAGCAGAACTCACTCGCACGGTTTGCACAGTGAAGGAACTGGCGGGCGGATTCGTGGAGGTCGTCGCGCCGTTCGTCAAGAACGGTGAGTTTAACCGCTGCAGTTCGACGCACCTCCATGGTCCAGATTACCATCCGACGGTACTTACATATACGAGGGTTGGGTAGCGCCCGTACTGTGGTTGTGAAATCCTCTGTCGGTTTCATCTCCGGCCTACTTGCTCACTTCGTACGCTGCTTGAGGTCGAAGGCTCTACCTCGCATTATGCTGAAGACCTAGACCTAATCGTTATCTATCTCCTATTGTGCCGCTTCTGCGGCGAAATTCTTGATGATTCGACCTTCAGCCCGATGGCGCAATCGACTTACCGAAGATTTGTGAATGTCGAGAATTTCTCCCAACTCAGCGAGCGTACAGTCGCGAGGAGTATCGTAGAACCCGCGTTCAACTGCTTCGAGAATGAACTCCCATTGACGATCCGTGAGCACCTCGCTTGCAGTGTGAGATTGGACTAATGAGACGATCTCATACGGAATACCTGCCGCCGCTAATTCATCGGTATATTCCGATAGCTGTTCGTGTGAGGCCTCTAGCTTGACGGAGAACCATCCATCTCGAAGAATTGTCGGATATATTGAGATGTTTTTCGACCGTCGGAGTGGATCGTACGACTTCGTTGCTGTTGTCTGGAACTGGAGCAACACCATCCGCTCATCGGCATGATAGACTTCAACTGCGTCTACTTCGGGTGTGTTCTCGAATCGGCGGATGAGTGTATTTCCCTTCGAGGTCAGTACTTCAAGAATGACGAACGCACCTTCGTCCCGTAGCTGGGTGGCCTTCAGTTTGAACTCGGCATCGGGAAACTCGCTCGAAATCATCGCCAACCAACCGTCCACCGCTGTTCCATCGAGCTTCACCTGAATTTGAGGCATCTCAGCAAAGAATCGACGCTCGATGTACTTAAAGGAAGAAACCTGTTCCTACATAGACTCAGGCTTGCACTCTACCTACTACCAGGTGTGATTGCAATGAATTCACAGACGAATATCAGTATTGACTCCGACGAGGGCTGGTATTTATGACAGATTGACCATCGGGAGGGGCGTCACGCGCCACGGTTCGCACGGTTCGCGTGCCACCGAGAGCGTTTCCGCGAGCGAGCAGTGAACGTGCACCGTCTTCTCAACGTCGTCCAGCGAGTCGTTCCATTCGGACTTTTCCACGCCGACGTGAACCCGAGTTTCTTCAGGTTGTTTGGCGTGACCGACTGCCGGTGCATCCCGCGAGGCCGACCGCAACGCCCGCCCCTACAGCTTTCAGATATATTCGTCTCTCCTTCCGCGAGTCGTGCTACCGCCTCTCATGGTCTGCATCATTTGTTGTGAGGGCCATAGATAAACATTCTGAACAGATATGTATGTTTACAACCATGTATTAAAAATCCTGAAAATAAATCCGACCACTGAATATTGAATGATAATAAATATTATCTCTCGTGCGACGGTGACCCATAATCCTATTACTGACGAGTATCGAACCGTCAAAGATGGTACGACCAGCGCTCGTTCTACCGCCGGAACCTGACGAACGATGGGAGCTCGCGAAACAGGTCGGTGTCACCGACGCCGTGATCCACCCGCTCGAAATCGGTGACGGCCGAACTCGGTGGACGTACGACGACCTACGGGGGCTCATAAATTGGCTCGAAGCCGACGGCCTCTCCCTGTCGGTCATCGAGGGAAGCGTTCCCCTCACCGACCGGATTCGCCTCGGACTCGACGGCCGCGACGACGACATCGCCGAGTTCGAGCGGTTCCTCCGTGATTGCGGCGAACTTGACGTTCCGGTCGTGGCCTACGACTGGATGGCGGGCGTTCGTTGGGCGCGCACCGAGGCGCACATCGAATCACGGGGCGGGTCGCTCGTCACCGGATTCGACGAGCGAAAGGTCCGCGGCGGTCCGGAGTCGGTCGCGACCGAAGCGACGCACGAGGACCTCTGGGACGCGTTCGAATACTTCATCGGGGAGGTGGGTCCGGTCGCCGAGGAAGCGGGCGTCAAACTCGCGCTCCACCCGGACGACCCGCCGCGCTCCGACCTACGGGGCATCCCCCGCATCGCAACGAGCGTCGAAGCCTACGACCGCGTTCTCGACGCCTACGACAGCGAGTACAACGGCATCACGTTCTGCCAAGGGAACTTCGCGGCGATGGGTGCGGACATCCCGGACGCGATTCGCCACTTCGGCGACCGCATCAACTTCGTCCACTTCCGCGACGTCGAGGGCGACGCCGATCGGTTCGTCGAGACGTGGCACGACGACGGCCCGACCGACATGGCGGCGGCGATTCGCGCATACAGAGACGTCGGCTTTGACGGTCCGATGCGACCGGACCACGTTCCCACGATGGCGGGCGAGGACAACCACAATCCCGGCTATCACACGAACGGACGGCTGTTCGCCATCGGCTACATGAAAGGGTTGCTCGAAGCGACCACGGACTGAGGGATACCCACCGACCCGGACCCGTCCGTCGGCCTCTGCTCGACCGTCGACGAGGAAAAACTACGGACGTTCGGCGAAGCGTGGGAGATTCCGCCGGACCGTCGATACGCGGCCCACGAATCGATGCTGGCGGCCGAGGACCTCGACGTCGTTTCGGTCGGTACGCCGTCGTTTCTCCACCATCGACACGTCGTGGATGCGGCGACGTCGGCCGCGATTCCGCGGCCGATTCCCTTTGTCGCCCCCGTTACGATGGCCGATTCGCCGGTGAAATCGTAGTTCGCTTTCCCCACCATAGTCCGACTTCGCGAAATGACGACTTAACGTTCGGGCTCCGACGACCGCTTCGGACCACGATTTTTGACACGCTCCGAAAATCTCCTCCAGTCATAACCGGCGAATCGCCGTACTTCTGGACGGTGAACTACCGAAAACAGATCGTAGAACTGGATTCAAAAAACGACGGCGCGAAGCAAACGCTCATACAGCTTCGGTGGGTAACATAGGTGTATTGTTCACACTTATAAAGAACTATATTATAATCTCACATTATGTCAAATAACGATGCTGGACAACGTAACTAGAAGAGATGCAATGCGGACGACCGCTGCTGCAGCCTTCGGCGGAGCGATGATAACCGAATCAACGATAGCCGAACAGCCGAGAGACACGCGTGAAGACCTCAATTCTACGGACGTAATCGAAGCACCATCCGGTGCACAAATCGGGGACGTTGTCGAGGATAGAGCCCTCATCTGGAGCCGGGCGAGTGAGCCAGCACGGATGTTCCTTCATCTCTCAACCGAGCAGGACTTCTCCGAGAAACGGACGATCCGTGGGCCGACGGCGTTGGCAGACAGTAACTATACTGCAACGATGGACATCGAGGGACTCCCTCGAGGCGAAGAAATTTATTACCGAGTGACGTTCGAAAGTCTTCGAAATCCAGGGACTCGAAGCGATCCAGTAGGAGGGTCGTTTCGAACGCCTCCGACCGACCGAACCGATATCCGCTTCGTTTGGGGTGGAGATGTTGCCGGACAGGGGTGGGGAATCGACCCCGATTTCGGAGGTATGAGGACGTTCGAATCGATGCGTGAAACGGACCCGGACTTTTTCATCCACTCCGGTGACGCGATATACGCTGACGGGCCGCTCGAAGAACGTGTCGAACTTGATGATGGTAGCGTTTGGCAGAACGTCGTTACCGAAGCGATGTCCGACGTTGCCGACACCCTTGCGGAGTTCCGTGGAAACTATCGATACAATCTCCGAGATGACCACTATCGAGCATTCGTCTCCGAAGTGCCGATGATTCCACAGTGGGACGACCACGAAATCCTCAACAATTGGTATCCAAACGAGAAGCTACCGGCAGACGACCCGCACGACGTTAAAAGCGTGAATTTACTCGCTGCACGTGGTCAGCAGGCGTTTCTCGACTATATGCCCATTCGCCCTCGAGATGATGTGGATGATGCGATTTATCAAAATTTCCCATATGGGCCTTCGTTAGAGGTATTTCGGCTCGATATGCGAAGCTATCGAGGCCCGAATACAGAAAACACGCAAACGGAATCGGGTCCGAAAACGGACTTCCTCGGCGATACGCAAATGAGCTGGCTCAAAGACGCGCTCTCGGAATCCGAGGCAACGTGGAAAATCATCGCGGCGGACATGCCGATCGGACTCGTGGTCACTGACGGTGATAAGTATGAAGCCGTCGCAAACGCAGACAGTGGGATACCGAAGGGAAGGGAGATCGAAATCAAGGAATTACTCTCATTCATGCAATCGGAAAATATCCGGAATGTGGTCTGGGTAACGGCGGACGTTCACTACACCGCTGCCCACCATTATCACCCAAAGCGAGCGTCGTTCTCCGAGTTCGATCCATTCTGGGAGTTCGTCTCCGGACCGCTTCACGCCGGGACGTTCGGACCGAACGAACTCGATGACACTTTCGGACCGACGGTCGTCTTCGAGAAGAGTCCGCCAGAGGGTGAAGCGAACCTCCCACCAAGTGACGGATTTCAATTCTTCGGACAGGTCGACGTCGATGGTCAGTCGGACGTCTTGACGGTAACTCTCAAAGATATGAACAACGATTCACTGTATACGAAGGAGCTTACTCCCGTCAACTGCTGATCAACGGCGCCAGCAGGACCACCGATGATGCAGGTAATCAACGATATCCCAACGATTTCTGTGACGTTCTTGGAGAAGTCATTACGGCGATTCAGTCCTGGTGGGGAGATTCGGTTGAGATCGCCGACTACCCCTCACTATTCAGCTTCGTAATCAGTGAGTCGAAGCTTCCCCTCGACCTCATAGAGATGTCCCTTCATGTAGAGCCGTTCAACGATGTCCTCAGCAGCAGGACGCTCAAGATCTTCTTCGTTCTTCAGAATCGTATACGCTTGCTCGTACGTAAATCCTCTCTCATCCGGGAGTGCGGTCGCGAGCGCATTGAGTGCTTCTTGAGGAGGTACCTTGACGTCTAATTCGATCACAGTCATGAATCAGATTATTATTTGATCGAACGTGACCGTCACCATTCCCACAGTAGTACGAACAAAAGTCCCAGGAAACCGAACATAACGATATACATCGTTGCGAAGACAATACCACGGGAAAACGCCCAGTAGCTCCAAAATCCAACGACAGCGAATGAAAGGAGAGTAAAATTCTTATATTGTCTGCTTGGAAAGTAGCCATTATACCGCTGTTGCTCATATAGCGACATTGTACTATGGTTTACGTCTATCCCCTATTTCCCACCTTTCACAAATGATGGTCAGTAACAATAAAATCCCTCATGTGAAAAGTACGACCGTAGTTTTTGGGGGCACTCAACGAGGATATTCGAACTCCACAGCTCTCTACCAAAATCCCCTCCAGAAGATACGCGAGGTCACTCTGCGGGCAGCTACTACCATTGATTTTGTTACGACTGGTGTATTGGTTGCGCTGGCAGGATGAGGCACACTCTCAAAGGATATTATTGTTATATATGTGAAACGTTCCACACTTTGCCGAAGTTCAACCACTCCTCGAATTGATGTACACTCATTCGAACGAACTCTCCGATGAGTGGCTCTAAGCCCTATGTGGCGATCTATTTTGTCTTGTCGAAATTCCTATTGATATCAAATGAGACGACTCTTTGGCTCGGGCGATGCGGCCGAGTCTCTATGAAATCGAGACGCCAGCACACAAATCCGATACGCTTGCCAGACTCTCTTAGTTCTGCTTAGTGCAACATGAGGCAGTAGGTCCGAACTCATCGACGTCACCAATGAGAGCCACGAGAACCCCGCAAACCACCAATACGTGGTCTCCATCGACGACGTGACCGAGGAACTGATGGCCTGCACGTGCCGCATCACGTCCACCGGAACGCCTTCTGCAAACACATGGCCGCCGTCGAAAACGCAATCGACGACGGCTCGCTCAACGCATTCCCCCCGAGGACAACGAAGACGAGTGTATCAGTGGCCCGTACACTGGCTACGACAAATACGGCAACGTCGATCACACCGACTGGACGTGTGCAGACTGTGGCGCGGCAGCCACCCGAAAGGGCGCTCTCACCGACTGTTGCTAATCCTGCTCCTTTTTCAGCTATGTCACGCCAAGCAACGCTGTCCGATGGTGCCCAGCGAACGCTGACCGAGTGTGCGGCTGGTTCGACCGAGCGCAAGCGCACGCGGCGCAACATCCACCATCCTTGGTGCGTTACTGGATGTATGGTTGAGAGAGTAGAGTCCGTGAGGAAAAGAATGCAGGCTTCTCCAGAAGCCATCTACCAAGCGTTCGCAGAGCCCGGTGCCATGGAACGTTGGCTTCCTCCGAGCAACATGACCGGCGAAATGCTCGATTTCGATTTCCGCGAAGGGGGGCTCGTACCGAATGCGGCTCACCTACAAGGACAAACAAGCTGGGCAAGGCAAGACATCAGAGACATCCGACGAGATGGAAGTACGCTTTCCTCGACTTGAACCAAACCATCGAATCGAGCAGGAAGTCCTCTTCGAGAGCGACGACCTGGCGTTCGCGGGTACCATGCGTATGATCTGGACATTTGAGTCCGAAGGGAATGGAGTAATTGTGACCGTTCGCGCCGAGAACGTGCCAGCAGGCATCCAGTCGGAGGACCACAAGGCAGGAATAAAATCAACACTCGACAATCTCGCGGCATTCGTCGAACAGGACGGCTAGTTGGTTGGCGGGAACTGAGGGAACACTACATTACAGTATAACGATTGCTCCTGCGGTCGATGAATTCCGTCTAAGATGGATAACGCCTCTTGTTGAAATATAAAAGCTATTCTGACTCCTTAATCATCTCTATAGATTGTCGGGTGTCCATTTTGAATAGATCGTAACTTCGCGTTCTCACCGTTCACAAACTACCATCTCAACAAATAACGAGAGATGTTCAGCCTGCCGGCTCGATGTTCTGGTTGAGGTGAAACACGTTATCGGGATCGTATTCGGCTTTGATCTCGGCGAGTCGCTGGTAGGTCTGCTCATCATAAGCTTCGCGGACCCGTCGTGTGTCGTCGTCAACGTCAAGGAAGTTCACGTAGACGCCCTCTCGATAGGGTTCGAGAGCATCGAAGAATCGACGGGCCCACGTGGTCTCCGACTCGGCAAAATCTTCGTCGGGACGCCACACGCCATTGATGTTGATGTTGTGTGGTGCGTTCCGACTGGCGTAGGCGGTGGCGTCACCAGGGACGCGGCTCACCGCTCCGCCCAGGTGGAATAGCACCACGTATGAGCGGGGTGACTTCGTCGAAAAGGCGTGGTTGACGAGAACTTCAATCAAGTCGTCGGACAGCTCAGGAAGGTCGGTCGACTTCCAATAATAGTGCCATCCATGGAGAACGGTGCTGTCGAGCCCGCTCTGGTGGGCCACATACCGCTTGGGGGAGACCAAGTCGAGAAGCGGTGTGCCGTGCTCGCGCAGCGGGCGGAGGACGCTCTCACCCTCCTCAACCGGACCTGTGTAGCAGGCGTTGATGGCCACAGCGGGTCGCCAGTGAAGCTCCTCGGGGACGACTGAGAGGGGAGGGATGGGTCCCAACCTGACGACGGTGCCAAGCTCGTCGGGAGCATCCTGCACGAAGTCGCGGTAGAAGCGCAGCGCGGCGGCGGTGTCGTCCGCCGCCCAGATCACGGGGCCGGCGAGCACAGTGGGTCCGACAGGGTAGAGGGCAAACTCGAAGGAGGTCACGATCCCGAAGTTTCCACCACCGCCCCGCAACGCCCAAAACAGCTCGGAGTGCTCGTCTTCCGAGGCACGGATGAACTCGCCATCGGCGGTTACCATATCGGCGGAGAGCAGGTTGTCGACAGTGAGGCCATGCTTGCGCATCAGCCAGCCGATCCCCCCGCCGAGGGTAAGCCCGGCGACGCCGGTGTGGCTGACGATGCCGCCCGGGGTCGCAAGTCCGTGGGCCTGGGCCTCATGGTCAACGTCGCCCCACAGGGCGCCACCCTGCACTCGGGCTATCCGTGCGAGAGGGTCGACCCACACGGCTCGCATCGCAGAGAGATCAATGACGATACCGTCGTCGCAGACGGCGGTGCCGGCGACGTTATGACCGCCGCCGCGCACTGCGATCTCGAGGTCGTACTCCCGTGCGAAATTTACAGCTACAATCACGTCTGCAGTGCCTGAACACTGGACGATGAGTGCTGGGTGACGATCGATCATCCCGTTCCAGACGCCCCGGGCCTCGTCATAGTCCTCGTCGGTGGGCCGAATCAGGGTGCCCCGAAGCGTTTCTCGAAGGTCTTCAACGGCTGTTTGGTCAGCGTCTCTTACCGTTGGTGTCATTTTACAGTCCGTTTTGCATCTCCCTCGTTACCTCTTCATCCTTGATGCAGAGTACGGAGAGTGCTACTTGTGTTACGACCCATACAATGTTAACGATTGTCACAATGGCGGTCTGCTGGATGCATCCTCTCTATTCAGCATGAAGCCAGGCTTTACCCAATAATCGTACAAGCAGCAGTGGACTCTCACGAGCGGTAACTTCTTAGCGATTTAAATTGTAATTCTTACTATGGATGTAATTGGGTCAGTCGTCGCGGGTGCCATTTTCCTCGTCCTTGGATATGTGTGGCTTCGCGGCTATTGGAAGGGGTATGATGGACTCAATAGTGAGCTATTCAAATAACCACTGTTCGTCTGTTTTTGAAACCACAACTATTGGTTATGCGTGTGCCAACGGCCCTTCTAATAAGCGGAAGTCGATTTACCCACCACTGCGACCCTGGGAGAAGCGTGAAACCTTGCCATGAGAAGTGCTTCAGAAGCCAGTCTGGCCCGCTCGAATAAAATATAGCGACCAGTTAGATCCACACGTCGTGCAATCAGGGACGGTCTGGATTGGCTAAATGATACAGGGGTTCGATACTCTGCTCTGGTTGGTCTTCGGCTACGATATCTCCGAGAAGTTGTTTGAACTCTAGATCGAGGTCATGCTGGGAAGACTCGAAAACATCATGAGCCGTCTCGAGATCCTCTGCCTCCATGTAGAACATGACGTAATCCCCATCCTCTGTCGAGTTGAGGAATGCCGCCTCAGAAAAGACGCTTTCATCTTGCAATGTTTCGATGGCTTCGTCCCGTCTGGAATCCACTTCTTCTACCCACTCGCGGAGTCGCTCTATTCGCCCTGGTTTGAGTCGATATCGAAATAGCGTAGTCTCAGCCATTGGTTATATATTTATTATTTGTGATAAATACGTTTGGGATAATGGGAAACGGTCAGAGTTATCTAAAAAACACATTTGGCTGGTTTCAACTGGGCCAAGATATAGACTATCCCATAATCCCAAATCGATCTGTGCGCAGTTTGTGGTGCGTAATTAGCGGTGAGACGGGAGAGAGTTCTATAATTTTGTTCATATTCAGAAAAGAATTTCCAGACGGCTTGTTCACACCTAGCTATGTCTTCAGATAGAGTCCGGCCAATGGCTCTTGGCCTCCCTCATCGTAACGACGAAATCTTTGTTGCAAGACTATACGATACCGATAATGACGAGCGATTCTATCGACCAATTGGAGGCGGCATTGAATTTGGTGAGTATAGCCCCGCTGCGATTGTAAGAGAGTTCGATGAGGAACTTGATATCTCCGTCAAGGTCGGTGACTACCTCGGTTCCATTGAGAACGTGTTTTCGTTTGCTGGCACAGCTGGACACGAAGTCATTTTTATCTATGAAATTGAGCCGACCGACGACCTCTGGAGTGTGGCACAGTTGGAAGGCCACGATGATGGCGACGTGACCTTTACCGGAGAGTGGAAATCACTCTCCGAGTTTGATCATGAAGATGACCCACTGTATCCGGACGGTCTCCTCCGACTCATTCGAGAAGATACAAAACACGTTGTTCCACGGTGTTGAATTCATCCCTTCCGCGCTGATAGAATAAATGTATTTGCCAAACGGAGTTGGATAGCGTGTGCTTGTGTATTAGCAGCGATTTATCCCTTTTCTCAGTAAGTCTCGGATGAATTGAATGAGAACAGTCCCATTATTCCTCTCTAAGCGATTACGAGATGAGATGAGCGTGTACTCATATTAGAACGGCGTACGAATTCCAACCCCATACGATAACGACCAATCGAATCGTGGCTTCGTACCGGTCTCAAATTGCACTTCACATGCACCAATGAGTGGGACGTCGGTTGTCGCAAACCCTTCCCAGCGCGATCGGTAACTGGCTTCATTTCCAGGGCTGAGTCCCATCTCATACGAGCCGTCGGGAACTGTCACTGCCCCTCCAGCAACCGAAGCACGACCACTACTTGACTGGGTTGTATCAGTCGACAGCTGCCCATCGTAATCTACCGAAATTTCCTGCTTAAGCCATGTAAAGGCGGTTTCTTCCTGATAGAGTCCCCATGGATCGACGTCATATTTTTTGCCCAGTAACCGACCAGCACTCCACAGCCGTATCTTGTAGCGACGGCTACCAAGGCGATGAGCGAGAATGGTGGCGTCCTGCATCGCATACTGCTCTGTTGGCACGATTGTCTCCTGCCGCATGTATGCACCAACAAACTCACCAGCGAGTGACTCGGGGTTGGTCCACGGGATAGTGGCATCACCATACTGCTCATGCATTTGGGTTGCGTATGCATCGAAATCCTCCGGAGGAATGAAGACCTCTCTGTTCGGTGAATCAAGATCAATTGTATGGGTGCCACCTCCGCCAGCTTTCGTTCGAACGAATCCGAGATCGAGATAGGCAGCACTGCCGGCAGCCGTACCAAGGAGAGCGGTTCCCCCAACCCCATGGAGGAAGTGTCGTCGAGAGGGCATCTATTCAAAAAGGAGTCAGAACAGCGTATATGTTTTCTGAACTGATTCGTATGAATGTGGTTGAGTTCTGAATCGACAATGGAGCATTTCTACGATCCAGAGACTTCGATGTTTTGATCGACGATGTAGTATCTGCATGTCTGGCTCTTGCCAAACGTACCGAGTCATTCATCAGAGGCACTCTGCCGATAGTCCAAACATACCAAGCCCGCACGAGCCTGAATCGCGACGAGCTTCCAAATCGGAATCGTCTCGTAATCGAGGCGCTCCCGTATCTCACCGGTTCGGGCGTGCAGGATGTCCTCGAGCACTGCCTTTGCCTCCATGAGCTGCTCGTGCGTTTCCTCGTCAACACTCATTGCGGTGTGATCGATCGACCGCAACAACATTCCGGCATATCTCAATAGATGACACTGTCTGAGAAACCGCTCGTCGACATACTGTGCAACCGTTGCTGGTTCGTCCGTCTCGGGGATTGATTCCGCCCATTCGACTTTTGACTCACCTTCATCCTCGAAATGAGCGACGACACCCATCGCCTCGCGTGCCATCGGCGTGTCCGGCAGGTACTCACCGACGGACTCGACGACATTCCTCATCTCTTCGAGGAATCTCCGCCGACTCTCGACACCCTCTCGAATGACTTCTTCACGGGTGCGATTCAGTTCAGTTTGGTCCTGAATCTGTGGGTCGTAGAAATACGGTAATTCAACGATGAATTCAACGACATCGTCATCGAACCGGCTGGCGTAGTCATAGGCATTGCCACCCAGCAGCACCTCTTCGGGTTCGACGTTATCATCCTCGTGTGCCATCTCGTATTGATCTTCGAAGGTTCGAAGGCGATAGATGGCATCATCGAACGCTTCGTTCTCGAACCACTCTGGCTCACCGTGATGGAGCGGGACTCCATACTCTTCAGGGAGTGATGACAGGACATCGTGAAGCGGTTCGAGGGGCTCGGTAAGATAGTAGTAGCAGCCACCGAATTCGAGATTGTGGAAACTATAGATGAAGTCTGGCTGGTGGGCTTCGATTAGATCTGCCAATACACGAGTCGCTGATATCGGCTCATCGAACGAGTAGTTCTCATATTCGACTGGGAACGTTGCTTCGACCTGCTCATCTGGCGGTGGACGGTAGAAGTTCTGGATATAGTTCGAGAGCGTGAACGGCCCGTCGAACCATCCTTCATTGAGACGGACACCGTCTATGTCGGCAATCGGCATACAGACGAATTTGTAGTCTAAAGACGCCCGTAGCTCGTCGTTTGTCGCGAGCTCGTGGATAAGAAAGTCGATTGTCATTGAGCCAATCGGCTCGTTTGGGTGAGGCGCACCAAACAAAAGTGCACTTCGGCCACCCGTGCCGATAGTGACCGTCCAGATCGTCTCTCCGCCCTTGCTCTCGCCGAGTTCCTCGTACGCGACGTGATCGTGGGTGCGCGCGAGCGCCTGGTTGCGTTCGCGGTGCTCGTCGACTGTGAGAAACGATTCGTACCGAGGAACCGTACTGTCGAGCGATTTGAACGTGCGAACCGGGTTTGAGTCGGAGCCATTCATATGCTATATTATTTCGTGGGACCGCACAATAATAGTAGTCATCTAACTAATATGGGTGGTAATTAAACCTCGTGAAACGAATCTCGCACGCCAAGTAACGACTGTACGATCGTGCAGTACAGTCCCGACATTCAGCTTGAAGTGATTTTTCTACTTCATGATAAGAGACAGTAGGATCCTTACAGTACCTCCGAGCCAATCTGTGGGCAATATGTGGTGCGTGTGTATAACTATGGTTAACACTGTGCTCGTGAATTTTCGCTACTAAGAATTGGAGGTTCATGGAGGTGCTTCGACGAGAATGTACGAAGATAATCCATCAAAACCTATTAACGTATTCTGCACGTACATTTCCTATGAAGTATTCTACCATCGGTGGCCTCGCTTCGATCCCACTCACCGTATTGCTGTATTGGCAGTCAGGGATGGGGAACAATCTGTCTCTCAGCATGGTCTTTTTCGGCGGCCTACTAGCTGGGTACCTCTCCCACAGACGGCAATCAGGCGAAACGAATGCGGGGTTCCGCGCAGGCGTTATCGGTGGGGCACCAGTGTTGTGGCTTTCCCTCGATTTATTTCGAACCACTCTTGGGCCAGTTGGCCCGCTTTGGTTCCGTGTCATAGCGACCATGACAGTCCTTGTTTTCATTGTGATCGGCTTTCTCATCTCCGCGTTCATTGGAATTCTGGGCGCGAAGGTCGGTCGGTGGCTGGCAGGAACGACTGATTCACAACGAATGTCCGTCGGGTAACTTCTCCTGATACATGCTACCGTATACAGCGACAAGTTGTGGAGATACGATCAGAATACAAGGAGTCTACTAACACACATGGATGCACTCGGTGAGAAGATTATCCAAGCCGATGCCCTTCTCTGGCACATCAGTAACGTTGGTGTTGGAATCGCGGTCTTCGTTGCGACACTGCTCTACTCTCCACCCGGAACAAACAGTCTCGATGTGATCGTTACTCATCTCGATCTATTCTATCTCCTGATCTCGCTCTCACTCGTGTACACATGCTGGACTGGGATCGACCTCTGGAAATGGTTTTCAGATTCGAACCATCAGTAGTACAAGGCGGACCCTCTCTCCAACACGAAGCTGATTTCTACTCTCTAATCTCTAAGTGGGAAAAGTCTACCTCCGATACCAAGGAGCCAATCTACCCGCAATTCGTGCCGTAAGTCGAACAGCATCCTAACCATTATGCGAATTCTACATCCTACTAGAGATATGGGTCCTCTCGCTTCGGTTCGTTCGTACAACAAACGACTTACTAGATGGGCTGAATCACACCCCATCAAATGGGTTGGTCTCATGGTGCTGTTCGGTACCGCAGTGATACTGCTCCCATTGAGTGTGCGCTTCGGCGGCCCAATCAGTGAAAATCTCGGGTTCGCGCTCGCGTTTGGTGTGTTCTTCGGCGTTCTACAGGCACTGTTTCTGCGGACCGTCGATACGTAGATGCTCTGTAGTTAGTAACCCCGTTTCAGTTGCCATTCTGTACTCGAGATCGGGTGGCTACGTCAGTGTAATAGCGGATTCTCTATCTGTTTCGGTAGCGAGAAACTCCTTCGAGAAAACCAATACCGATTGTTGCGCCAATCCCGATTGCCAGTCCGAGTGCTATACCGTCCCCAATTGTGCCATATCTGAGACTACCAATGATGACCGCCAATCCGGTAGCGGCAGCGATATAGAGCAAGGCACGGCGAAGATCAAATGCAACTTGGTCACTCATATCTTCTTAGTATTGTGGCGAACCATTCAAAATACCTGTACCTTCAGACGACTTGGACGTATCGATTAGGGCCATCTACGGAATATACACTGACTTCGCTCGAACCCACTGTAAACAATGCCAGCCAGACCGCACGTGAATACATGTCGAGATAGTATACTCTACTAACCTATGTAAATACCTGTACCAAACAAAAACGAACGATAAATGAACAAGAGAAGGACGAAACCGATGGTGAGTTAGTTTGAGTCAGCGAGGAAGTCCGTCACCCACACATCAGAGCGCGGTGGGTGCAAATCGCCCATTGCAAGTACGACATCAGGAGTAGCGGGGCGGTGCCCGCATGGACTCACATGGACCCGCGACGGGCCCGCCACCGTCATGGTCCCAACAAGCCGCAGACAGTGCGGACAGCGGTACTTCTGCGTCATTCGGTGACCTCCCCGATGCGCAGTGACCCACCGCAGTCGCCACAGTTGTACTGCTCCGGGTGTTTCACGACCTTCGAGCGCTGGTAGCGCGGGATTCGTTCACCGCACGCTTCGCAAATGACCCACCAGTTCGGCGACGTGAACCGTTCGCAGTACTGTGAAGTGTCGAGCGCATCCGTCCTCCGTTCGAACGTTCGCCCGTGGTCCGCTTCCCCGGACTCGTGTACTACCAGGCACTTCTGTTGCACCCTTTACTCTGCAATTGTTTTGAGTAGAATCGACAAGAAGCAGTTCTGCGGCGTGATCGCTACTACGCACAAATTGTTTCTGAACAGAGTGTGTATCCGAAACTATCGATGGTAAGCCGTGAAAATTGGATAACGATCTCCTTCGTCGTCGTAGCCCTCCCCGCAGCGTACGCTGCCAACATCTTACTGGAATCAAACGGTATCGCTCAAGATACGGCCTTCATGATCTCGTTTTTCGTACTGCTTGTTGTTGGCGTTGGTCTCCCAAGATATGTAACGCGTAGTGGATGACCTCGGTCACGCACTGTCAGTACTTGACGACATCAAGTAGTACTCTCTCCGTCACCGGAGTTACGTTGCATTTGTCGATTGCTGTCTCCATACACACACATTGTCGATGGAGACGGTGTACTGGTGGTCTTCCGGGTTTTCGTGGCCCTTGTTGGCGACGTCGATGGGTCCAGGGATATCGATCGAAGAAGAAACTGTTCGATCTGTACGCGTTGTGTGCTGTCTCGGTAGCGTCACGAGCTGCGTAAAATCTGGATAAGCGAAATATGTTAGAGTATTAAAGAATGGAACAGATATGCCTCGCTGTGATAATTGCGGGTCGTTTGTGACTCAGCAATACGTCCGTGTGTTCACACCGGATGAGGTTGAGAAACCTCGTGTCTGTCCATATTGTGAAGATTTAGTTCGGGATGGGAATGAGATACGGCAAGCTCGCGCTTCTCGGGGAAATTCATGATGAGAAATTTGTATAAGATAAACTCCGACGTTGTTCACTTATTCAGCGTCTGCCGGCGTATCGAAGTCATGGAAGTGTTCACCTTTCTCTTTGCTCAAGATGTCGAGGGCAGCTGCACCACCATCACCAGCGGAGATGACTGCTTGCCACTCTTGATCACGGACCATTGCACCGGTAGCGTATGCGTTCTCGATACTCGTTTCCATGCTCAAGTTGACTGAAACAGTCCCCGAACCGGTGAATTCACAGCCGAGTTGCTCAGCAATATCGCGATCTGCCCCGGTCGCTAAGACGACATATGTTGCGTGATGGTCGCCATCATCAGTCGTGATTTGGAACCCATCGTCGTCCGTTTCGATACCTGTTACCGCTGTGTCCATGTGCTGGACTACATCAAACTCGTCGGCCTGTTCGCGGGCTTTCTCCAGGAATTCAGTTCCATCGATACTCTCAATTCCCAAGTAATTGAAGAGGTGTGCTTTGTGCATCCACGTCTTATCAGTATCGAACACGGTTGCATCAAGGCCATTCTTTGCTGTGAACAGTGCTGCACTGAGTCCGGCTGGACCGCCACCGACGATTGTAACATCGGACATGGACTATAGCACGGTTGGTTTTCGCATAAGTTTACTCCCAACAAATGAGTCCACGAGCGGTGGAAGTGGCCGAGCAGATCGCGCTCAGTCGTCGGTTGCATTTTCGACAGCAGCCATGTGTTTGCAGAATGCGTTCCGGTGGACGTGGTGCGGGCACGTGCAGGCCATTAATTCTTCAGTCACGTCGTCGATGGAGACCACGTATTGGTGGTCTGCGGGATTCTCGTGGCTCTCGTTGGTGACGTCGATGAGTCCGGGGCATCGACGTCGAAGGCACATTGTTCCCATTGTGCGCGTTGCTGTGCCGTCTCAAACCGCGTGTTAGTATATGATACTAACCAGAACAGGCTCTTATGTGAACTAGGAGCGATAGAACAGAGTCACGCAGAAACCAGTAGTCCGCAAAAATCTTCCTCGTATCTATTGCTTATCTCGAGAACTACTTAAACGGAAATCGGTCAGTGGCCCTCACTCTCCTCGACGCGAATTGCACCGCTGCACTTGCTACAGCTGTACTGCCGGGTTTCGGACGGTCTTCGAGTGTCGATACCGGGCAATCCGACCGCCACAGTCCTCTCACACGGGCCACCACTTTGGTGTAGCGAAGCGTTCGCAGTGTTTCGAAGTATCGAGATGGTCCGTCCAGCGGGTGAACGTTCGCCCGTGATCTGCCTCACCGAACTCGTGGTACTGCCACGCGTGAATCAGTTCATGCCGGACAGTGGAACTGAATTGCTCCCACCCGTGTCGTTCGTAGGCCGTCCAGGTCAGCGCAATCGTAATCACCCCTGTTGTCGGATCGTACTCTGTGACGCCTGCCTGTCGTTGCGCTTGATGTGAGACTTCACAGTCGATCGTTTCGACCGACAGATCTGGCGCGGAACATTCTCGAACCAACGCTTTCTGCGCCGCATCGATATACGTCGGCGTACTCCGTTGACGGCCCTCAATGCCCCAATATTTGTACTCATCTTCACCAGCCACTTTCCCGAAGTACTTCGTTAACGCGCCAGCGTCCGAATCACGTAAGGGAACGCAATCCAGTCGTAGTGGGCTTCGTGTTCAAACCGAATCTTCGCCTCCTCGAACAATCCCCGAGACAAGTGCAGACAGTGAGGTCTGTTCTTCTCCTTCGATCGGAGTCATCCAGACGCTATTGCCCATCTGCCACTGCCCTCACTCGATAAGAGGCCAACAGCTATTGGGTTGTTGAATGTATCACCGGTGATTTCAGGCAACGTTTTCAAGTGCCTTTCGAAGCGCTTCGACTGCGTCTCCAAGTTGATCGCGCGAAATTGTCAGCGGTGGCTGGAAGCGCATGACGTTTTTGTAGTATCCACCGACGCCTATGACGACATTCGACTCTTTCCGGAGGAATTCACTAGTAGCAGAAGCAAGTTTACTATCCGGCCGAGGGGCGATATTCTGCGGCCCCATCGTCCCAGGCTCAACGAGTTCGATGCCCTGCATCAATCCAAGGCCACGCGTCTCACCAACCACGTCGTAGTCTGCTTCGAGCGTTTCAAGCTTCGATGCGAGCCACTCACCGTTTTGGTGTGCTTTCGTAATGATCTCGTCTCGTAATTCATCGATAGTCGCTAGCGCTGCTGCGCAGGCGACGGGGTTACCGCCGAACGTCGAAAGATGGTCTCCAGCCTCGAACGCGTCCGCAACCTCCTTCGATGCGGTGAACGCGCCAAGCGGGAGTCCGTTTGCGATTCCTTTCGCCTGTGTCAGGATATCCGGCTCGATATCGAAATGGCTGCTCGCAAACAATTTTCCGGTACGCCCGTAGCCGGTCTGGACCTCATCTGCAATGAGTAGTGCACCGTGGTCGTGAGCTATCTCTTGGACACGTTTGAGCCATGCATCCGAGGGAACGATAATACCGGCTTCACCCATAACGGGTTCGACGACAACTGCCGCAAGGTCACCGCTCGTATGCGAGCCAATGACCCGTTCGAGTTGGTCGGCACAGCTAGCATTACACTGAGCGCCGTTACAACGGGGACATCGGTACGCATACGGTGGCGCAGTATGGGAGACATCGTTGATCGTTGGGGCCATATCCTGTTTGTACGCGTTGTTCCCCGTGAGTGCAAGGCTTCCAAGCGTGCGCCCATGGAACCCCATCTCGAGTGCGATGACCTCCTTGGACCCGGTGTACTTTCGCGCGAGCTTGATCGCTCCTTCGACTGCTTCCGTCCCGGAGTTACAGAAGAAGCTCTTCTCCAAGTCTCCCGGTGTGATGTCAGCGATCGTTTCGGCGAGGTCAGCTACTGGCTCATTCGGGTGTACGTACGAGCAGCCGTGGATAAACTCTTCAAGCTGGGCTTTCGCAGCCTTGACGACAGCTTCGTTACCATGGCCGACGTTCGTCACCGAGATTCCCGAAAACACGTCGAGATACTCGTTCCCATCGAAGTCTTCGAGGGTACAACCGGATGCTCGCTTGACCGGGACGTTCAGTGATTTCCAGATAGGCATGACGTGGTCGTCGTAAGAGGATTCGATCGACCTATTTGTCTCCTGTTTCTGCATTACGTGATTATTGAGATTGAATCCTAATAAATCATTCCTAATGAGACACAATCCAGAAATTGTAGATATTGCTGGTCCATAAACAATAGGAGAATAGTGCGGCGAATTTTCGAAACTGGAACAAAACAGAACGAATCAATTGGCATCCTCGACAATTCGCACCGAGAGTATGAATCAAACTAGGTCCCAAAATCAGGATGTGAGTGGGACTCAATTCTACTGTCCTACGAAAAGTGGAACACTTATCAGTGGGTGGCGGGACCGTTGAGATATACGGGGGTCACAGCCCGTCCACCTCAAACAGACGAAAATGAGATCGATCAACCCAGCAACCGAAGACGTCATCGAAACGTACGACGAACACGACGAGCCAACGGTCAGCGCCCGATTGGACGAGGCATGGAGAGAATTCGAATCGTGGCGGACCAAGCCGATCGAACGTCGCGAAGCGCTGCTGGCGGATGTGGCTGACGTGCTGCGCGAGAACGCCGACGAGTACGCGACTCGGATGACCACCGAAATGGGAAAACCCATCGAACAGGCGGTTGCCGAGGTCGAAAAGTGTGCGTGGGTCTGTGAGTACTACGCTGAGCACGCCGCGGAGTTTCTACAGAACGATCGGATCGGTACCGTTCCCGGTTCGAAAACGTACGTCTCGTATGAACCGATCGGACCGGTCCTCGCAGTAATGCCCTGGAACTATCCATTTTGGCAGGTTTTCAGATTTGCTGCGCCCCACATCACTGCAGGAAACGTTGCAGTGCTCAAACATGCACCGAACGTCTTCGGCTGTGCACGAGCCATCGAATCGGTCTTCGAACGCGCCGGATACCCCAGCGGCGTTTTCACCTCCCTTCAAATTCCCGCCGAACGAGTGTCGACGCTCATCGAAGACGACCGAATCAAGGGGGTGAGCCTGACAGGCAGTACGCGGGCGGGGCGAGCGGTTGCGGAGACGTCCGGCCACGAACTCAAACCGACCGTACTCGAACTCGGGGGGAGCGACCCATTCATCGTACTCGATGACGCGCCGATTGAACGTGCTGCCAAACAAGGGGCCAAAGCTCGAACACAGAACAACGGACAGTCCTGTATTGCCGCCAAACGGTTTCTGGTACACGAAACAGTCTACGATGAGTTCCTCGAACGGTTTACCGAGGAGATGAACGCACTCACGGTCGGAGATCCATCGAAAGCGCAAACCGATATCGGGCCGCAAGCACGAGCGGATCTGTTAGAGTCGCTCCATGAACAAGTTACGCGGTCCGTCGTGTCTGGTGCGACACTTCACCTCGGAGGTAAACCGCTCGATCAGGCCGGTTACTATTATCCACCGACGATCCTCACCGATGTCCCGGATGATGCACCGGCAGCGACTGAGGAACTGTTCGGCCCGGTTGCCACCGTTCTCAAAGTCGAAACCGAACAGGAGGCAATTCGCGTGGCGAACGATACCCCATACGGACTCGGTGCAAGTATCTGGACGGGAGATACCGAACGCGGCGAAGCACTCACCCAGAAGATCACCGCTGGCAATGTCTTTGTCAACCAAGTCGTCGCATCGGATCCACGAGTTCCATTCAGTGGTACGAAGGCCTCGGGCCACGGAACAGAACTCTCCCACCACGGAATCCAAGAGTTCGTCACGAAGAAAACGATCTGGATCGACGAGGTGTCGGACAGCGTCTAGGTAGTGAACTCCGTCCTTCCATTCGCCTGCTTTAGCCCACCGCATCGAGAAAGAACCCACGGACATCGAGAGGTTCCAGTTGATTAAGGTTCCCTAACTGACCTTATTATTGGACTGTGTTTATGAATTTGAATGGAAATTGAACACAGAAAGATATATGGTGGGAAAGTTTGACTATGTGAGTGTCGCACATAACCATGACAGATGAACTCTCACGCATCCTCTCGAAACGCGATGTGTTCGTACTCGCACTTGGCGCAATGATTGGATGGGGTTGGATCGTTCAGACAGGCTATTTCATCGACAAAAGCGGTGTTAATGGAGCGATATCGGCATTCGTTCTTGGCGGGTTCATGGTGGGTGTCGTTTCGCTCATCTATGGTGAACTCGCATCGGCGATGCCCGTTGTCGGCGGGGAACACGCCTATAGCATGCGTGCCTTAGGACCAGCAGGCTCGTTCGCCTGCACGTGGGCGATTATTTTCGGCTACGTTAGCGTCGTCGCATTCGAAGCAGTTGCACTCCCGAGCGCACTTGCGTACATCGTCCCCGGGTTCAACGTCTTCCAACTGTGGACGGTCGCCGGTCAACCCGTCTACGCAACGTGGGTCCTCACGGGGGTCGTTGGCTCGATAGTCGTTACTTACCTCAACTATCGGGGCGTCCGCCCGGCGGCGCAGTTCCAAGCGATTCTCGCGCTCATAATCACGGTTTCCGGTGTAACGCTCTTGCTCGGAGCGCTGTTCAACGGGGGCTCACCATCCTCCCCGCCCTTCGCGAATGCCGGAATTGAGGGCGTGTTTACCGTAGCAATAATGACGCCATTCATGTTCGTTGGATTCGACGTGATTCCTCAAGCAGCGGGCGAAGCCGACGTTTCCCCGAAAACGCTCGGAGGACTTATCGTCCTCTCTGTAGCCTGTGCTGCCACGTTCTACATTGCAGTGATTTGGGCAGCAGGACAGGTTGCTTCAGGGACGACGCTCGTCGAAAGTTCACTCCCTGCTGCAACCGCGATGGAAATCGCGTTCAACAGCAAAATCATCGGACGAATCATGGCACTCGCCGGTCTCGCAGGTATCCTCACAAGTTGGAACGGCTTCGTGCTCGGCGCTAGCAGAGCGATTTATGCGCTCGCCGAGTCGAACATGCTGCCTGACTCGCTTGGGACGATTCACTCCGAATACAGCACCCCATCGACTGCAATCGTACTCGTCGGAGCGCTCGCTGCACTCGCACCGCTGTTCGGCAAGCAGATGCTGGTGTGGATCGTGAATGCGGGCGGACTCGGAATGGTCACGGCGTGGTTCCTCGTTGTTGTTTCTTTCTTGACTCTTCGATATCGCAACGCCGAACTCAACAGACCCTTTAAGCTCCCAGCTGGATACATCGTCGGTGGACTAGGGTTGGTGTTAACCGTCTTCTTTATCGGTCTCTACCTTCCCGGGTCACCCTCGGCACTCACGTGGCCCTACGAATGGGCTATTGTAGGCATATGGTGTCTGCTCGGCGCTGTTCTACTCGCGATCGCTGGGGGGCTTCCCACGCAAAGGGAAGCAGATGCCCACATGAGTGTTCCCGACTTGGACGAGTAGTGTCCCATCGAATTCAGCTTTCCTCAGTGGTCTTTGAGGTACGTGTTCGTTACGAGAGGTCCGGAAGAAGCGCGTCTTTTAGGCTCTCAATGTCGTAGTCATTGAGTGGATTTGACTCGTCCTTGATTGTCGTGATAACGAACTTCGAACTCGTCCTCGAGATTTCGTCTACTTCTTCGAATTCCGAGATGAGATCCTCGACCATTCCACGAGATGCAAGGTGCGAAACCAGTATGAAGTCAGTGTCACCGAGGGTAAAATACACCTGGTTAACGCCATTTACGTTACCGAGTTTGTCTCCGACTTGTTTGTGGTACCCAGAGTCGTATTCGGCCCAGACTTCCGTGATGAGGGTGAGATTTAATCCTGCTTGTTCGAAGTCGATATCGAAGATTTCGTTCTTTATGATCCCCTCTTCTTGTAACTTCTCGAGACGATAGTGAACGGTTGATTTCGGAATCCTAGTCTCGTCGGCTATTTTGTCAGGGCTTCCCGATTCGAGTATCCCGATCGCTTTAAGAATTCGAAGATCCTTATCGTCCATAGAACTCAGTTAGAAGGCTATTGATATTATTGTTTTGTGTCCAACTAAGCCGACCCATCTTGGAACCTTTATTTCTTTCAATATATGGTCCTAAAGGACACAACGCAACACCATAGGCAGTAACCTAACAACATGACGACCGTACTTTGCAATACGCAAACACGTTGGCCCTGATTGTCCCGCGCACACAAAGGAAAAGTCCGCCTTGGATTTCGGAAGACCGGTGCCGGATGTTAGAGCACCCGGCGCGTTTCTACACACGCCCGAGGGCACCGTTCTTTCTACGATTTTGTACCCGCCATATGGTGATGAAGGTTGGTATTCACCACATGGCATACACCAATAGGAGTATACTTCGGTAGTGTGTACTGTGGAGACTGTCCAAAGATCTCGGTGATACAGGGCGGTACGTCGAGACGGTAACGCTCACCGACGTGCTCGCCATTTTCGAGGAAGTAGAGGGGCCCGTTGTGACCTCTGGTGATGTCGCAGATGCGCTTGAGTGTTCACGAGAGACTGCTCGACGGAAGCTTGGACAGCTTGAGGACCAGGGCAAAGTGAAGAGTCGCCAGACTGCCGCTGTTCGTCGATACTGGTGGGTTGTACGCTGCCTTTGACGAGGACGATGTGAATCACGACGCAGCGAATGGTGTGTTCGATGGCATGGAAGCCGTGAGTATTGGTCGGTGTTTACGAGTCACTATGTGCTCTCGGAGTTTGCGACTTTGATGTTGTACCAGATCGGGAACATAGCAGCCGTTGAGGCGCTTTCGACGGTTCGCCAATCACGGACGTTCAACATCCTACCAGTGGGCAAAGCGACGTTTGATGCGGCGTGTGAGGAGTTCGAGCGGGTGCCAGTTGATATCGAATGAACTCGGACAAGCCATCTAACTCCGCGGCTGAACGTGCCAATCTCCGGAAACAGCTGCAAGCAGCGGAGACAGCACAAGAACGCCGCGAAGTGATGCGTACAATGGCAGCACTCGAGCGGAAAGAGCATGCCGAAACGTACGATAAGCTTGCAAAGGAGTAGAACCAACCTGAAATGCCTTCGGTATTTATCGTAGTCGTTTTATTAATGAACTCTCCCGTTGACTAGTGAAGTCCCCATCTGTAGTTGTCGTTGTAGTTGTCTTTCTGTTATCGAGAATAGTCCAAAGAGAGGAGACGAAAATATAGATATCGGTGAGGATCTCGAGCAACATACAAAGGTAAAGTGGCTTTGTCGCGGACACACGGGTATGGTTGAAGGAGAGATCGACGACGTCGACAGAGCAATTCTGTATGCACTCCAGGAAGACGCTCGAAACATGTCTTCTGGAGACATCACAGAGCGAACCGATACCTCGGACAGTACCGTCCGCAAGCGCATCCAGCGTCTCGAATCCGATGGGGTAATTAAAGGATACAGTGCCAATGTCGATTATCAAAAATCGGGCTATCCGCTCCAAATGTTGCTCTACTGCACCGCTTCGATAGTCGAACGTGGTGACCTTATCCCCGATATTCTAGAAATCGATGGTGTCGTCTCTGTTCAAGAACTGGTCACCGGGGAACAAAATCTCCTCGTGACTGCTGTCGGCGAGTCGGACAGCGACATCACACCCGTCGCACAGGCACTCCTCGATATGGGGCTTACCGTTGCTGATGAAGTTCTCGTTCGAACCCACGAGACGACACCTTTCGGCAAGTTCAATTCCAATACTCACACGGGGGACGATTCCTAAACGACGACGTGTTTGACGTCTGGCTCGGTCGCGCGACGGACGGCGGCCCGTACCGAACCGATCGGGCCAGCTAGATTATCCGAGTATCCCGCAAGGACAGCAAGTGCTGCCTCTCGGTCGGGAGCTGACACCGCAATTGAGTTCGTCGATTTCGGCTCAAGCCGTGGTAGCTATCCGTAACACTCCCCGGACGGTGACGTCGAACCACTTCTTCTGCAAGGGAATCCCCAGACGCGTGTCGTTGTCGAACGCCAGCAGTATGACGTTAATCGATGTCGTTTCTGTCCCCCTCGATGTTCTCAATCCTATCGTCCTCAACGACCGTACGTCCACCGATCGGTTCGAACGACTGCTTAACAAGGGCGTCCCTGGGAGATCTTCCATACCACCTCGCATCAATAACGAACTGTTCCTCGTGACGAACATTTCGAACGTTTCGGTAACCCTATCTCGTTTCAGGTTCAAATCTGTTACTGAGAGCTAATGGCCGACACTAATGCGTCTGAACAGAGGTGGCGTGGTTTACGATGAGCGGGGACGATCTCAAATCTGCTATCGAGTCAGTTCAAGAATGGACCGGTTCTCGGAGAAACCGGGAAGATGGCTCGGCCACCCAGACGGCCCTCGTCGTCTCGTGCTCGATGAGCGACTGCAGTTGGAAACCGCTGTGGCCGGTCGATGCTACCTGGAACGTCATCGGAGTGCAGACGCTCGGGAATCAGACCTGGGATCAGTACGAAGGTCAGGTGGTACTGGACAGCGATATCGAACTCCTCGAAACGCAGCACGACATTACAGCAGTACTCATCGTCGGACACACGAGGTGTCAGGTTCTCGAAGACGCGTACGACCGGTGGATTGCACCCGATTCAGGGTCACCTGCAGGTATCGAAGCGCGGTTGAAGCCGCTCCGTTCGCTCGTCGGAGATGCGTTTGAGGAGGGGCTCCTGACTGACTCGATGCCACCTCAGACGAGACAGAATCGACTTGTCGAGTACAACGTCTGTCGCCAGGTTGTGTTTCTCAAGCAGGCACTCCCGTCGTCGGTCACGGTCGCTGGCTACGTACACGACCAAGATGGGGCGTACAATTCGTTTCCTGACAAGCAGTATCTGGTCGCCCTCGACGGCGAGACAGAACCAACCACAATCCGGGCTCGTCTCCCCGACGACTCGTCGGTACAGGTCACAAATCTCCTGACCTGACCCTCCTATACCGGGTGTTTAAATACAGACTCAACAAAACCATACTGTTCTATAATGGCCAATTTACGAACGTTTTGTGAATATAGATAGTTTTAATAGTCATTTTGTTCTCTATTGTGTTGAATACGACCAGAAGCGGATTCCGAGTTCGTCTCGGTACGTGGGATGGTCGGACAATAGGATGAACGATGTCAGGACGTAGTTCGAAACCGACGATCGGAGCGCTCCCGGACACGACGGTGGAATCGCCGTCCGTGCCCATTGTACTAACGTGGCTCGTGTGGACGTTGTTCGCCGCGAGTATCGCCGTCCTCATCGCCCGAGTCCGGTTCGGTGGGTCGTGGGAGATCCCCGGCGTGGTCGCCATCGATGGCCTGACCATTCTGATGTGGGTGGTCGTCACCTTCTTTAGCGGGATTGTTCACAGTTACTCTCGCCGCTACATGGCTGGTAGCGCCCATGAGACCGACTTCTTCCTCGCCGTGTTCGGTTTCACGGCTGCTGTGATGGGGCTCGTGGCCGCCGACCTTATCGCCTTGTTCTGGCTCCTATGGCTGGCGATGGGGCTTGTGATGGCGAAACTCGTCGGTCTTGTCGACGGTTGGCGCCAGGCACGGGCGGCCGCGACGGTCGCTCGCCGGTACTTCCTCGCCAGCAGCGCGCTACTCGGGGTCGCGCTGACCGTATTGTGGTGGACGACCGGTGCGACGACGATCTCCGGGATCGCCGCGGCGTCTGATTCGCTCGACGGAGCGGTGTGGCTCGTGGCTGCCGGGACCCTCGTCCTCGCGGCGATAATCCAGTCGGCGCTCGTTCCCTTCCACGGCTGGCTCCTCTCCTCGATGACCGCTCCGACACCGGCATCGGCACTGATGCACGCCGGGTTCGTCAATGCGGGTGGCATCTTGCTGGTCCGCTTTGCCCCGGTCGTCACCGTCGATACCACCTTCATGCTGGCAGTGGTCGCCGTCGGCGCGGCCAGCGCGATTGGTGGGAAACTCCTGAAGTCGGTCCAGACGGACGTCAAGCGCAAACTCGGTTGTTCAACGGTCGGCCAGATGGGATTCATGATCATGCAGGCTGGCCTCGGGTTCTTCGGGGCCGCCATCACCCACCTCATCCTGCACGGCTTCTACAAGGCATACCAATTCCTCTCCTCCGGGGGGCAGATTGAACATACCAGTCCGAGCGAGGAGCCCTCGCACACGGTGGGGTACCCAACGAGCGTCGTCACCTTCGCGGTGACGCTGCTGACCGGACTAGCCGGCGGTATACTGTTCGCGGCGCTGACCGGAAAAGGGACGAACATGGACGCCGGACTCCTGCTGACCTTCTTCGTCGTGTTCACCACGCTCCACGCGGCCCGCAATGCGGTCCAGACCACCTCACTTTCGCGGTCGGCCCGCTACGGAGCCGTCCCCCTGGTCTTCTTCCCAGCCATCGTCATCTACGCCGCCGTCTACGAGACGATATCCGGACTCCTATTCGGACTTCCGATGGTCACAGCCCCGACTGAACTGACTCTGCTCCACGGCGTCATTGCCGTCATCTTCGTTGGCATCTACGTTGGGATCGAGACCGGTATCCACGAGCGCAGCCAGCGTCTCTACGTCGCACTGATTAACGCCAGCCAACCCGCGTCGGACACCCTCCTGACCTCCACAGAGGAATATAATGAGTACTGAATCCATCATCCACGATAGCATCGATGAAGCAGCGACTAGCATCGGGTCCCTCTGGCCCATCCACTCGTTCGTGACGGCCAACCCGCTCTCGGGGTTCGAGGACCAGCCGTTCGGCGAGGCGGTCAAACGGGCAACCGACCTACTAGGTGGTCGCGGCTACCCCAACCCCGAGACGTTCGAGACGGCACTGGAACGTGGCCAGATAGACCCGGAGATACTCGAATCGGAACTTGCCGAGGCAGGCTACGAGGAGGAACCCCATACGTTGTTGGACCGCATTTCCGACGCGACCGACGTCGTGGAAGGTGTCACCGATACCGCCCCAAACCATGTTGACCAAGTGCTGACGAAGTGGCTATCGAACTTCCTCGACGAGGGGAGTGCCCACTGGTCGATGCCGAACCGCGAAGAAGGGTTCTACGCCGCTTTTCGTGGGGTGGTCGAATACGACGGCGAAATCCCAGACGAAGGGCTCATCACTGACCTTCCCGAGACGCCGATCGAGACGATCGAGACGGTGCTGGAGCCGTACCCGCAGAGCCAGTGGGTGTCTATCTTCGAGGAGCAACTAGCTGCCCTCCCGGGCTGGACGGGGTTGATCAAGCAGCGTGTCGATGACGGGAGAGAGTGGCAGTCGAAATACCCGATTTCGCTGGAGGAGTACCTCGCGGTGCGTCTGGCACTGTCAGATGCGACTGGTGTTGACCTCGAGCCCTCGAACGAGGGCACCGACATGGAGCCAGCCGACGAACTCGCTCAGGCGTTCCTGCGTGCGTGGGAAGCGACATACCGTGACGATCTCGTCGAGGCGATCGCCGAGGAGAGTGAGTCGATGGCCGATAGCGATCCGTCGAGCCGTCCAGACGCCCAGCTTGTCTTTTGTATCGACACTCGTTCGGAAGTCATTCGCCGTCACATCGAGGCGGGGGGAGATTATGAGACTCACGGGTACGCTGGCTTTTTCGGCATCCCGATCGAGTACCGGGGATACGACACCGATGTAGCGGTCGAGGCCTGTCCACCGATCCTCGAACCACAGCACTACATCCACGACTTTCCGACCGACAACGACACGCAGGCGAGCCACGACCGCTGGTGGGGCATCCGCGAGGCCGCCGATGAGATTATCAAGACGCTAGAGGCCAACGCCGCCACAGCCTACGGCTACGTCGAAAACGCTGGCAGCGGCTACGGCCTCGCACTCGCGGCCCGCACGCTCGTTCCCGGGCGCGTCCACGACTTGTTAGACGCTGTTGAAGCGTCGGTACCCGACGAACACGAGTTCTGTGAGCCGCTGATCCACCACCAGCACACCTATGTCGGTGACCTCCCGGTGGGACTGACCCACGATGAAAAAGTCGAGTACGCCGCGACCGCCTTCGACCTGATGGGCTGGGAGGAGTTCGGCCGCCTCGTCGTCTTCGCCGGGCACGCCAGCGAGACGACTAACAACCCGTACGAGACGAGTCTAGACTGTGGCGCCTGTGCTGGTAACCCCAGCGGCCCGAATGCCCGCGTACTTGCAGCAATCTGTAACGACGAGGATGTCAAGACGGCACTCCGCGACCGCGGCTTCGACATCCCCGAGGACACCGTCTTCGTCGCTGGCCAGCACAACACCACGACCGACGAGGTGGAACTGTACGATGACGACATCCCCGAAAGTCACGCGGGGGATATCGACCGGTTGCGTGCAGACCTGGCTATCGCTCGCGAGAACGCGACAGCCGAGCGCGCCGAGTCGATGGGTGCCGACAGCTCGATGGGGGTCAGTGAGACGGAACGCCGTGCCGCCGACTGGGCCGAAACGCGTCCCGAGTGGGGACTGGCCGGCAACGCTGGCTTCGTCGTCGCCCCTCGCGAACTGACGAGCAACCTCAATCTCGACGGCCGGGCCTTCCTCCACTCCTACGACTGGTCGACCGACCCGGATGGTGACGCGCTCGAAGCGATCCTCACTGGCCCCATGGTCGTCACACAGTGGATCAATACTCAGTACTACTTTTCGACAGTCGACAACGCAGTCTATGGCAGCGGGTCGAAGGTGACGCAGAACCCTGTCGGCAACGTCGGTGTCTACCAGGGAACCGGCGGCGACTTGATGACCGGTCTCCCCCTCCAGTCGCTGATGGCCGCCGATGACAAACCGTATCACCAGCCGCTCCGCCTCTCGACGGTCGTCCATGCGCCGGTCGAGCGCGTTACCGGCATCTTGGCCGACCACGAGGAGTTGACCGAACTGCTGGACAACGACTGGCTCTCGCTGACGGTCGTCGACCCGACCCAGGACCACCGCACCTTCCACTACGGGGAGGATTTAGAGTGGATACCAATGTCCGAACAGACCGAAGTACACTTGGAGATACCGAACGCTTCCGCTGTCGCGGACGGTGGAACACAAATCTAGCAATAACCGGAACCCTATGCACAAGCCAGCGATACCGACCAACCAGCGAACTGTGACTGAGATGGGCTTGGTGGCTTTCCGTGTTGACCCTGTGTACGGTCAAGTCGACACGATCTCCTCGAAGCGTAGTGCGAGTCACGTGTGAATCTACCCCTCTTTCAGAGTGTTTTTATTGGCGCTGGCGACGGGTGCTGGCGCACAGTTGAGGTGTTGTGTGATGGAGCTGTGTCGGACCAATATATTGGGATCTTGGCGAATTACTTCAGGGTGGACGGAGTCCCTCGCTGGAATTCAAGATAGACGAGCTCTTCATCGCCAACCGTCCAACCATGGTGACCCGGCGGTATCGCTGCTCCGCTCCCGCTAGCGATTTCAATTTTGGACCCGTCATCGAGTCAGACCGAGTGCTCCAGAAACAACGAGGATGTAATGCGACTTTTGGCAGTACTTGTTATTTGTGTTCGCGTCATCATCACTGGACACTCCCCATCCCAGTTCCAGTGTGACACGGACCACTTTTATCTGCTTTAAAGTGTAATGACGCGATTTGATATCTAGGGATTATGTTTTAATTACTATCTAAATTTGATATCATTGCACCTAGTATTATATTCATGGGTGCTTTCGATAGCCGAACTGTACGTGCATCTCTTTTCTTCTTCGTAATCGTAGTAATTGGTCTTCCAATGTGGGTACTAATACTCTTTCCCACCCAAGTCGATAAATTTCTCATGAGTCCAGTTTTATGGGTGTTTATCATTGGTACTTGGTTGACTCTGACAATCTCTTTCACCCTAGGTGCATATATTTTGATAGTTCTTAATATTTAATTGAAAAGCAGTGTAGACAAAATGTCCACAAAGTTTTTAGAATAGTAGCCGCTACCGTCTTATATATTTAACTTGACGTCTGGTGTGTCCACAACTGCTTAGTGCAACAACCGGTAGTGAAGCAACAGAATCTCAACTAACTACTCTTCATGTGCGAGTAAGTCTCGGTTCACTTTCCCCAATTCACTAACAGACGGTAGCACCGCTCAAATCACAACTCTTTGAGAAGCACTATCTGTCCGATATCACTACTCCTTCCTCACCTATTCACTCCGAGGAGAACTCACCAAGTCCCGATTGTTCGTGATCCTCTGGATCAATGACCGACGGATCGTCATGACTGGGTTGTTGACTCGCGTCGAGATCTCGTAGGCAGCCAAATCATCACGAGAATACGGTTGACACAACGCTTCACGTTCTTCTGGATCACCCGAAAGCCACCGATCTTTGTCCTCACTCGATAGCACCACGGGCATCCGATTATGGATTGGTTTCATCACGTCATTGGGTTCGGTCGTCAGTTGTGAAGTGGACTGGTTGAGACCACCGGACTGTCTTCTGTGAATCAGCAATGGGACTGTCTGTAAGAGTGAGGTGATTGTGGGAGGAGGAGGTCTCACGGTAGTGTGTGGGTGATTTACTTCGGAACTATGGTGTAAATGAATTTCCAGCAATAGCGCTTCTATTTCCTGTCGAGCGAGGATCCAGTGACTCCACACTTTAAGGTGTCAATCTGGAATTTGGACGTGTGAAACATCCTATCAGGGTTTGTTCCGTATCGTCGAACTGTCCGATAATCCAGTTTGAAAACTGAAAGTCCGCTAGTTGTAACTATCGATAAGAACTGTAGCGTCGTGGAAATCTCGTTTTTCAGCAAATCAACCGGAGTCGAAGACGTGCTGATCAGATGCTTCTATGTCGAATTGCCCACTTACCTGACCCGATCTGCTGACCGTTACGGTTAGAGTGGACAACCGTCGTGATATCGAATCAGAGGGAGTTCTTATTAGCACACTTCGTGTAGTCGGAACCCGTGACCAACTCCCGATATCCTGACCGGTGGACACGACGACTATTCCAGAGCCACAACCCTCGACATGCATATACGGGACAGACAGCAGCCGCGTTGTGCTCGTGGTAGGATGAATTTCGAACCGACCTCCGGTCACTGTTCGGTTTTTCCGTTATCGGGAATAGCGATGCCCCTGACCTGAAACCCTATTGTATTGACACGGCGGCAGAGGACGATCACGAACGACAGGATTGGCGAGCCCATACGGAAGTTGATTTTCAACTACCGTTCTATTTACTGATTCCCGACGAACAGGACCCACCGTACCCCGTTGCAATCACACTTCACGGACACGGAGCAGGTGGTCGCGATGTGAGTGTCGGCCGTCCAGAAACTACTGAGCAGCGTACTCAGATAACTGATGAACGGCGTGATATCGCGCTCCATGCCATCGATTGGGGCTATGCAGTAATTGTACCTGCCATGCGTGGGCTAGCCGAACTAGCGAACCGCTCCGATGAAGCGCTCGGCTACCGAACCTGTCACACCTTGCAACTACATGCACAACTCTTCGGTCGGTCGCTCGTGGGTGACAGGGTTTGGGATGTCACTTGTCTACTCGATTTCATCGAAGAGAGGTCGGATATCGACGATGACCGTATTCTCGTTACTGGCCACTCTAGCGGTGGAGCCGTTGCACTGTTCAGTGCAGCTATCGATGAGCGAATCGATGCAGTTGCGATATCGTCGTATTTCTGTACGTTCGAAGAGTCTATCGCTGCAATCGATCACTGCGAGTGTAATTACGTTCCGGGGATTGCGGAGTTGGGTGAACAGTACGACATCGCCGGGCTCATCGCACCACGCCCGTTCGTTGCCACAAATGGCGTCGAAGACGACATCTTTCCGATCGAAGGAACGAAACGCGCCTTCGAACGTTTGCAATCGATATACACGGCGGCTGGTGCGCCGGAGCAGTGTACGTTATATATCGGTGATGGTGGGCACGAGTATTATCCTGACGGCGTTTGGCCGTTCGTCGACGACCATTTTTGAGCGATGTGTGGATCCGCTTCGCGGGCACGGTGAATCCGTTCCACGACCACGTGAATCGCCTCGAGGTCAAGCCTCGAGGCATTCTCCTATACGCGTGTAAATCGCCCGCGGCGATTAAACGACCAGTCATCGAAAATCAACGAACCTCGACCAAATACCGACTCGACTTCGGCGACGAGTCCCCCCGCCAGCGACGCGACTCGGCTACCAATGATGTTGAATATTTCGGATCGGTGTTAATCGACGTAACCCAACGCAGACAAGCGTTCCTCGATCGTGTCATCGCCTGATTCAGCCGCTTCGTCGGAGATATCTGCCGACCCCGACTTCCCTGACCTGACGATCTGCTTTCGTTTCGAGTACGGAGGCACGAACCACGGAACGGTGTTGAGTACCGGCATCCGTATTTTACTCGGATGGAAGTAGACCGGAATCGGGAATGGTGTCGCCCACTCGCCGATTGCGTTTCCGTGATCGGCCGTGATCACTGTTTTTCCCGGAAGCTCTTCGGCGAGCGGGATCGCTTCCTCGAGTACACGGATCAAATTATCTCGATACGCCTCCCAAAAGATCCCGTCTTCGATTTCACCATCCTGCAATGCTTCCCAAGCGAATCCGAAGTCCATCTCCGATGACTCATCGAGCATCATGTCCCGGAGTCCGCCGGTTAATCGGCTATCGATATCGAGCTGCGTCTCGCCGATAAAAGGGGTGTGTGGTTGCATGAAATGGACTATCTGACGTTTGTTTGGGAATTCTTCGTGGACCGAGAGCGCACGTTCCGAGAGTACTTCCGGGGGGACGATTCCGTCATCATCGCTCCATCCGTCGATCCAGACACGGTCCGTGAAGTAGAACGAATCGTCGAGAACTCGTTTCTCGTGTGGATTGGCGGTTACATAGACGGTGTCGTTGTACGATCGACCGCCGAAATTCTCCAGTAAAAATTCCGATGAGGAACTCCCCCGAGATTGGAACTTGGTCAACTTACCGTCAAGCGATAATTTGGCGCAAATCTGGGTAAATAGGTCGTATCGACAGGCGTCCAAGATGAGGAGGTTGTCCCAGTCAGCATCCATAACGTATTCGCCGTCGTTCCCATGAATTCGACTCTGAACCGGACCGATAACAGATGATAGGAACTGCTGTCTCCGCATAAATGGATTCGCCATCATCCTTTGTGCCATACGAAACCGTTCTAGGAGGTCCATAGTTGATTATTCAACTATCTTTCTGTTTAAAACTATTGTACAGAACTTTCCAATAATATATTCGCGTGGATCACCCTATGCGAGTCACGACTATGCGAGAGGACAGGATAGACGTTTTGTCTGGTAAGGGACGTCGCAAGTACGGTCGAGTAGCGTTAGTTCACTGAACGCTCGTCGGGATGTTCAGCGAGAGTTCGTAGAAATGGACGGCGAAAGCGATCTTACTACTCGCTGTGAGTTGCCTCCCCGATCCCGTCGGTGGTGAACGAAGATGACCATGAGGTGACCATCGAACCCGCAGAGTTGGCCAAGCAATGTTCGACGATATCGTAGGTGTTGACGACGTCACCGACGATGGTGACCGCCGGAGGACTCACGTTGGCAGTTTTCGCGCGTTCGACGACCGTGTTCAGTGTCCCGGTGACGACTCGTTCGTCGGGCAGCGTTGCACGCTCGACCATCGCGATGGGTGTTTCGGCGTCGAGGCCATTCGAACAGAGCGCGGCGATGTTGTCGGGGAGTCGACCGACACCCATGAGAATAACGAGCGTTCCGCCAGCCTCGACGTTCCTGGCGAGGGCCTTCCAGTCTAGGGACGTACCGTCCTTCGTGGGGTTCTCGTGTCCGGTGACGATGGTGATGCTGGACGCACAATTGCGATGGGTAGCAGGAATACCAGCAACTTCGCCGGCGACGACGGCGCTCGTCACGCCGGGAACGACTTCGAACCGGACACCGTGACGGGCCAGATGTTCGGCTTCCTCACCGCCGCGCCCGAAGACAGTCGGGTCGCCGCCCTTCAAGCGGACGACGTCGTTGCCGGCCCGGGCCTCTCGGACCATCCGAGCGTTGATTTCCGGCTGTGGAGTGCGTTCGCCCCCTGCCCGTTTGCCGGTGTGAATGACGGTCGCGTGGTCCGGTAGTGACTCGACGATATCGTCGCCCACGAGTGAGGCGTGGAGGACTACGTCAGCCTCATCGAGTAGGCGTCGGGCTTTGACCGTGAGGAGTTCCGGGTCGCCCGGCCCGGCACCGACGAGTGAGACTATACCCGTGGTTGTACTCATGGTTCCACTTCCTCCAATACGGTCCGGGTGACGTTCATGTTAGATCAACCATCTCGCTTGGCCGTTGAACGCCATGTACAGGGAAAACACTGTTACGAGCACTGCGATCAGCATCTCGACGTACAGCACGGTCTTCCCCCACTTGTACCACGAATCGTACTCCGTCACCAGTCATCACCTCCTGTCGATGCACCGGATGTCCGTTTCTTGCCGAGCCAGCGTTCCCTCGAACCAATGCCGTGGTCGCCGATTCCCTTCTGTGAGTGCATCGCCCACAGGTAAAACAGCATGATGGGAACGAAGAACACGACGGCGATGAAGGCGTACCCCGTGTGAATGTTGGGCATGAAGCCAAACATGAGCGGGTAGACGATGCCGCCCATCGTGGAGATGCCGCCGATGAACCCGGACGCCGTCCCCGGTCGGTCAGGGAAAACGAGCGGAACGATGGCGAACACGCCACCGGTACCGAAACTCACTGCGATTCCGGAGCAAGCCAAGACGACAACCGATAACGGAAGGAGGCCCACGGCGGTGAGAGCGATCATTAGTATCGAGATGAGTATAAGCGCGGTGAGTAGCCAGTGAATACGCGGCGAGAATGGTTGGTCTTTCTCGAGGATGGGGTACGGCGTCCACCCCTTTCGCTGCCAGAGGTCGGACATGTATCCCGAGAACGGCCGCCACAGCGACGCGTTGAACGACTGGACGGCGGCGAACGTTCCGGCCGCGACCTGGATGGACGCCGTATCGGTGAATCCGAGTTGTCGAATGGACTCGTCGAAACCATCCGTGTAGTACGTGGGTAGCCACGAGTTCATCGCGATTTCCAATCCAAAGGACATCGCGTAGGCGAGCATGAGCCCGATGGCGACGTACCGCGTCCAAACATACATCATGTCGCTGAAAGACGTATTGCTCCGTGCGGCTTCGGCCATCGCCTGGTCCTTTGCCGGTTGACCACGCCACTTATAGACGGCCGCAATGACGAGCGCGCCGATCCCGAGATGGAGGAAAGCGTCGCCGAAGTGCGTTCCGTAGAGCCGCGGGAGTACCAGCGCGCCGACGCCTGCACCCACATTTCCGGTTCCAGCATACAACCCCTCTGCCGTGCCGATTTCGTGTTCGTCGAACCACTGTGCGACGTGCTGGATGCCGACGACGAAGCTGATTCCCGCCGAGGCGACGACGAGTCGTTCGATGAACAAAATCTCGTAGCTCGCGGCGAACGAGGACGCGATGCTTACCACGCCGGAGTACGCGAGGATGATGGCGAAGGTGTTGTGCGCGCCGAGCCGGTCAGCCGCCCACCCGGCGACGACGCGGCCGGGCGGCGCGAGCCAAATGGCCGAACTGGCAAGCAGGGCGAGTTGGCCGGTGGTGAGACCGTAGAAATCCCCGATGCTCGTGCTGAACGCGGCGGTCGAGAACCACATCAGGAACGCCCAGAAGAACCCGACGGTCGCGATTAACAGCTGTTCGACCTTGTTAGTCATCGCTCGCCACCTCCGCTCCGGCGGCCGCGGTTCGGTCGGGCGAACCCGGCACGAGTCGCACCGCACACTGCTTGTAGTTCGGTTCGTCGGACCGCGGGTCCCTGTCGGGAAGCGTCAGTTCGTTCGTCCGTGGATGGTGAACCGGGAGCCAGACGACATCCCGTGGAACCGCCGAATCCGGATCGATTCGAACCGGAACCTCGCTTCGTCGGGACGCGAAGATGGCATCCGTTCCGTCAATACCGAGGCATTCGAGCGTTTCCGGATGGATCCGCGCGGTCGGACTAGACGGGTCAAGGGAGCGGGAGCGGACGCCAGTGTTGTACCCGTCCGCGGTTCGTGCCGTCGTAAGCGTGAGAGGGTACTCTTCGTTCGTGGGCTCCGGGACGCCTCGATGAGTCCCAGTCGAAAATCGAGCGCGACCAGATGCCGTCTCGAATGACCAGTTCCCGTCGTCGTAGTACCGGTAGCCACCGCTCGATTTCGGATCGGGCGCGGGCCAATGAACGGCCTTCTCCTCTTCGAGGCGAGGGTAGCCGATTCCGGAGAGGTCCGCAGATGTGCCTGCCGTGATCTCGGCCAGCTCCTCGAAGACGGTCCGCGGGTCGGGTCGTTCCATCAGTCCGGGGACCATCCCTTCGGCGATGGCGGTGATTATGTCGAGGTCGGTTCGGACACCGGTCGGTGTGTCCATCACGGACCGAACGCGGGAGACGCGTCGTTCCATGTTCATCGTCGTCCCGTCCGACTCGCCCCACGTCGCGGCGGGAAGGACGACGTCGGCCAGTTCGACGGTCTCAGTGCGGAAGGCGTCCTGCACGACGAGGAACGCCTCGTTGAGTCGGTCGCGGACCGCGGACGAGTTGGGCAACCCGGCGACGGGATTCGTCGCGACCGTCCAGACCGCCTCGACCGGACCGCCGTCGATGGCCTCGACGATTCCGACCGGTCCGGGTCCGGAATCTTTGGGCAATCGCTCCGCGGGAACATTCCACGCTTCCGCGACGACCGCGCGTTCATTCGGATCGTCGAACGACCGATGGCCAGGCCACGTACCCTTGGACGAACAGACGCGCGTTCCCATGGAGTTCGCCTGTCCGGTCAGAGAGAACGGCCCCGTTCCGGGACCGAGGTTTCCGGTTGCGAGACAGAGGTCTATCAGGGCGCCCGCAGTCGCTGTTCCTTGCGTGCTCTGATTGATGCCCATCCCCCAGTAGAGCAGCGTCGGGTCGGCGATCGAGTCGACCAGTTCGTCGACTGTGTCGAGATCAACACCAGCCGTTGCCGCTCCGTCCTCCGCGGTCGGGAGTTCGGCGCGGAGTGCATCGAAACCGGTTGTCACTGTGGCGATGAACGCGTCATCTATCGCGTCCCGTTCGACAAGGCGGGCCAACACCGCGCGAGCGAGGGCGAGGTCACCGCCGGGGGCGGGCGAAACGTGCGTGTCGGCGACAGCGGGGTTCGCTCCCCAGACGAGGTGGGTGCGTGCATCAGGAATGTCGTCGTACGTGCATGGTGGCGCGTCGCTCCCGAACGCGTCGTAGTAGGCCGTCACCGCGCTGGCCATACAGAGTGTCGTGTTGGCATCATAGTAACGGGTACCGAATCCGCCACGAGCCAGTTTCCCGAGGACGTACGCGGCCTCGTTCGTCTGCTGTCCGCTCCCGAGGACGGCGAGGCCGTCCGGGTCGCGTTCGACGGTCAACGTGAACTGTTCCACCACGCGGCCGAGGGCGACGTCCCACGTCGTCGGGAGAAGTCGATCACCTTCACGAATCAGCGGGCGCGTCAGCCATTTTCCCTCAGGAGATTTGCTCTCCCTGATGCCACGCTGACAGGCGAGTCCCTGATTCACTGGATGAGTAACGTCGCCACGAACGATGTCGATACCGTAGCCGACGTCGAGACTCTGGTTGATGTGTCCGCAGCCGACCGCACAGCGCATGCACGTCGTCGGGACGGTGTTTCTCATGGATGATCAGTGCCGGACAGAACGACGGTCGAATGTCGGGCGCCGTACTCAGTCATTGCTCGTAATGGGGGTGCCGTCGGGAGCGGTCGGTGCGGGGCCATCGCCAGTCGAGAACGGGTACCACGACTGTTTCGCATCATGGAGGCAGGGGTCTTCGTAGCTGGTTTCCTCGGCGACGGCCAGTTCGATGATCGACTCATGGCCGGTCGCGTCCACCCATTCACGGAATGTCTGTCCCTCTTCCCGGAGCGCGGCGAAAGCTTCGACGAGGTTCTTGATGAGTCCCGGAACTTCGTCGGCCGGAACTCGTTGGTGAACCCATTCAATGAACGCCGGTCCGTCGCCGATACCGCCGCCGACGCCGACGTCCATCGCCTCGACCATCTGGTCGTTCTTGCGAGCACGCATCCCCTGCAAACCTATATCGGCAGTCATCGCTTGCCCGCAGTCTGCGGTGCACCCCGAGAAATGAATCTTCAGTTGGGAGATGTCGTCCGGGAGGTCGACGTTGTCCCTAAGCCAGCGAAGCATCATTGTCGCCCTTACCTTCGTCTCGGTAAGCGCAAGCGAGCAGAACTCGGTCCCCGTACATGCCATCGCCCCTTGAGTGAACGGAGACGGTTCGGGTGCGTGGGTTTCCAACAGTGGTTCGGCGAGCAGGTCGTCAAGTCGCGCACCGTCCACGTCGATGATGATTGGATTCTGTCGGCGGGTAAGCCTGAGTTCGCCGCTACCGTACTCGTCCGCGAGATCGGCGAGTTCGATGGCCTCGTCGGCGGTAACGCGGCCGACGGGGACGTTCAGACCGACGTAGTAATCACCGTCTGCCTGTTCGTGAATGCCAACGTGGTCGTGTTTTCCCCGTTCATCGGGTCTCCCAGCGTTGAACGTATACTGGGCGCGTAAATCCGTTCCTGCGTGGAGAAGCGGGAACTCGACCCGTTCGGCGAGTTCTTCGCGGATGGCGTCTGTCCCCCAGTCATCGACGAAGAACCGGCCTCGATTCTTCCGCCGGTTTTGGCGGTTTCCTTCTTCGTGGTACAGTTCGACGAAAGCACGAACAATTTGGTAGGCGTCGTCGGGCGTGACAAAAATGTCCAGCGAGCGGGCACGACGGGGTTCGCGCCCACCGAGACCGCCCCCCGCTCGCATATTAAATCCCTTGACCTGCGTCCCGTCGACAAGTTTTCGAGCGGGTTCAAGCGCAACGTCGTTGATAGAGTCCTGTGCACAACCTTCGCGACATCCGGTTACAGAGATATTGAACTTTCGCGGCATGTTACACAGGACATCGTCGTCGCGTAACTGCGCCTGAATTCGGTCGAGCAGCCCCCGAGTTTCGACGTACTCGTGTTTGTCCTTGCCCGCGACGGGACACCCGGAGATGTTCCGCATCGTGTCCCCGCCAGCCGAGCGGGTCGAGACGCCGACGGATTCTAGCTTGTCCCAGATTTCGGGAACGTCCTCCAGGTTTATCCAGTGAAGTTGAATCGACTGGCGCGTCGTGAAATCCACGAATCCGTTCCCGAATTCTGGGTTTTCGGCCGGGCCGGTTGCGTAATCGCGTGCGACCTCACCGATGGCACGGAGTTGTCCCGGTTCGAGGATACCGCCACAGTTGGTTAGTCGCATCATGAAATAACTCTCCTGTCCGGTTCGCTGGTGGAACACGCCCCAGAATTTGAACCGGCAGAACCACGCCTCACGTTCGTCCTCCGGAATGGTTTCCCACCCGTTCTCGGCGAACTCGAGTATCTTTGCTCGGATATCGTCACCGTACTTCTCTCGCTTCCACTTTTCCTTTTTATGAACCATGTCTTCTAATTTTCCTGGAATTGTCAACTATGTTCCTGAGATGACGATGGACATCTGTTTCTTTCCACTAACACCAAACAAATGCCCATCAAATAAGGGTGGTGGACATATGAATACGTCCAACCTTTATTTCTGAATATAGAATTCGTATGTGCAAGGTATACTAGGTGTTCTAGTTCTCATACAGGGCCAAAATAGAGGAAATGGAAAATTTGTTCTGTCGAAAAGATACTCACCTCGCATGCGTCGTCGGCAACCTCGGGGTGGTCGAGATTACTGCTGAAGTAGGGAGAAGTATGTCTGGAGATCCGAATATTTGAAAAGAACTCAATCGAAGTAAGAACCCCCCGCTGATAACAAATCAGGAGATTCGCGGCATGGGTCCTTGACCGATAACTGCTGAAACAGAGACATCCTTGAACACACAGACGCGGCTGACCCGCGACAAATTATCACGGGGTTTATGAGTCACACCCGTTGTGACCGGACACGAAAGCAAAACCACGAGGTAACTGTAATGGTTACTCGGTATCCACGCACTGTTACTAGTGGTGGTTTTCCTCTGAGGTAGATTTCGACCTTAGGGACGCATCATAAACAAAGGGGGAATAAGCTAGTTCGGCAATTCCTTCCGTCCCGTTCTCGCGCACGGCCAACACGGGAAGCCACCGAGGCCGTCACAGTCGCAGTCGTCTAGTTCGGAATCATCTTCGTCCTCGGAGGGGAAGGCATTGAGTGTGCCGTCGTCGGTTGCGTTCTTAGGAGAGACGAGAACTATTACCAGTCCGAAAATTACTTCGACCTGTCGAGTGGATCTTTGAGTTCACCAGCAATCGCTTCAAACGCGTCGGTTGCAGTTATGGCTCCCGCTGTTCGACCATTATCTATTACAAGTGCAATCTCTTGATCTGCTTCTTGGAACGTGTCGATTAGGTCGCTAATCGGAATATCCGGTGCAACGGTCAATGCGGGGGACGCTATGTCAGCAAGGTTTGACTCCTTCTGTTCGAGTGCCTCCTGTGACTGGACAACAGCAGGAAGATAAATTGTTCCGATAATGTCGTCTACGCTCTCTCCAACGAGGGGAAAGCGCGTATGTGGATGTGAGCGGATTGTTTCGAGATTTCTCTCAAATGACTCTTCCGTTGACACCGTGATAATTGCATCTCGATCGACCATAAGATCAGATGCATGGATATGATCGATTGCAATTGCGTTGATGATTTCTTCCCGTCGATCAGCAGGAATGTCCATATTCGCCATGGTCGATCCCATCTGATTAATTAACCCCTGACGCGTGTCTGCACCTTCCTCAATCTCCTCTTCAGCCCAGGACCGGGTCATTTCGACTCCAAAGAACGAAAGCAATGCTTTTGCTGTCCAATCGGCAAGACGAATGATTGGCGAGAAGATACGTGTCCACCAGTAAAGGACGGGAGCACCGTATTTTGCGACTTGTTTGGATCGTTCGATACCGAGGTACGTCGGTGCCTGTTCTCCAACCGTAAGATGAAGGAGGTTGATGATTGCCAACGAAGTGATTGCCGCAAGCGCTGTGTGTCCACCCTCACCCGTTCCAAGTATTCCTTCGAGTCCAAGCGCAATAATGAGTGGATCGACCACTGCGGCAAGTGCGGGTTCAGCGACGACACCAAGACCAACACTGCAGATAGTAATCCCGAGTTGACACCCAGAGAGGAAAATTTCCAATCGTTCGGTCATCTTCCAGGCACGTTCAAGACCACGTGACCCTTGGAATTCGTCTTGTGTGAACTGGCGAACACGCGTCATCGCGAATTCGATTGTGACAAAATAGCCATTACCGAGCAGGAGAATCAAGCCAGCTGTTAGCCGACCGATGGTACCCGTATCAACCATTTACTTGCTCATACCGTTGAAGGTATTGTTTAAAAAGTTCCTCTCTATTCTCGCTGTCCAATATTGAATCAGATACTTAATGTGTTGTACTGTTGTGAAACGTAGTGCAAGGTGATGGTCTTTGATTTCTCCCCTCTGGATTCCCCACGGCCAACACGGGAAGTCACCGAGACCAGCGCAGTCACAGTTGTCGGGTTCGGACTCGTTGTCGTCCTCGGAGGGGAACGCCTCGTGCGTCCCATCGTCGGTTGCGGTTTCGACGGCGGCTATGTGTTTGCAAAAGGCGTTTCGGTGGACGTGGTGCGGGCACGTGCAGGCCATCAGTTCGTCGGTCACGTCGTCGGTGGAGACGGTGTACTGGTGGGCTGTGGGGTTCTCGTAACTCTCGTTAGTGATGTCGATGAGTCCAAGAGCATCGACGTCATAGGCACATTGTTCGGCCTGTGCGCGGTTCTGTGCCGTCTTGGCAGCGTTGTTCCAGACAGCACACCTGGATCCCCAGTATAATTTCGAGGCTGAATTGGACCCACTCTCAGTATTGAATGACACTGTTTTTCCTGGTGGTACTGTGACTCCGGACGGGACAAGATAGTCATGACTAGCCTTATCGACAATCGTCCAGCCGGACAGATCGAGTGCCTACACCAGCGTTCAAAATAGTTCGGGAATTACAATTATACTCGGTCAGGTTGTGCATAACAATAGTGGATGCAGTGTTTGGATGTATCATGAATGTCATTGAGTCACACATCACAGTGCATCGTCTCCTATTCATTGCTGGACTCCTATTATTCGCCATTGGAGTGGGACAGATAGCTGCCGTACCTTAAGTGATGAAAAACACTAAGTCGGCATATTACTGGTGCTATTGCTCTTTTGTGTGAAGAAACCGCACCAATTTGAAGATAGCCGGTCAGAGAGAGTTGACCAGGTTCACTGCGAGTCGATCGGATTTGGAATTGAATCGCGGGAAGGGAGTATTTTCGTGGCTGGAAGGATTTCTGGACGTGAATGCCACTATGTTCACTCGTGATTGGGTTACTCAAATCCCGCGCTTCCCATTACCAGACATCCATATTATCATGATATGAGGCCTTGTAATCAGTCGTGGGATCGGGTTACTGAACGCCGATTACTGGCAAAATAGAAACTATTCGCTTTGTGGAATATCGCGGTCTGTATTCGACTCTCGATCTTCACTGGTCGTCTCGCTGTTTCGGAGATTACTCAATGTCCGACCGGCTCGTCTGATATGCTGGATAAGCGCTGTGTATGCAGAAGGATCGCATAATTATCATCGCCATTGGTAGTTTCTCTATCAATCAGCTTGCACACCTACCTAACGGATATTCCAGCAGGAAAGATGGTAAGACAATAGGGTTTCAACAGAGCCGGCTGGATGCAAGACAGCGTCTTCGAGCTGTTCGATCAGGAGGGACGGTCCTGTTTGCGGATCTCGTCGAAGTGACCGGAAAACCTCTGTGACGACGGACGGGAACGATACGTCTGACGGCGTTAACCAACACCAGTCAGGTTTGGCCGGGTCGTTGGTTAACCACAATCGTTCCGCATCAGCGGAGAGTCTGTCATCTGGTCGGTGAACGCGCCCTGTTTGATCTCGGTAGCGTTGACGGAATGCGGCAATATGGGGACTCGTGTTGGGGATGTATCACAAACGGAGATTTATAACCAATAACCGGAATATTCCGTCACAGAATGGTCTGGCTTGACCGTAGGATCCGGTGCACACTCGGAAATATGGAGTGGCGTGGAACCACAGTTGTGTTCTGGATGTTTCTCATAGGTGGACGAGAATGACACTCCTCGATGTCAAAGACCTCGTGGTGCGGTACGATACGGGTGACGGACCAATCCACAGCGTCAACGGTGTCTCATTCACGATCGAGGACGGTGTCAACTACGCGCTCTCAGGGGAGTCAGCATCGGGCAAATCGACGACTGCGAAGGCGATTCTTGGCCTGTTACCGAACCATGCGGTGATAGAGTCGGGGACAATAGAATTCGAGGGTCGAGATTTACGGACAATGACTCCAGGGGAGCGACAAGACCTTCTCTGGGAGGAAATCGCCTTCATCCCACAGACTGCCATCGACGCGCTCGACCCGATGATGACCGTCGGTGGACAGATACGGCAGGCCGTTCAGATCCACAGGACGGTTTCCGAAGAGCGCGCCAGCCGACGCACTCGCGAGTTGTTCGAAACCGTCGGACTCAACCCCGGCCGGACCGAGGACTACCCCCATCAGTTCTCGGACGGGATGCGCCAACGGGTTGTCATCGCGATGGCGCTCGCACTCGACCCGAAACTCATCATCGCGGACGAGCCGACAACGGGGCTAGACGTCGTCGTCCAGGATGAGATAATCGACAACATCCTCCAGATTCAGGAAGAAACGGACAGTTCGCTACTGTTGATCACCCATGACCTCAGTGTCATCGCGGAGACTTGCGACGAGATGTCGATGCTGTATGGTGGGACGGTCATGGAACAGGGCCGCATCGACAACCTCCTTCTCAACCCGTCGCATCCGTACACGATGGGGCTCAGAAACGCGTATCCGGCCCTTGACGTCGAACACGATGGGGACCTCGTCTCGGTCCCGGGAGAGCCACCGAATCTGGATTCGAAACCGACCGGGTGTGTCTTCGAGCCGCGGTGTCCGTTCGCCACCGACACGTGTTCCGAGACAGTTCCGGACCTCGAGAAACTCCCGTACCGAAACCACTGGATCGCGTGTCATCACGTGGAACAATCGAATCGGATGCGGTCCGAGGCCGAGGACTCCTCGACGTGGGGTGGTGCCGTGGAAGGGTCACGCACGCCGGACGGCAAAGTGTTACTCGAAGTCGAGGGGCTTCGCAAGTGGTACGAGCGCGGGGACTCGTTGCTGGGACGCCTGCCGTTCGAGAGTATCGAACCCTCCATCACAGGACTCACGGGCAATATCCGCGAGTGGTACGACCGACGTGGCGATGTGATCAAAGAGATGTTTGGGCAGGAGGAGTCCCACGTCCGCGCGGTCGACGGCGTCTCGTTGAGCGTCGCGCGCGGCGAAATCCTCGGCGTCGTCGGCGAGTCGGGGTGTGGCAAGTCGACGCTCGGAGAGACGCTTGCACTCTTGGAGGAGCCCACGGTGGACCAGTTCATGTTCGACGGTCACTCACACGACTACCACCAGGAGAACCTCCAGTCGTTCCGGCGGAAGTTACAGATAATTTTTCAGAATCCGTACGAATCACTGAATCCCCGGTTGACGGTCGAACAGCTCGTCAAAGAACCGCTGACTATCCACGAGTATCGACTCGACGAACGTGAGACGGTTGTCGAGGAGACACTCGAAAAGGTGGGACTGGCACCGGCCGGACGGTATCTGGACATGTACCCGAACGAACTCTCGGGGGGCGAGCGCCAGCGCGTGGCAATTGCACAGGCGCTGGTGCTCGAGCCCAAACTGCTCATCTGTGACGAACCCGCCTCGATGCTCGACGTCTCGCTGCAGGCAGAGGTGCTCAATCTCCTTCGTGGGCTAGCCAACACCGAGGGTATCGGTGTGCTGTACATTTCTCACGACCTCACCAGTCTCTCGAAGATCGCCGATCGAATGGCGATCATGTACCTCGGCAAGTTCGTCGAACGCGGACGAACAGAACGAATCGTGAGCGACCCACAACACCCCTACACAGAGGCCCTGCTCGAAGCGGTCCCGGAGACGGACCCGAAAGGGAACCGCGAGCGCATAACTCTCGACAGGAAGCCGGCGCTCCCCTCACGGGCGACCACTGGCTGTCGGTTCGCCCCGCGCTGTCCGAAATCGACCGACCGCTGCTGGGATCAAGAGCTCGGTTTGACCGAGTGGACAGGTGACCATCACTCAGCAGCGTGTTTCCACCCGGCTAACGACGAGTCAGACGAACCGAACCGGGTCGACCAGGATATCGGCAGCGATTGAGCTCCCCTCGGGTTTTTCTAGCAGGCTACATGCCTGTCCGTATGGTCAAAGTTCATTCCTGTACTGTCCGAGCGACGACCCCGGGATGCTGGAAAAGGCCATCGAGACATCCACCGAGACGGTCGTGGATTTCGGCTTCGACGGCAAACTCGCCGTCCATCCCAACCAGACCCCCGTAATCAACGAAGCCTACACCCCGAGCCCGGACGAGATAGACTGGGCCGAGAGGATTCTCGACCGCACAGCGGCCACGGGGATTCGGTGACACCTCACCCAGAGAATCGCGGTGTGATCGTGGAGTGGTACTTATAGGGTGAAGATAATCGACCCCCATCGGGGACAGGTTCACGCGGGTGCTGGAGGAACCGACTCAGTGCCATGACGACAATCGGAACCGAAAGCACAGAGTCACGAACGACGCCGGAACTGGGATCGCTGTTTGATCCCGACTCCGTCGCGGTCGTCGGCGCGAGCCCGGAATCGTTCTACTCGGGCAACCTCGTCGACAACCTCCTCAACTACGGCTTCGATGGGACCCTTTACCCCGTCAATCCGAACCGGGAAGAAGCCTGGAACCGCCCGTGTTTCGACACCATCGAAGACGTGCCGGAGACCGTCGACCTCGTTGTCGTGAGTGTCCCGCGCGAGTACGTCGTCGATGTCGTCCGTGCTGCAGGCGAGCGAGGTGTCCCTATCGCGCTCGTCCTCACGGCGGGATTCGCCGAGGCGGACGAGACGGGCTCCGAACTGGAACGGGACCTCGCCGCGACGGCTGCCGAGGTCGGAATCCGGGTGGTCGGGCCGAATTGTATCGGCGTGATGGCCGCCCGGGGTGCGACGCTCACCTCGACGTGTTCACGCAAACCTGGGCCGGGTGGAATCGGTCTCGTCAGCCAGTCAGGGGCGCTGGCGTTCACGACGTTCTTCGAGCGGGCGACTGACCAGGACCTGCACTTCAGTCACATCGTCTCCACTGGGAACGAGACCGACCTGACGCTCACGGATTACGTCGCGTATCTCGCCGAACAGGAGAGCGTTGACGTCGTCTGCACGTACGTCGAGGGAATCGACGACCCGGAACGGTTCATGCAGGTCGCCGAAGCTGCAGTCCGCAACGGCACGCCTGTCCTGACGGTGAAGATCGGCCAGTCCGACCTTGCGGAGGAAGCCACACTCTCGCACACGGGATCGCTCACCGGCGATGACGACGCCTGGGCGACGGTCTTCGACCAGGCGGGGGTCCAGCGTGTCCCTGACATCCCCGACCTCCTCTGCCGTGCGAACGCGCATACCGCCTACGACGCCCCGGACGGTGTCCGCGTCTGTATTGCCTCGACCAGCGGTGGTCTCGCGAGCTTGCTCGCCGACATGGCTGCTGAGCGTGGCCTCGCCCTCCCTGACATCGATGGGGAGACCGAACGTGTGCTACTGGAGATGGACGAACTCCTGACCTATGGCGAACTACACAATCCCGCTGACATTCGGGGGTACGGTGCCGATTCGATCCTCGAAATCGCCGATGCACTCTTCGCTGACGACGATTTCGACGCGTACGTCTTCGCCATCGGTCTCTCGGGGGTCGATGACCGCGCAGCCGACATCGCCGCCGATCTGAAAGATATCACCGACCGGGCCGAGGACCCGGTGTACGTGCTCTGGACTGGACGCAAGGAACCCGATGACCCGACCGAGACGCCACCCTACGCTCGGCTGCGCCAGTCGGTGCCGGTCTATGAGGACCCGAGCCGGTGTCTCGACGCCGTTGCGTCGACGTGTGACTTCGCCGCCGACCGCGACCGCCTCGCCGACCGGCCGCCACGGCACTCGCTTCCCCCCGCACACAGTGAAAGCGGTTCAGGGAACCCCGATACCGACGTACTTGATGGCGACCTGCCGCGAGGACGGGTCCTCACGTGGACGGAGGCCGAGTCGCTGCTCTCCGCGTTCGACGTCCCGACGGTCGAGACTCGACTGGCCACCGACGCTGACGAGGCAGCCGCTAGCGTGGCGTCGATACCTGGATCCGCCGTCCTCAAAATCGACTCGCCGGAACTCCCACACAGGACCGACGCCGGTGCCGTCATGCTCGGTGTCGACTCCCCCATGGATGCACGCGAGGCCTATGACGACGTGGTTTCGGCAGCACAGTCCCACGTTGACGATAGCGACATCGAAGGCGTGCTGGTTCAGCCCATGGTCGACGACGGTGTCGAGACGATGGTGGGGGTTGCCCCCGGGGACGTGTTCGACTCACTCGTCACCGTCGGCGCCGGTGGTGTCCTCGTGGAAGCACTGGACGATAGCGCGACACTGGTCCCGCCGTTCTCGCGATCGGACGCACGGCGAGCGGTCAAAGAGACGGTCCTTGAGGATCTGCTCATCGACCGACGAGATGGTGACTCTCTGCCGGTCGATCGGGTCGTCGACCTGCTCGTGAACGTCGGGGGCCTAGCTCACTCCGTGGACAGCGTCGTCGAACTCGACTTGAACCCTGTCGTCGTCACTGAAGACGGCCCCATCGCCGTCGACGCACTCGTTCGCACTGGTGAGTGAGCTGACACAGCCAGAGGCGAATCTTAACTAAGTGACCAACGTTTTATATAGTACACTCAAAGGGAGTGTACATCTGACCAGGGTGATTCAAGATTCTACGCATCGAGTTCCAGACCACCCCGTCCGGCGTCATCGACGACTTCAGGACGCTGGTCCCTGACGTTCGCCGAATCGAATTTGAGAACGCCTTCTACGCCGACGAAGGCGACTGGATCGAGTCGCTTCTGGTCACGACTGATAGTGAGCGTGACCTGGAAGCGGCGATTGAATCGCTCTCCCGGGCAGAACTGTTCCACCACGAAAAGGTGTCGACGGACACCTCCGAACAGCCGACGTACCGGTTGACCATCGTCGCTCACGAGCCATACCCGTTCATCCTTGGTGTAATTCTACGAGAGAAGGGTGTGCCGAACCGGCTGAAACTGCACGGAGACCACTTCGATGGGGTCGTCACGGTGAATGTATGGGAAGACTTCCGGCGGCTGGCGGACCGAATTCAGGAGCAGTTCAGTCGGTTCGAACTCCTGAGCGTGAATCAGGTAGAGACGACAGGCGAACCGCTCGGAAGCGGACAGCTCGGCCGCGTCCTCCGGAATGAACTTTCGCAGCAACAGTTAACCGTCCTCAGGGCTGCCCACTCTATGGGCTATTTTGACGTGCCACGACAGGCGTCGGCGGACGACATTGCAGAGGAACTGGACATCGCCCAGTCGACGCTCAGCGAACGTCTCCGGTTCGCCGAGAAGCAACTCTTCGACCTCGTCTTCTCCACCGAAGAAGAGTCGTCGAACGCTGAGTCAGACGACAAATAATCGGCTGGACCCTGCCTGAAGCGCACTCCTCCCGAATACATATATAAGGTTACTAATCCAACAATATATATTTACAATTATCATTCATACTGTGGTCGCGGGTCGGGTGAATCCGGTGTGTACGGGTGTCCATATAAAAAATGATGATGATTGGCCGGCATCGGGAGTAGATTCACGCCAGTAAGTGGGAAAGGATGGCATGCAATGACGCAGGGAAAACAATTCGAGATTGAGACAGGTTCTGTTTCTCGGCGCAGATTCATCCGGATCTCAGGCACAGCTGGAATCGCTGGATTGGCCGGGTGCCAGAGCAAAAACAACAGCGACGGTAGCGGTGGCGATGGTCGCACCATAAAGACCAAGTTCTGGGAGGAGTGGCCAGTCGAGACAAAGGGGAAATCGGTCAACGACAAAGCCGTCAAGTTCGAGTACAACGCGGTCGAGGGGCAGCCGGTGTCCGCCGTGGATATACACTTCGCGCAGTCGGAGACGCCGTGGATGCGCGAGCACGCGTTGATGATCAAGGATTCGTTCAACTCGCTCGGTGTCCCGACGAACCTCGTCAACGTCCAGCCGAGCACCCGGTACGGCGAGTACTGGCGTGCCGACATCGGACACCCGACGCCCGTCGTTATGAATCTCCACGGACCGGACCCACAGCGGGGACTCGACCCGAATCCGTTCCTAATGCGCGCCCATCCTGAGACGGGAGGGAACTACTACAACTACAAGAACGACGAGATTACCGAACTGCTGGACGAACAGGCTGCGACGATTGGCAATGTGGAAAAACGCGCCGAGCTCTGTAAGAAGATCCAGAAGAAACTCAGCAAGGACGCGTACGTTATCGCCTCGAACTTTCCCGACGTGATCACGGTGGCCAACACCACCGACTGGAAGGGATACGTTCCGACGCCGGGGAACGGGACGACACGTGACTCGTTCATCTGGACGCAAGTGAACCTCCAGCCCCAGGGCAACTCGACTACGTGGGTCAAAGGCGTTCTCACCGGAATGCAAGGAACAAATCTGCCCTGGTCGACCGGGGGAATGGAGGAGAAGCGTCTGTTGAACGTCTACGACGGCCTCTACGACGCGTCCCCACAACTGGAGATCGTCCCAGGTCTCGCGACAAAGCACGAGGTCGTAGACGAGACTACCGTCGAGATGGACCTCCGTGAAGGCGTCACCTGGCACGATGGCAAATCGTTCAGTCCCGAGGACGTGAAGTTCAGCGTCGAGAAATACAAGCAGCACACGGCACCCCAGCAGGGACCGTTCTACCGGACCATCGACAGCGTGGAAGTCGTGTCGAACAGCGGCGGCGGCCGCGTCCGGTTCAATCTCACCGAACCCGACGCATCTTTCCTCACTCAACGGGCCGTCCGCAGCGCTATCATCCCCAAACACCGCTGGAAGGATATCGACAGCCCTGGCCAGCACAACCCGAAGAACCCCATCGGGACCGGCCCATTCAAGTTCGTCAACTGGGAGCAAGGAACCGAGTTCAGGCTTGAGAAGCACGAGGACCACTGGCTCTGGGACGACGACATCCGCAAGGAGATGCTCGGCAAGCACTTCGTCCCCGGTGACGGTATCGACAAACTGGTTGAGACCAATGTTGGGAACATCTCGACCCTCATCGGCGCGATGCAATCCGGCGATATCGACGCTATCGGGACGACCGTCTCGAACCAGCAAGCCGACCGCGCGGCCAAGGCCAACGGGGTCGAGAAGCAGACCGCTAAGAACTACGTTCCGACGGACGTTCACCTCAACCACATCGTCCCTCTGTTCCGGGACAAAACGTTCCGCGTGGCGCTCAGCCACGCGGTCGACAAGGAAGGATTCGTCGAGAATGTGCTCGGCGGGCGGGGTACCGCCATCGAGGGGCAGCGTCTGATTACGAGCCTGTTGACGCCCTTCGCTGCCGAGACGGACCCGTACAAGTACAACGTCGGCAAGGCCAAGACGATGCTCCAGAAGGCGGGATACACGTTCGAAGGCGAGGACACCCTCGTCTGGCCGGAGGGTGATGCCTGGGACGCCTTTGCCAAGCGTGTTGAGCACGGTCACGCCACCCACACAGGGCTCGACCAGCCCGACTTCTCCTGATCATCCATGAGTTTTCGAAGATTCCTCATCAAACGGACCGTGATCGCGGCGATACTAACCCTGGTGTCGGTCAGTATCATCTTCGCGACGCTTCGGCTCCTTCCGAGCGACCCGTTCAGCGGTCTGGTCGCTTCCGGCTCGCTGACGGCGGATCAGGTCACAAAGCTGCGCGCGATGTACGGCCTCGACGAACCGATATACGTGCAGTACCTGAAGTACGTCAGAAACCTGTTCACGTTCCAGTTCGGGGTCTCTCTCACGCAGCAACGGCCGGTCGGAACCATCGTCGTCCCCGCACTGGTCAACACGCTCGTCCTGCTGTTGCCGGCGCTCGTCGTCACGGCGATCGTCAGTTCCATCGCTGGCATGTACGCCGGCTGGAACCGCGGGTCGTGGTTCGAACAGTGGTCTATCGTGACGACCACGTTCTTCCGCGCGACCCCGATTTTCGTCACCGGCATCTTCCTGCTCATCATTTTCTCGTACGGACTGAACTGGCTGCCCGCCTTCGGGATGCGCAGCCCGATGGCGAACCCACAGGGCTACGCAGAAACGTTCCTCTCCGTCGACTTCCTGAAACACTACATCCTCCCCTTCACGGCGTCGGTGCTGTTTTTCAGCGGCGACTTCTTGATGCTGGCCCGCAACTCTATCGTCGAGAGAAAGGGTTCCGAGTTCCTCAAGCTCCATCGTGCTAAGGGCCTCTCGGAGCGAGAGCAGCTCGCCCGTGCCGGTCGCAACTCTCTGCTTCCGCTGGTGACCTACTTCGCTCTTCGGACGGGGATGATCTTCCAGGGTGTCATCACCCTGGAAGTGGTCTTCGCGTGGCCGGGTATCGGTCGCGCACTCGTCCAGGCGATACTCAACCAGGACTATCCGACCGTCCAAGCGGCCGTGTTCATCATGGCGCTGGCGGTTATCGTGATGAATCTCACTGCCGACTTAGCGTACGCGAAACTTGACCCGACCATCGAAGCAGGTGATGTCTGATGTCTGGATATTCGCTCGACGCCGATACCCTGAGAGACCGTCTCCGTACCGAGCTCGACCGTTCCTACCACCTCATGAGTGTTATCTGGCAGGACACCGCCGCGAAGGTCGGACTCATCATCCTCATGGTCTTCGTGTTCATGGGACTGTTCGGCCCACACATCGCCCCGCACCATCCGATCGAGGACACGCTCCGCCAGGATTACTCGATTATGAAACTGCAGAGCCCGAACTCGAAGGCGCTCTTCGGGACGACGGCCTTCGGCAAGGACGTCCTGAGTCAGTTTCTGGCTGGTGCCCGTCCAACGCTCATCATGGGATTCTTCGGTGGCGTCGGGACCGGCGTGTTGGGCTTCCTCGTCGGACTCACGAGCGGCTACTTCGGTGGCCGGGTCGACGAGGGCCTGATGCGGCTGACCGACCTCACCTTCGCGCTCCCGCTGCTACCAATGGCTCTGGTGATACTGTCGTTCGTGACGCCGAATGTCTGGCTCATCACCGCTATCCTCGTGATCTTCCTCTGGAAAATGCCTGCGCGAGTCATCCGTTCAGAGGTGATGACAGTCAAAGAGCGAACGTTCGTGAAGTCGGCCCGGGCGAGAGGGGCGGGCCACCTCCGCACGATGTTCCTACACGTTGCACCGAACGTACTGGGCATCGGGTTCCTGTACACGGCGTACGCAGTCGGGTGGTCCATCGTGGTCGGGGCGTCGCTCGCGTTCCTCGGTTTCGGCGACCCGACGACGACCTCGTGGGGGCGAATGCTCCAGCAGGTGTTCCGCTCGGGCGCGATCCGGGTCGCCTGGTGGTGGGTTCTCCCGCCAGCGTTCGGTATCGCTGCAGTGACTACCGCGGTCTTCCTCGTCGGCCGTGCGCTTGAGGAGATCGTCAACCCCGAACTCAAGACTGAACAAGAATGAGTCTACTCGAAGTCAACGACCTCAAGATCACGTACCAGACCCCAGACAGCGAAGTCCACGCCGTTAACAACGCCTCCTTCTCCATCGAGGAGGGAGATAACTATGGCCTCGTTGGCGAGTCCGGCTCCGGGAAGTCGACTCTCGCGAAGGCCGTTCTTGGACTGCTCGACGACAACGGTGCGGTCCGATCTGGGAGTGTCACGTTCAAAGGCCGCGACCTCGTCGGCCTGTCCGAAGAGGAGTGGCGGGACGTCCGCTGGGAGGAAATCGCCTACATTCCCCAGAGTGCGATGGACTCGCTCGACCCGGTGATGGATGTCGGTGCACAGATACGCCAGGCGATTCACAAGCACAAGAACATATCGAAGGCCAAAGCCAACGAACGAGTGGCAGAAGTCTTCGAGATCGTCGGCCTCGACCCGGCTCGGACGAGCGAGTATCCTCACGAGTTCTCCGGTGGCATGCGCCAGCGCGTCACAATCGCGATGGCGCTCGCACTCGACCCAGACCTCATCATTGCGGACGAGCCAACGACCGGGCTGGACGTCATCGTCCAGGACAAGATCGTCCACAAGCTCATGGAGATTCAAGAGGAGATCGACAGTTCACTACTGTTGATCACCCACGAGGTCGGCGTCGTCGCGGAAACCTGTGACGAGGTGTCAGTGCTGTACGGCGGGAAGGTAATGGAGCAGGGAGACACGTTCGACGTCTTCCACGACCCCCGGAATCCGTACACAATGGGGCTAAAGAACGCCTTCCCGGAGGTCGACGAGTTCGATGAACAGGCGATATCCATCCCGGGTTCGCTTCCGGACCTCACCGAGGAACCGACGGGGTGTGTCTTCCGTAACCGGTGTCCGTTCGCGACCGAGCAGTGTGAGAGCGAGCACCCGCCCCTCGTCGGAAGCGGCGAACAGGTGTCCGCTTGTTACTACGCCGACAAGGCGGACGAGATGCAGGAGCAGGCGAGTGATCCCGAAACGTGGGGCATCGACGTGCCCGAAGAATCCGAGTCGCGTGATCTGGGCGAGGTTATCGTCGAGACCGACGGTCTGGAGAAGTGGTTCGAGCAGTCACAGCCCATCATCGAGGACCTTCTCGGCGAGGAACCGGATTACGTCAAAGCCGTCAACGGCGTCGACCTCGATGTCCGTGAAAGCGAAATCGTGGGAGTCGCCGGCGAGTCCGGCTGCGGGAAATCGACACTTGCCGAAGTAATCTCGGCGCTCCAGTCGCAGTCTGGTGGGGATATCCTCATCGACGGCGACCCGGTTGACGACCTGCTGGAGGAGGATGCCCAGGAGTTCCGCTCGCAGGTCCAGTTCATCTTTCAGGACCCGTTCGACTCGTTGAACCCCAGACAGCGGGTGCGGGCCGCGGTCAGCGAACCACTGAAGATTCAAGGACACACCCCCGACGAGATCGATCGGAGAGTCCGCCAGACGCTCGCAGACGTGGGGCTCAATCCCCCCGAGAAGTACCTCGACCAGCACCCCGACCAGCTCTCGGGGGGCGAGCGCCAACGTGTAGCAATTGCACAGGCGCTGGTGCTTGAGCCCAAACTGCTCATCTGTGACGAACCCGCCTCGATGCTCGACGTCTCGTTGAAGGCGAACATCCTCAACATCCTGCGCGAGATGGCCGACGAGCGAAACATCGGCATCGTCTACATCTCCCACGACTTGGCGAGCCTCTCGCAGATCACCGACCGGCTGGCGGTGATGTACCTCGGCGAAATCGTCGAGATGGGTACCACTGACGAGGTCGTCGAGAACCCCAGGCACCCGTACGCGGCGTCTCTCCTTTCAGCGTCACCGAAGGCCGACCCGCAGATCGACCGTCAACGGGTGTTGCTCCCTGGTGAACCGCCGAACCCGATCGAGCTTCCGGGTGGCTGTAACTTCGCCCCCCGCTGTCCGAAAGCCACCGAGGAGTGTCGACAAGAAGACCCCGCCCGTTCGACGTTCGAGGACGGCGAGCACGAGGCGGCGTGTCACTTCCCCGTCGAAGACATCGAAAGCGAACTGCTGGCCCACTACGCACGCGAACGCGAGCGACGCGAGCGTGAGTCCGCCAAGGAGGCGTAGACGATACCCGCGTCACCCGCGTTCGAATCACGGAACAGCGCGAGCAACCATCCGGTAGTCCATCGGTGGCGGTGCGAAGCTGAATCCGCCGGTGGTCTCACGGCGAACCATTCACGGAGACTACACATGTCGATACTCACAGCTGTCGGAGAGGTACTGCACTCGAACAAGCCGCTCACGGTCGGGTACGACCTCGCGACGACCTACGACGAGCAGTTAGTCGTCCTGCACGTGGTCCCGAAAGAGAACTTCAACAAACACAAAGAAGCGGTCAAAGGCACGCCAGCGTACGATAACGTTGCCATCAGTAAGGAGGAGCAAAGTGGGGCTGAAGTCGCCCGTCAGGCCATCCACGAATTACTCGACGACTACGACATGGATCGAATCGAAACTCGAGGTCGTGTCGGCGACCCTGCCGACAAGATACTGGCCGAAGCCGAGTACAGCGACCCCAAATATCTGGTGATTGGTGGACGGCAACGGTCTCCAGTTGGGAAAGCAGTCTTCGGGAGCACGGCCCAGAGGCTGTTGTTGAATGCGTCTTGTCCTGTTGTGTCTGCGATCGACGACGGCGAATAGAGGCGCAAAGAGCTGGCTGTTAAGGTAGTGGTCTGACACCTCTTGCCCCTATCGAACGACAACGAATGTGCCTGAATCGGATCCCACAAACACAAAGACGAAGTAGCGTCAACACGAATGTCAACGTCCGATGGGAACGGCAAACGAGCAGATTCGCGTTAGCGATACTGTGAAGCGGGAATTAGAACGCCGGAAGCGGGAAGGTGAGAGCTACAATGACGTTCTTGAGCGTATGCTCGGCGACAATAGCGGCGATTTCGCTGATGGATTTGGTCGCTGGTCGGACGAAGAAGCTGAACGCGTCCGTGAGGGTCGCAAAGAGGCTAAAGAGGAGCGAAAGGCACGGATGCAACAACTCGGTAGAGGCGACGCGTGAAGGTTCTCGACACATCGTTTCTAATCGACTACCTCGCAGGTGTTGAGTCCACTAAGACGTTCTACAAGGAAGCAGGTGGTGCCGAAGAGCAGTGGATCATCCCTCTCGTTACGTATACCGAGGTGCTTGTCGGAGCGGGCAACCTTCCAAATGGTGACGTCGACGGAGTGCGTGCTGATCTCTCCTGGGGAGAAGTATATACTACCGACAAGCGGACAGCGATTGCCGCCGGGGAAATTGCAGACGAGATCGCTCCCGATGGTCCGTATCTCGACGGACCTGATGCTCTTATTGCTGCGGTTGGTCGTGAACTCGATGCACCAATTGTTTCTGGAGATGGTGACCTGACTCATGAAGAGACACAGAAAGTGATTGACGTCGAAGAGTACCGATAAGTCTCTTGGGAAGTCGTTAGTCGCCACATTTACACCCTCCGTGAGCGTTCGCTGGACCCACCCTGCGACTCGGATTCTAACACCGTCTCAACTATCTGCACGAACTGCTCGTCAAAAGTCATTAGTTGTGTTCTCGAAGGCAGCCATGTGTTTGCAGTCGGCGTTACAGCGGACGATAGTACATGAACTTCTGATCGAATATCACGGGGCGATTTCTCAAAAAATATTTGAATGATGGTTCAGGGCGCTCATTCAAGCAGCGGAGCTATTGTTATTGACGATGAATATGGCACGAGGTTACATTACAAAGAGCAGATGGCTATCCTGACATCATTCATTGTTGTGGCTGGTGCGATCGCCACGAGTCTAGCGATGGCGTGGGCACTAGGCGCGAGTAGTAATTCTCCCCCTTTTGCACCAGCGGTTGGTGCAAATGCCCTATCGACGATGCGCGCCGCATTTCTTCTGGGAATACTTGCTGCTTTAGGAGCGATCACACAAGGTGGCAATATTTCGAAAACGGTGGGAGAAGGGCTGATAGCGGGCGTTCAATTAACACCACTCGCAGCGATTGCAGGTCTACTGACAGCAGCAGGCTTTATTGCACTTGGAGTTCGGACAGGATATCCGATTCCAGCTGCGTTTGCAACCACGGCGTCTATCGTTGGCGCGGGACTGGCACTTGGTGGAGAGCCTGCATATGGGACCTATCGTGAGATTGTAACATTCTGGGCAGCAGTGCCGGTGATGTCGATCACAATCGCCTATACAACGGGCTACTTGCTCCGTCGCACCAGTCTCTCCGAACAAATTACGCTCCCGATCCTCGGTGGAATCGTTGGTATTATCGTTGCGAATATGCCCTCGGCACTGATTCCTGCTCCTGGTACTGCACAGGGAACCATCGCGAGTTACGTCTCTAACTCACTAGAAATGAGCGTCCCGACGATAATCGGGGCGTATGATCTCGTGATGGTGTCTACGAGTTTGATTCTGGGACTATTCGCAGTCGGGTTACTTCGACGAATACTCAATCGTTCGATCGACCATGGAGTTCGGCTCTTTTTGATTGGTCTCGGAAGTTTAGTCGCTTTTTCGAGCGGTGGCAGTCAAGTCGGCTTAGCGACCGGTCCATTGGAACCTCTGTTTGAATCACAGCTGCGTCTTCCAGGGACGATTTTGCTATCGATCGGAGCAATTGGGATTCTGTTAGGAGCATGGATGGGGTCGCCACGTATTCTCCAAGCAGTTGCCCGTGATTATTCGTCGCTTGGCGTTCTACGATCAATTGCAGCGCTGATTCCGGCGTTTATCATCGCTCAAACCGCGATAATTCTCGGCTACCCGATCTCATTCAACAATATTATCCTCTGGAGTATCATTGGAAGTGGCCTAACTGAAGGGACAGAAAGTATCTCCGTCCGAAAAACAAGTTATACAGTCGCAATTTGGCTGCTCACGCTCTTTGGTGCAGGAGTCACGGGATTTATATTGTATCGGATATTTGCCGTAATTCTGTAAACAGAATTAAAAATAAAAGGAGGACTGCCTACCGAGAAAGCTGGCGAGTACACTATTTCCGTGCCGTCGTTAGCCAGGTTCTAATTGAACACCGGGATTCGAAGTCCCGATCAGAACGAGTCAGTATGAGTGTTGGTCCGAAGCTGCCATCTTCGAGTGCTGCAGATTCCCGATTAAAGGGTCATCTCCCCTTTTCAGGGAATGAGTGATCCTTGCGAGAGCACGCACAACAACCATGCTTGTAGATTAGGTATGATTAATCATGCTGTATCACCAGCGGAGACGGCGACGTGGTCCGCTAGCACATCAGCGACACAACACAAAACGTCTGCAGAAGCAACTCAATGAGCAACGTCGCCGCCTCGCCGCGTTGGAACGAGTGATATACAAATCTCGGTCAGAATCAGCTACCGACGGGACCATCGAAGGAAAGTGTGCACAGTGTGCCGATGGGATCCTCTTCCATGATGGAGACAGGATTTACTGCCGAAACTGTGGATATGTAGCATTCCTGTGACCAGAGAAATCATATCCACTGCTTCCACCAACAGATACCGCTTTAGTTGTAGATACACCGGGTATGTATGTGCTTCGAAGTTAGTGGTGAAACTATTATAGTCTAAACTCTAATAGTCTCATTCGGCTCTGTTGAAATCCTCAGGGAGTTACAGGTTCATCCAGTAGTTTGACTAAATGCAGGCCCTCCCGAAGTCGCGGTTGCTCCGGTTCGTTGAGCAAGCGTATAACTTGGCTCGACGAGCTGTCGCTTGCTACTCCTCAAAGTTCTCGAAACGACGGTACACACTCCACCAGCACATCGTTCTGCTCTGTCTCAAGGTGCGGAAGAATACAACGTACCGAACCCTGCTTGACGAGCTGATCGAGATGCCTCGCATTCGGAGCGCCATCGATCTTGAGGAACTCCCGTCACCTTCGACGTTGTGTAAGGCGTTCGATCGACTCGATATGGCTGTCTGGCGTGTCCTTCTTAACCTCTCGATCACGCTCCTCCCGACTAACGGTGTCGTCGGGATCGACGCCTCCGGATTCGACCGTAGTCACGCCTCGAAGCACTACACGAAGCGAACAAAGTTGACGATTCAGCAGTTGAAAGTCACACTACTCGTGGACACGAGAGCGAATGCGATTCTTGATCTGCACGTAACGACGACCAGAAAACACGACTCGAAGATCGCACCGTCGCTCATCAAGCGAAATATCGGAGAGGTAGCGATTCTCCTTGGCGACAAAGGATACGACGACCGGAAGATTCGCTTGTTAGCCCGTGAAGATGGTGTTCGTCCTCTCATCAAGTACCGCGAATTTTTGTCGCTCCACAAGGCATGGAATGCTCGACTGGACACCGACCTCTACGGCCAACGCAGTCAGAACGAGACGGTAAACTCCCGTCTCAAACGCAAATATGGTGCATTCGTCCGCTCACGACATTGGTGGAAGCAGTTCCGTGAACTCGTCGTCGGCTGCCTCACTCACAATATCGACAAGACACTCTAAACGTTAGATGTAGAACAACAACGTGCCACTTCTGACTCGATAGCAGCCGGAACACGGTGCAAACAAATCATAAATCAACTGTCGGGTTTTATTTCCAATCGCTCCTTCACGATGGGGAACTTGTTCTTGAGTTCCTGATAGACGTCTTCGTCTCCAATATACGGTTCAGAATGCCCGATGAAGTAGTCCATTTTCTCGATCAGGTTCTTTCGTAGTTCCTCTGACCCCCCCAAATGGTAGTAATCACTGTTATCGAGGATATCCACAGCTTTCACGACGACAGCAGGTCGTCCAAGTTCGAAGCATCTTTCATAGATATCGTAGTGTTGTTCAAGATAGTCGTCTATACTCTCGTCGAAACTAGTGGCTGCCACAATATTTCCAACGTCGTCTCCGAACTCCGAGCGAATCTCAGCAGCAGTCACATCCGTATCCTCTATTAGATCGTGGAGAAATCCGGAGATGACGATGGGCTTCTCGTATCCTCTGTCGTAAAGATTCATCCCGACTCGTGTACTATGGAGTATCACCGGTTTTGGATTATTCCCTGACATTTCGAACGAATGGACTAAATACTGGATCGCTCGTTCGATTTCTTCATCTTCCTCAGGGCCTCTCATCCTTACGAGTAGAGTGCAGATACGCTAAAATATTCTTTTTGACTCAGCCTGCACGAAAAGAGTATGTTGACCGACTCGACGAACTTGAGGCCACTCTTCATCCGTGTGAGGTAAGCACGTCTCCGTAGCAGCTGTTTCAGCAGGAAAGATATCTGACTAATAGGGTTTCAACAGAGCCCATTTTCCATACTGTGTTTCTATAGGCTGTATTCACTCCAAGGCCTTAATTTCTACGCCTGTAATAAGGCCTTTTCAGAACACCCCGACACATATAGCTGAAACACACCCCAAACAACAGCAGACAAACCAACCACCGAGAGAAACAACGTATAAGAAAAAAGAGAGAAAACCGACGGCAACATCCCTGCAGAAACACACTGGAAAAGCAACCGAAGTGCGACCAACGAAACCCACGACTGAAGAGAGACTGATAACGAACTGAGTAACGACAAATGGGCACCCCAGATGAGCGTAGTGAGGAGGGCACCCCCACTATGCGAGACAGATAGAGTGGGCACCCAGAATGAATCTAAATTTTCTGAGACAATGAGGCCGAAAGACAGGGCCGACAGTCACGAAATACACGAAGATGCTGATAGTCAAACTTCTGAGAAGTGGATGGAAATCCGCGCCCGAATGAGGCATGGCGAACAGATGAAAAGTGGTGTGTGGACAGTCCCCCCAAAAACAATATTTCTGCAGATTGGTGTGTAGGGACTGGACGACAGTCCACCACGACGAGACAACGAGAGAGGCCAGTGCGAGCACAGAGGGACAGTCCCATGATGTAGAAACAGCAGCCATAGAATAGAGAATACCGTGAGATGGGACAGTCCGACAATGCGGATAGAAGACAGAAATAGAGACAGATCTAGCTTCCCGAAGGGCATACCGACAACACGAGGTAGAGAGGTGATTAGACTGAGATCAGTGGACAGTCAATGAGAACGAGACAGCCACGGACAGTGGAGAGGGAGCGAGAAAGGTGGCTGAAAACAAGGGATGAGCAGTGCGATGAGGAGCTAGCCGGAGTACCGACAGCCACCAGGATGAGATGACCTCGAGAAACGATCCACCCCAAACACCGAGTGAGGAAGTGCGAGACACAGAGGCTGTGAGACAGTACAGGACAGTCACCAAGCGCGACGAGTTCTGACAGTCCCTCTACCGGGACAGGACGACAAAATCCGATGAGCGACGAGAGTGGGGTGCCAGTGGATGCATTGGTTGGGGTGCCCACTGACTTCACGCAGATCTGGATGCCAACACGGGTGCTATGGTGGGGGTGCCACTAGGAGAGACACCGAGGTTTCAATGAACGTACCAGTGACCGGTATTGATCCACGCTACGAGACTGTCCACGAGAGATGAGCGCAACAAACCCAGAGGGGGGACAGATGGACTCTTGACTGTCCATTCCCGACCAGCAAAATAGACATTGGTAGTGTTACAACCCGTGGGACTGTCATCCCGGCACCAGCGGGTGATGGTCATATCTGGTGACGACCGGAGGACTGTCCAGTGTGTTGGGACGAGTTGTGACGTGACTGGTTGCAGCCAACAGACTGTCCTCTGTGAATCAGCCCCTGGACTGTCATTGGTATGGGTCTATGGGACTGTCTATGGGGGGGCGAGAGTGATTGCGGAAGGAGAGAGCGTCCCCCAGTAGTGTATAGCTGAGTTACTCCGGAAATCCGGTGTGAGAGTAGTGGACTGTCAGGGTGGCTGGTGCTGGTTGGCTGTGCTGTTGAATTTCACTTGAAAGACGGGGTGTTTCACGTCAGGGGGGCACCCTGTTTCTGCCTGGCTGACTGTCCACAGGGCGAGAGTGTGTAGGATAGGAGAGAATAATCACCGGTAGCAGAATATGCAGGCGGTCTCGTCTGCGACACTACTCTTATTACTATCTATTACATACTGTTACGTATGCCCGTTGACTTCGAGAGCTATCACCCAACAGAGCTACCGAATGAAAACACGAATGGACGGTACATCCTTGAGTTTCTTGCCGACGATCCAGAGTTAGGATACCGTGCTGGTGAATTAGCCGAGGAACTTGATCTCCCCCGTGGGAGTGTTGGAACGACACTGAGTCGACTCGAGACGCGGGGACTCGTCCGGCATAAGGGAGAATATTGGGCAATCAACCCTGAAGCGTACGATGCTCACACGGCGAGTCTCATCGGATTAGAGACGGTTGCGATGCAGTTCGAGGGCGACTACTACGACGAGAATCCAGACTGGGACGATGATCTTCCGGGTCTTGACGACCAGGAACAAGAGAGCACTTCGGCGGAGGAGGAGTAATGTATGGACGTGGTGCCGTAGTCGTCGCTTCTGACCCGTTTGGAAATACACCTCGACGGCCGTATCTGATTATTAGCGGTCAGGATCATGCGTTTGCAGGCCAACAGTACATAGCGCTTGGTATCACCACGAAAGAGTATCCCGAAGGTATCTCACTGGCGAACAAATTCGAGGCGGGCACACTGAATCGAGAGTCGTTTGTCTCTCCGTGGGCTGTCGTTTCGCTCATGGACATTGATATTGACCGTGCAGTTGCTCGACTGTCCGAGGAGTTTGTGGACACCGCGGTCGAAACGATGACGCAGTACGTCTTCGAGTAATATTCACGGCCCTTTGTTGAATGTCACTCGTCGTCGGAGTGTGCACGGACAACTGGTTCGAGGGCCTGCAAGATGATCTCGGCTTCGAGTGGCAAAAGATCTTGTTCGCGAGCCAAGATTCGGTGATTGACGGTGCCCTCCACGAACTCACGAGCGTACTCCAGAGCCGTTGCGAGGCCATCGATACCATGCCGGTCAATGTAGACGTCGATATCCTCGTTTTCTGTGCGGCGTGATGCAGCGTCCACGAGTTCGTCCGTGATGGTTCGCGTTTCGCCATTTGTCGTGAGCGTGAGCGAGAGCGGTTCGGCTTCGAATTCGTAGGGGCGGTTGTCTTCTTGTTTCGTCAGTAGCCCCGCAGCCTCGAGCGTTCGAACGTAGTCGTAGGCGGTTCCCTGTGGAACGTCAAGTTCGGTGACGAAGTCCGCGACAGTAGCGCCGTCGGAACGGAGCGCGTAGGTGTAGATTCGTGCTAGTGTTGGGTTCTCCAGTAGTTCGACGACTGTTTGGAGTTGCGCAATTGGTATCGAATCGGTGGAGGCAGCAGACTGTGCCATCGTAGTTATGAATTATGCATAATTCGTAATAGCTCTTCTGTTTGGGGTGCATTACAGTGAGAAATTGGGCTATAGAGGGTTAGTATACAATACTAACCAGCACCGGCTTTTCTGTGAACTAGGAGCGACAGCAAGAACTCAGGCAGAAAGCAGTGAGGCGCGAGAATCTTCCTCGTATCTATTGCTTATCGCGAGAACTACTTAAACGAGGTTAGTGGCAGTTTGCCTCCTCGACGCGAATTGCACCGCCGCACTGACTACAGCTGTACTTTTCCGGGTTGTGGACGGTCTTCGAGCGTCGATATCGGGCAATCCGACCGCCGCAGTCCTCGCACACCAACCACCATTTTGGCGTGGTGAAGCGTTCGCAGTGCTGCGAAGTATCGAGATAGTCCGTCCAGCGGGTGAACGTCGAGCCGTGGTCCGCGTCACCGAACTCGTGGTACTGCCAGGCGTGAATGAGTTCGTGGCGCACCGTCGAACTGAATTGTTCCCACCCGTGTTGTTCGTAGGCCGTCCAGGTCAGCGCGATCGTGATTTCCTCCGTTGCAGGGTCGTACTTCGTAACACCCGCCTGTCGTTGGGCTCGATGTGAAATTTCCCAGTCGATCGTTTCGACCGGCAGCTCTGGGAAATGCTCGGCGGCAACGTTCGTTGCGTGCTGTCGGGCTCGGTCGAGGAGGGCCGTTGGTGTCTCAGGAGTATCGTCGGTCACAGCTTTCGCGCTTTCCGTGAGCGTTCGCTGGGCGGTGATATCTGTGAATGTCAATTGGCGTGCCATGGATAAAAACAGCTGAAACGGTGGTTAGTTCGGCAGTTCCGTCCGTCCCGTTCGCACGCATGGCCAGCACGGGAACCCGTTGAGGCCCTCACAGTCGCAGTTGTCTGGTTCGGTCTCGTCGTCGTCCTCAGACGGGAATGCGTCGAGCGTCCCGTCGTCGATTGCGTTTTCGACGGCAGCCATGTGCTTGCAGAAGGCGTTCCGGTGGATGTGATGCGGGCACGTGCAGGCCATCAGTTCCTCAGTCACGTCGTCGATGGTAACCACGTACTGGTGGGCTTCGGGCTTATCGTGGCTCTCGTTGGTGACAGTGAGGAGTCCGGGGGCATCGACGTCGAAGGAAAACTGTTCGGTCTGTGCGCGTTTCTGTGCCGTCTCGTCAGCTTCAAGGGCTGCGATTGTTTACGGAAGACCGGTGCCACCTGAAGAGATTATCCCGCTTGACCACCGAAGACCGATATGCAGTGGTGCGATCAGTCAACGAGATCATCAGTGAGCGATAATATGAGGCCCCGGAACCGCAGCCCGAAGGGGAAAGTACCGTGACCGACGACTGCCTCCCGGCCGAATACCTCTCGCCACTCGCCGAGCTCGTCGACGAGGTACTTGCGGGCGTCGGCTACGAGGTGGCGGCTGCCACCGACGCTATCAACGACGCTGTCCCCGGCTACGGCGGTCTCTTCGACCCCGCGACCACCCCGGCCGAGTTGCGTCGCGCGCTCGAAAGCCTGCTGGACTCAGGTCTCACCCGGCCACCCGTCCCCGAGCCGACGAGCGACACACTCGTCCTCTACGTCGACGGTAGTTCACGCGGCAACCCCGGCCCTGCCGGTGCGGGTGCTGTCATCATGGACGCTGCGGAGGATCAACTCGCCCGTCTCGGCCGACCCGTCGGCTCCCAGACGGGGAACAACACCGCCGAGTACGTCGCCCTCCAGCTCGGGCTCTCCGAACTGTTGGTTCGCTACGAGCCACGCAGGCTGGAAGTGCGCATCGATTCTATGACGGTCATCCGAGACGTCTGGGGCGGCGATGACCCGACGGAACCGGGCGTCGAGACGTACAGCGAGGCCATCACGGTGGCACTGTCGAACATCCCGGAACACCAGTACACGCATCTAGCCGACAGCGACCCGAACCCCGCCGACGCACTGGCGACAGTGGGAGCCGATATCGCGGCCTTCGGACCTGGGTAGACGAAGATTTTTGTCTGTCTAGATGAACCTCAAAGCGAATGGCGAACGGGAGGCGCAAAGACGAATGGGAGGAGCCGCCAACAGGGTTCGTCGCCGAGGCGAACATCACCGAGCGCGACGCAGACGCGTTCCCCGAGGCTGGCTGGCCAGCGTGCTGGGAGGCCGCCGCCGACCTGTTAGAGTGGGACCGTCCATACGACGACGTGTTGGATGACGACGGGACGACGTGCTGGTTTCCCGGTGGGCGACTCAACGCGGCGTCCAACTGCGTGGACCGCCACGTAGCGGCCGATCGCGGTGACGAGACCGCGATTATCTGGGAAGGCAAACTCGAAGAGACTCGCACCTACACCTACCGGGAACTCTACGCAGAAGTGAACGCGTTCGCGGCCGCCCTGCGTGACCTGGGTGTCGGCGAAGACGACGTCGTCACTATCTATCTACCCATGGTGCCGGAACTCCCGATAGCGATGCTGGCATGTGCGCGCATCGGTGCACCGCACAGTGTTGTGTTCGCGGGGTTCTCCGCGGACGCACTCGCTACACGCATGAGCGGTGCGGACTCGGAATATCTCGTCACCTGCGACGGCTACTATCGCCGTGGCACCGCACTGGACTTGAAGCACATGGCCGACAACGCCTGTCTCTCCGTCGAACAGTCGATCGAGCGAGTCATCGTCAACCGTCTTCACGACGATATCCCGGCTGGCGACCACCACGCCTTCGACGATCTCGTGGCCGACCATGCGGGGACCGAAATCGCCCCTGTCGAGCGCGACGTAGACGACCTCCTCTTTCTTATCTATACGTCCGGCACGACCGGCGAGCCGACGCTGGTGCGGCATACGACCGGCGGGTATCTCGCGCACGTGGCGTGGACGAGTCACGCCGTGTTCGACCTCATGCCGGATGACGTTCTCTGGTGTTCCGCTGACGTGGGGTGGATTACGGGCCACTCCTACACGGTCTACGGCCCGCTCTCGATTGGCGCGACGACCGTCCTGTACGAGGGGACGCCGGACCATCCGGAGAAAGACCGCCTTTGGGAGGTCATCGACCGCAACGATGTCAATGTCTTCTACACGGCACCGACCTCGATACGGGCGTTCATGAAGTGGGGCAGCGAGTACCCCGATAGACACGACCTCTCGTCGCTCCGTCTGCTCGGCAGTGTCGGCGAACCAATCGACGAGACGACGTGGCAGTGGTATCGTGAACACGTTGGCGGTGGCGAGTGTCCGGTTGTGGACACGTGGTGGCAGACCGAGACCGGCGGGGTTGTCCTCTCGACGCTCCCCGGTGTCGATTCGATGCAGCCTGGTGCGGTCGGTCGGAGTCTCCCCGGTGTCGAGGCCGCAGTCGTGGACGGACTCGGTAAGCCGGTCGATTCGGGGTTGCCCGGAGAGCTCGTCCTGACGCGGCCGTGGCCGGGCATGGCGAAATCGCTCTGCGAGCAGACCGACTGGGGCGGTCGCCGAACGCGAACCGCGGATGGCGACTGGCAATACGAGACTGGCGACAAAGCGGTTCGTGACGGGGATGGCTACCTCCATCTGCGCGGGCGGGCCGACGACGTGTTCAACGTCTCCGGTCACCGATTGAGCAGTACGGAAATCGAGTCGGCGATCGTCGGCGTCGAAGGTGTGGCCGAGGCGGCCGTCGTCGGTCGGTCGGACACCGTGAAAGGGATGGCGGTCCACGCATTCGTCAGTCCGGAGTCGAACGTCGCAGGCGACGACGCACTCAGAGACCAAATCGAGAGAGCGGTCGAGTCGGCGATTGGCGCTATCGCGGTCCCGCATACGGTCACGTTCGCGCCGTCGCTTCCGAAGACGCGGTCGGGGAAGGTTGTGCGGCGGTATCTCGAAGCAATCGCGAACGGCGAGGACCTCGGCGATACGAGTGCGCTCCGCAATCCGGAAATCGTCGGCGAACTCGAATCGCTCCTCGAGCAGTAGCACTCCATTTCGGGCTTTCGGATAAACACGAAATAATTCTCTCCGTCGTTTACACACTGTTCGATACGGTTAGCGGATGACCGCACAGAATGCCGCCATGGATTCCTAATATTTATTCATGTGTCTCAGAAAACCCGAAACAGAATGACGCGCGATGGAGGCGACGAGTTTCTGACGACAACCGAGTACGAACGTCTCCGTCGCGCCACCGAAACCTACCGCGAGGACCTCATCGTGGCGCTCGCCGGACGCGTCGGTCTCCGGCCCTCCGAACTGACGCGGATTCGGCCGGCCGACCTCTGCGACCACGACCACGACGGCGACCGATTTTTCTTCCTCACCGTGCCCGAAGGCGACGACGAGACTCGCGAGGCATACGTGCCGCGAGCAATCGCCCACGACCTCCAAAAGTACCGCGCTGCGAACGATATCGACACAGGAGACCCGTTCATCGCCGTCTCACCGCGTCGCGTCCAGATGATCGTCAGCGACGTCGCCGATCGAGTCGATGGTCCCTGCGACGTGACTTGCCGCGACTTACGCAAGCATTTCGCGTGGCGTCACCTCGTTGAGGAGCACGTAGATCCACGCGTCGTACAGTCCGTCGGCGGTTGGAAGCGTCTCGACAGCCTCACACAGTACTATCCCACGCCGACGACGGCGACGATTATCGACGCCTTCACCACTCAACCACCGACTCGGAGCGGTCACAGGCGCGGCCGTCCCGGTCGTCCTGACTCCCGGATTCCGGCACCGGAATCGCGACGCACTGACCGCCTCGCGTGCATGGAAGCACTCGGCCGAGCACTCACAGAAGCGTCTACCGATGAGGACGTACGCGCCGCCGCCTGTGACCAGCTCGCGGACCTGTACCGTGGCGTCTGGCTCTGTGACGAACGAGGCGCTACACGGGCGAGTGTCACGCCGCCGCGAACTACCGACGACCACGCCGAAAACGGCAACAGCAAACGTGACACCGACGGTGCTACCGACAACGATGACGAGAGCGACGTTCCGGGTGCGATTCTCGACGCGACGGACGCACTCGACGGAGCGGAATCAGGTGCCGTTACGGTCGTGGATGCATCGTCGGTCGCTGCGGATATCGGTGGCGTGCTCTCTGGGTGTTCTTTCGCCGTTGCGCCGCTGGAATCGAGTGAGACCGTTCACGGTGTTGTTTGTGTGGCCGGTGACTCGTTTCGGTCGGCAGACCGGACGCTCCTCGCGGACGCCGGTCGGCGCATCGGACTGACATTGACCTCCATCGAGCGCAAGCGATTGCTCTTGACAGATACGGGTGTCGCGCTCTCGTTGCGGAGTACGGACAGTAGCGTCTTTCTCGTCGCCGCGTCTGCCGAACTCGATTGTCAATTCTCGCTCGACGGTGTGGTCCCCATCGAAGAGCACTCGCTGCTGTATTTCGTGACTGCCAGTGGGGCTGCCGTCAGCGAGGTGCTCGATCGTGTGACCGATGCGGAAGCCGTCGAAGATGCACGGCTCATCCGCGACTACGGTGAGGATGCGCTCTTCGAGTTCACCGTCTCTGGCGAATCGCTCGCGACGATTTTGATTGAGCGCGGTGGGAACGTCCGTGAACTTTCAGCGCAGTCCGGCATGCTCGACGTGTCGGGGGTCTTCTCACGACATGCCGACGTTCGGAGCGTGGTCGAAGCAGTTGAGGATGTGTTTCCGGAGACGGACTTGTGTTCGAAGCGCGAGGTCGAGGTACCGACGCAGGGTGGTGTCCGTGTCCAGCAGTCGGTGCAGGACCGCTTGACGGAGCGCCAACGAACAGTGTTGAGGGCTGCGTATCTCGCGGGATACTTCGAGTGGCCGCGCGGGAGTACGGCAGAAGAACTCGCGAGTTCGATGGGTGTCTCCTCGCCAACGCTGCATAACCACCTCCGGAAGGCACAACAGAAACTCCTCGACAGCGTCTTCGAGGAGACCGATCCCGCGTTGGATGAGACTGAGTGACACTAAGTGTCTAGCCTTGCAGGTTCTGTCGGACGAACATACTCCGGCTAGATCTGGTAGTTGTTGGTGGGAACTTTCGGTACAGGGCTCTCAGTGCAAGATTCGAGCGGATTGGTATAGTTAGCTCCATCACTTATGTAATAAGGTGCGGGTTGTGAACTTGGCACATGAGCGACGAAGACGGCGTACAGTTGGAAGCGAGACTTGAAGAACAAGAAGCGTTCGACCCGCCAGAGGAGTTCGTCGAACAGGCGAACGTCTCCGAGAAGTCGATCTACGAGGAGTTCGAAGAGAACTGGCCAGAGTGCTGGGAGCAAGCGGCGGACCTGCTCGACTGGGAGGAGAGCTACGACGAGGTCTTAGATGCGTCGAATCCGCCATTTTATGAGTGGTTCACCGACGGAAAGCTGAACGCCTCGGCGAACTGCTTGGACCGCCACCTCGATGAGCGCGGCGACGAGGCCGCCATCGAGTGGGTCGGCGAACCACTCGAGGAAGGAAACCGCACGTACACCTACGAGGACCTGCATCGGGAGGTCAACGAGTTCGCGGCTGCGCTCCGGGAGATGGGCGTCGGCGAGGACGACGTCGTGACGATGTACATGCCGATGATTCCGGAACTTCCGATAGCGATGCTCGCCTGCGCCAGAATCGGCGCACCCCATAGCGTGGTGTTCGCCGGGTTCTCGGCAGACGCACTGGCGACGCGGATGAACGCAGCTGACTCGGAGTACCTCGTGACCTGCGACGGCTACTACCGTCGCGGCGACCCGCTCGACCACCTCAATAAAGCCAATGACGGCCTCGCGGGCGTCGAGCACTTCGTATCCGATGCTGTGGTCGTAGAGCGCCTCCGCGACGGCGACGGCTTCGGCCACGACCTCGCAGACGATCAACGCACGTACGCCGACCTCGTCGCCGAACAAGCGGGCGAGACGGTCGAACCAGTTGAGCGGGACGCCGAGGACATGCTGTTTCTGATGTATACGTCGGGCACCACCGGGCAGCCGAAGGGTGTCAAGCACACGACCGGTGGGTATCTGTCGTGGGCGGCGTGGACCAGTCAAGCAGTGCTGGATATCGAACCAGAAGACACGTACTTCTGTTCGGCAGACATCGGCTGGATTACGGGTCACTCCTACATCGTCTACGGGCCGCTCGCACTCGGCACCACGACGATGATGTACGAGGGCACGCCAGATTATCCCGAGCGCGACCGCCTCTGGGAAATCGTCGAGGAGTACGAGGCGAACCAGTTGTATACCGCTCCCACAGCGATTCGAGCGTTCATGAAGTGGGGGAGTGAGTATCCCGACCGACACGACCTTTCCTCGCTCCGACTGCTGGGGACGGTCGGTGAGCCGATCAACCCGCGGGCATGGAAGTGGTACTACAAACATATCGGCGACAAATCGTGTCCGATTGTAGATACTTGGTGGCAGACTGAGACGGGGGGCATGATGGTCACGACGCTTCCCGGCATCGGCACGATGAAACCCGGAAGCGCCGGGCCGCCGCTCCCCGGTGTAGATGCACAAATCGTAGACACCGACGGTACGCAGGTCGACGCAGGGCGTGCGGGCTACCTCACGGTGCAAAAGCCGTGGCCGGGGATGCTGCGAACCTTATACAAGAACGACGAGCGTTACATCGACGAATACTGGCGCGAGTACTCCGACACCGATAGCGACGACATGGAAGACTGGGTGTACTTCCCAGAGGACGGCGCGAAGATAGACGACGACGGCTACATCACGGTATTGGGTCGCGTGGACGACGTTATCAACGTCTCCGGGCACCGCCTCGGGACAATGGAAATCGAGTCGGCGATCGTCGGCGTCGAGGGCGTCGCGGAGGCCGCCGTCGTCGGCGGCGACCACGAGGTGAAAGGCGAAGCCGTCTACGCCTACGTCATCACCGAAGAGGGATACGAAGGAGGCGACGGACTCCGGTTGCGCGTCGTTGGCGGCATCGAAGACGCCATCGGGCCGATCGCACGCCCCGAATCGGTTGTGTTCACGCCCGAACTCCCCAAAACTCGTTCTGGGAAGATTATGCGCCGCCTCTTGGAGGACATCGCCAACAACGATGAACTGGGCGACACCTCGACCCTGCGGAATCCCGACGTCGTCGAGGACATCGCGGCGTCAGTATCGGATGACTAAACGATTCGAACGAAAACGACGTTCAGAACACGACGATGATAGACGAGACCACACCATGACAGACGAAACCTCACGACGTGACGAGCAACGTGCCGAAATAGAGACAGACGGCGGTGTCGCTACCGACCGAGGAACCACCGACTACCTCGACGCCCGCGTCAACATCTTCAAGCCATCGACCCCGTTCATGCGGGACCACCTGAAGATCGTGTGGACGATGTTCGCAGCGTGGGTGCTCGTTGTCTTCGCCCCTGTGACGGCAACGTATCTCGCGCCAGACCTCATGACGAGCATCACCGTGTTCGGCTTTCCGTTACACTACTTCCTGACCGCGACGGGGTCCCCGCTCGGTGCACTCATCCTCTCGTTCGTCTACGCGCGCAAGCGTGACCAACTGGACGAGAAGTATGGTATCGAACACTCGACGACCCAAACTGTGAGCGACGCCGAGGCAGTCGCCTCCGACGGAGGGACCGAACAATGATGCTGACGCCGCTCAACCTGCTCCCGGACGCACTGAACGCCTCGTTCAAAATCATCCCCGCCATCATGGTCACGGGGATGTTGCTGTTGTTCCTCGGAATCGGATACGCCTTCCGCGTGACCGACACCGACGACCTCTGGGTCGCCGGTCGCTCCATCGAGAACGTCGAGAACGGCATGGCTATCGGCGCCAACTGGATGTCCGCAGCGTCATACCTCGGGATGGCCGCACTCATCGCGCTGTCGGGCTACTACGGACTCGCGTTCGTCATCGGCTGGTCGACGGGCTACTTCGTGTTGCTCATCTTCATGGCCGCCCAGATGCGCCGGTTCGGCAAGTACACCGCGCCGGACTTCGTCGGCGACCGATTCAACTCCGACACCGCGCGCGCCATCGGCGCGCTGACGACGATTCTCATCGGCTTCGTCTACTCGGTCGGCCAAGCCCGCGGCATGGGACTCGTCGGCATCTACGTCTTCGGTGGCGACTACACCACGATGGTCGTCTTGATGATGGGTATCACCGTCGGCTACCTCGCGCTGTCGGGGATGCTCGGCGCGACGAAGAACATGGCCGTCCAGTACGTCATCCTCATCGTCGCGTTCCTCGCGGGCCTCTACGTCGTTGGCTACACGCAGGGCTACTCGACGTTCCTGCCGCAAATCGAGTACGGCGCGATGCTGAATTCGCTCAACTCAGAGTTCACGGAACCGTTCAGCAGCGGTAGTTACTACCTCTGGATTGCGACCGCGTTCTCGCTCATCGTCGGCACCTGTGGACTACCCCACGTGCTGGTCCGCTTCTACACCGTCGAGAGCGAGCGAACGGCCCGCTGGTCCACCGTCTGGGGGCTGTTCTTCATCTGCCTGCTCTATCTGAGCGCCCCCGCGTTCGCGGCGTTCGGCACCGACCTCTACGCCAAGTCGGTCGGCCCCGTCTACGGCGCCAGCGGCATGAGCGGCGCGGAAGGCGACGTCATCGTCGTCCTCGCGTCGCAACTCGCGAACCTCCCGACGTGGTTCGTCGGTCTCGTCGCCGCAGGCGGTATCGCCGCCGCCATCGCGACGACCGCAGGCCTGTTCATCGCCGCCTCGTCGGCGGCCGCCCACGACATCTACACGAACATCATCAACCCCGACGCGACACAGCGCCAACAACTCATCATTGGCCGCCTCACCATTATCGCTCTCGGTGCTATCGTGACCGTCACGGCGCTCAACCCACCGGCACTAGTCGGTGAACTGGTCGCACTCGCGTTCTCGCTCGCCGGACTCGTATTATTCCCGATGTTCTTCCTCGGCCTCTGGTGGGAGAACGCCAATCGACAGGGCGCGCTCGCCGGAATGACGACCGGACTCCTCATCTGGACTGCCGCGGTGTTCAACGAACTCATCTTCGCCACCGACGCGGGCCCAGTCGTGCCCCTCTACGCCGACGTCTTCCCGGCGGTCGGTGCTGCGCTCGCTGGAACGCCCATTGTGTTCGCCGTCACCATCGCGGTCTCACTGGTGACCGACGAGCCACCAGAACGCATCAAACGCATCGTTCGGCAGTGTCACAGCCCCGAACCGATGGGGCAACAACAGAGTGCCGAAGACGTGGTTTTGGCCTCCAACGGTCCGGTTTCGGGGGACGACTGAATGTACGAACGCATCCTCATTCCCACGGACGGCAGCGACACGGCAGAACGAGCGGTCGACGAAGCACTCGCCATCGCGGAGAAATTCGACGCCGCGGTCGAGACGCTGTACGTCGTGGATACAGATGCTGTGGACGTGACCCTCGGAACCGAGCAAGTCGACCGCATTCGTGCCGGTCGATTCGGCGAGATGGACGACCTCGAAGCACGCGCCCGCGACGCGACCCGATACGTCGCCGAGCGAGGCCGCGAACGCGGTATCGACGTTGCAGAACACTTCCGTGGCGGCCAACCCCACCGAGTTATTGCGAACGTCGCGAGCGACCACGATGTCGACCTCATCGTGATGGGAAGTCACGGCCGTAGCGGCATCGAGCGAATGCTACTCGGAAGCGTCACCGAGCGCGTGCTCCGGTCTACCCATCGGTCGGTATTGGTCGTGGACGAACGGGAGGCCGAGTAACGTGTCGCTCACCGGCACCGTTCTAGACCATGTCCGCGAGCATCGGTCCGGGATGGTCGTTGATCTCGCGTTCGCAGTAATCTGGGTTGCCGTCGTCTCGGCGTTGTTCGATGCGCTTCCGGCACCGACGTGGGCGTACCACTTGTCACTGTTCGCAGGTGTCGTCGCGTACTTCGGATTCTTCGCGTCGCTGGAGAGTGCGCGAGACGCCCAGTGACCCAGTCTCGGTTTTCCATGGAGTGAACGATTCAATCTTCGTCTGATACGTCCGTTCTGACGGCTACGCTTCGCCAAATGCGTCTTCGTAGCGCTCCAGACACGCCCGCTGTTAGTCGATGGCACAGTCGCTCGCAGTCGGTCACCGTCTGCGTAGACAGTTCACTGGCTGCAACGGTCAGGGAACACGCCAAAGAAACGTCCTTCTGTCTGACTGGCTACCTGTATCGAATCTCTGTCCTGTCGTGAAGTTCTTGCAGTCAGTGCTGAAAGGAGGAGCTGGCACTTCGTGTGTAGATACGTGGTCACATCGGCATTTCTAACCAAGCATGGTCGATTGCGAGCGCTCATCGAGACACATCCGTCAATCGAGGATCGGATCAGTAATCTCAAAAAGATAGCTACGAACGACTGACGCGGTGGTTAGTTCGGTAGTTCTTTTCGTCCCGTTCGCACGCACGGCCAGCACGGGAAGCCACCGAGGTGGTCACAGTCACAGTCGTCTGGTTCGGTCTCGTCGTCGTCCTCGGAGGGGAACGCATCGAGTGTTCCGTCGTCAATTGCGGTTTCGACGGCGGCCATGTGTTTGCAAAAGGCGTTGCGGTGGGCGTGATGCGGGCACGTGCAGGCCATCAGTTCGTCGGTCACGTCGTCGATGGAGACAGTGTACTGGTGATCTGCGGGGTTCTCGTGGCTCTCGTTGGTGACAGTGAGGAGTCCGGGGGCATCGACGTCGAAGGAAAATTGTTCCCACTGTACGCGTTTCTGTGCAGTCTCGTCAGCTTCAAGTTCACTAGGCGTTTTCGTACTCATGGTCTTCTGGTCCAATTGGAAGACCGGTGCCGGGTGTACCAGCACCCGGCGCGTTTCTACACACGCCCGAGGGCACCGTTCTTCCTACCATATTGTATACACCACATGGCATACACCAACAGGACTATACTTCGGTAGTGTGTACTGTGGCGTATGTCCAAAGACCGCAGTGATTCAGGGCGGTACGTCGAGACGGTGACGCTCGCCGACGTACTCGCCATTTTCGAGGAAGTAGAGGGACCAATAGTGACCTCTGGTGATGTCGCAGATGCGCTTGAGTGTTCACGAGAAACGGCCCGGCGGAAGCTTGGACAGCTCGAGGATCAAGGCCGAGTGAAGAGTCGCCAAACTGCCGGTCGAGTCGTCTGGTGGCTTGTCGATGAGGATTCAGTGCACGAGGTAGATCCGAGTGACCCGATCTTTTCCCGGACGACCTACAGCTCTGGGGAATCGACTGATGCGTCCGAGCACGTGGATGATATCCTCTATGGGAATAGTTCAAAATGAGTCGTCCACTGCCGCTGTTTGTTGATACTGGTGGGTTGTACGCTGCCTTTGATGAGGACGATGTGAATCACGACACAGCAAATGCGGTCTTCGATGGAATGGAGGAAGGTGAGTATGGACCGGTGTTTACGAGTCGGTATGTGCTTTCTGAGTTTGCGACGTTGATGTTGTACCAGATTGGACATACAGCGGCTATTGAGGCGCTTTCGACAGTTCGGCAGTCGAAGACGTTCAATATCCTACCGGTGGGTAAACAGACGTTTAATGCGGCGTGTGATGAGTTCGAGCGTTTTGACGACCAGCAGATTTCGTTTGTCGATCAAACGAGTGCAGTGCTTGCCCGAGAGCACGAGATAGAGCATCTGTTCGCCTTCGACAGTGATTTTCGGACGATGGGGTTCGAGCGGGTGCCGGTTGATAGAGAGGCGTAACTCTCCAGAATTCTTTTAGCTGAGCGATACCTGTGTTGTGATATGCACCGCTCACAGTTGTGCATCAGTACGGTCGTGCAGTCGATGAGTGGCATCTCTCTGTTTTCATAGCTGGTGGCAGGGGTCGTTAGGTCGGCCTCACGGAATCGCCAATCAACTACTCACAAGCCACCAGTATACAATGTCACAAACATACGATCTTCGCGACCAGATCGAGCACCTCGAATCACTCACAGGGGACGGCACTGAACTTGTCACCGTTACTGTTCCCAACAGCAAGTCGTTAGGATCGATTCGAGAACGAATCGCCCAGGAATACGCCAGTGCCGAAAATATCAAATCTGATCAAACACGAGATCATGTCCAGCAAGCGCTCAAGCGTGTTCAGCGGATACTCCGTCGATACGAAACCACACCGGAGAGCGGCCTCGTGGTCTATGCAGGTATCGTTGATGGAGACCTGATCTCGACTGCCTTCGACGACTTGCCCGCTCCGGTGACGGAGTCCACATACCGGTGTGACGATCACTTTGACCTCACTCCATTGGTCGAAGCGGTTACGCCGAACGAGACCTTTGGACTCATCGTCATTGAACGAGGTGGTGCTGCTATTGGGCGACTCGTTGGAGAGCGCATTATCCCGATTCGGACGTTCGAAAGCCAAGTGATGGGAAAGTCCAGGGCAGGTGGACAATCTGCCCAGCGGTTCGAACGAGACCGCGAACGGCAAGTCCACGAGTTCTTCCAACAAGTGGGGGATATCGCCACCGAAGCATTCACTGGTGACGAAGGAACGGTTACCAGCCTTGTTGTTGGAGGAACGCTCGCGACTGCAAAGCGGTTCGTCTCGGACGGCTACCTCGATCATCGGTTGCGTAATCGGTTGCTCGGAACGTACTCGGTTGAGTATGCGACCGTGCAGGGGCTAGACCAGCTTGTCGAAAAAGCGGACAAACAGTTATTAGATGCCGAACAGCGAGAAGGACGCGAGCGGCTTGATGAGTTCTACTCGCGGCTTCGGGCTGGGGAGTTAGTTGCGTATGGTACTGAGGAAGTAGAGCGGGCGATTGAGTTCGGTGCGGTTGAGTCTGTACTCATTGCATCAACAGTATCGCGAGATCACCGAGGAGAGTTGGAAACTGCTGTCGAACAACAGGGTGGTGACGGATATGTGATCGACAGTGATACAGAACGTGGATCGCAATTCGTGGCTGCCTTCAGTGGTGTTGGAGCACTACTTCGGTTTCCGGTGAAGTAAGATCGCTCTCAGTTTCTAATTGTTCGATGTCACTCGGGTAGTCACTAACACTGACGGAGATGCACAGCTGTCGAAGCAAGTAGGCATAGCTGACGACGATATTTTGGCGCAGATGCGTGAGTCGGAGTTTCTTGCGGTAACAACCCGGTGGCTAGCGGATCTACTTGAAATAACGTTTGCTTGTCTGATTGTCTTATTTTTTAACAATAGCACAAAGCATATACCGAACCCCACTAAGCGACTGGGTGTGGCGCGGTTGCCTCTGACACCCTGAATCGGTCTCGCGTGGGTCTGGCGCCATCACTCCTGATCCACACGCCCTTTCCCTCGCCACCCCCTTCTTCCTGCTCGAACGCGTGCCATAGTGTGCCCGAGCAGGGATATTCAACTAATCCAGTCATGTCTCTATTACCCAGTTCGAAGCCTGAAATTGACACTGACCAATCTGGCGATGTCCGAATTCTTAGTATCGAAACCAGTGGTGGTGAGTGAGAGTCACAGCTGATCCTCAAGGGTGAGAGAAACGAATCAATATTGGTTGATCATCCAGATAGTGAACCGATGAACCCCCGATAGTCCTGTTTTATTCGTTATCGATGATGGGGTGGGGCTGGAGCACACCATACCAAAGTCGATATACAATGCCACCAACGAGCATCCCGATCGAAAAACTGTATTTCACAGACTCATTTTCTGGCAGGATGAATTGCTGAATAGCTGACCACCCCATCGTCGCGATTCCCCGTCGTCGAATAGAACTCTTGAGCGCATGCCAATCACGATCGTACGCCCACAAATACGGGATCATACTAACAAACCCAGCAATCATCCAGCGACGAGAGAGGGGTTCATACTCATCAGAGCGTCTCCGAAACAGCAAGATTGCCAGTAGGCTAGCGATATTTCCGATAAACTCCATCCGGGCTCGAGTTTGCTCTGTAACCATACTGTAGTCTCTATGAGAATACACTACGTCAAATAGTTATTATAACATGTGAGACTGTTTTAGCGATTATCGAGAAGGCAGCGTCGTGATCAGGTGCTGCTCGCTGCTAAATGAGAGCCACACCAAAGGCCGACCAGGAACAAAGAGAGCAATTCATCGGTACGATGACTTAGTGGGTGTTGAATGTTCCTCAAAAAGATAGAGATACGCTAATTTCGATCCACTCGTAATGTTTATTCAGAACACTATCCAATAGGTTTGTATGACAGCAAACTCAGCTCGCTCATCTCCCTCCTCTCGAGAACTCTTATTCGACAAGCAGCGTCTGGCGTTTTCTGTTCTCGTTGGAATCATTGCTGTACTCGTCAATCTCCTCATCGGCAATATTCACACAGTCAGTGATGCTCTCACGCCATTCCTTGGTGCGACAATCGCACTGTATCTCGTTCAGACCCCGATTCGCCGTGTCCTCTCTCAGTAGGAATCTTGGTTCTAATCTCCGTCTACATACTTCTGAAGTGAGTAGGCCACTGATTCAGAATCTGGAATCGGTCCGAGTCGACATCGAAATGGCACTGGCCATGGGAACCCTCGATGAAGCGTGAGAACATCCTCATTGTATTCGACCGAGCGTAGCTGCTGGCGTGGAATAAATCGGGTAGCGAGTGTGCCACTCCGTTTTACGAGGAGGCCGCTCTCAACCAGTGTATAGTGCCTGGTTTTTCCGACGATTACTGCATTAGCAAGGAGAACGCCGCCAATCGAGGCGAACAACCCCTGAGCAGGTTCTATTGAAATAGGGAGCATGAGTCCACTCGCAAGGAAGACGAGACCACTCACGAACGAGAGTATTCGAACGAAACGGAGATACCGTGTATCGGCTCGTCCGAACCACTCTGTGAGCACGTCTTCATTTTGCTGGAGGATTACAGCATAGCAATTCATCGTTGTACCATAGAGAATGAGCCCTGTGATTGCGAGTAACAGAGCTTCATCGGTCAAATCTTGAAGCAGATTTGCATCTGGGATGACGCCGGAAGAAGTGCCAATATCGGTGATCAAGAGAAACAACAGCGGTCCGAGTGAAGCCGCGAGATAGAGACGAGTACGAACAAGTAATTCAATAAGATTATCGCGAGCTACTGCAAGTGCAACGCCAAGCAAAAAGCCGAAGCAGGCTGTAGCGAGTGAGATACGCGAAAGATAGTGAGTGCTCGTGAGGAGTGCTACAACTACGAGGGCAAGGATGGCAGTATAGACCCCGAATGCAAGATCAAAGAAAATATGCTGTACCGGACGCTGAAACATTGATTGATAATTATTTGTATTGATTAAAGTTCTTGTGTGGCAACGAGTTACGTGATATATTGGTTGACAGGAGACTGGGAATCAATTACGGTAACGAGAGACAAGGAAAGGAGAAGGTCTTTGTTGGGTGCGTAGTGACATCGGAGTGCCTTGGTAGCTCAGGCTGGCAGAGCAACTCCTTTGTAAGGAGTCGGTCGAGAGTTCAAATCTCTCCTAAGGCTTTTCAACGAGTTCTGGTTGGCTATCGTAGGTGAGAAGTTTCACCGTGGGTGTCTGAAGTTAGTATTGACTACTAACCAAACTCCATCTGAATTCCGATGCAAACACAATAGAAATGGCTCGAACAAGAAGCAATACTTCGCAATAATCTTCCTCGTGTCTAATTCTCTATCGCGGAGATTGTCCATTGCTCTCCTCGCAAATTACCCACCAGTTCGGCGAAGTGAACCGTTTGCAGTACTGTGAGGTGTCGAGTGTATCCGTCCATCGGGTGAACGTTGTGCCGTGATCTGCGTCGCCGAATTCGTAGTACTGCCAGGCAGTTTTGTGGCAACCTTATCACTCCGCAATTGCTTTGAGTAGAATCGGCAATAAACAGCTCTGCGGCGTGATCGTTACTACACACAAATTATTTCTGAATGGAAGGTTTATCCAAAAATATCGATGGTAAGCCGTGAAAATTGGATAACGATCGCCTTTGTTGTCGTAGCCCTCCCTGCAGCGTACGTAGTCGAATTCTTACTGGAATCAAACGGCATCGCTGAAGATACGGCCTTCATGATCTCGTTTTTCGTACTGCTTGTTGTTGGCGTTGGTCTCCCAAGATTTGTAACGCGTAGTGGATGACCCCAGTCACGCACTGTCAGTATTGGATGACATCAAGTAGTACTGTCTTTGTCGTCGGAGTTACGTCGCATTTGTCGATGCTGTCTCCATACACATCGTAAGCATTCGCTGGTCGGTGATATCCGAGAACGTCAATTGGCGTGCCATGGATAAAAACAGCTGAAGCGGTGGTTAGTTCGGCAGTTCTTTCCGTCCCGTTCGCACGCATGGCCAGCACGGGAACCCGTTAAGGCCGTCGCAGTCACAGTTGTCGGGTTCGTCTTCGTCCTCGGACGGGAAGGCGTCAAGCGTTCCCTCTTCGGTTGCGTTTTCGACGGCGGCCATATGTTTGCAGTATGCGTTGCGGTGGGCGTGATGCGGGCACGTGCAGGCCATCAGTTCGTGCGTCACGTCGTCGATGGAGACGATGTACTGGTGATCTTCGGGGTTCTCGTGACTCTCGTTGGTCACTTCGATGAGTCCGGGGGCATCGACGTCGAAGGCAAATTGTTCGGCCTGTGCGCGTTTCTGTGCCGTCTCGGCAGGATCAGAAACCGTACAGATCAGTCCTTATAGAGTCTCCCCACTGTCGTGTAAACGTACTGATTAGGTTGGTAGAAAGAACCCGAGGTCCAGCTACGGTTCCGATTTCTCCGGAAAATCAATCTAGGAAAATCCACACCGATCTCCTACAATCTTATTGACGGAACACTTCCGTCGCTAATTTGTAGTCGGCTACTTCCTTCGGATTTTCGTTGAGATAATCGATTTGGAACCCCCCAGTTTCACCAGGTGTGAGTGACAAAGAGTCAATTCCATCTGACGATAACACAGTTTCCCGCTTATCGTAGAACGTTGCGGTAATGAACATCTCGGCAGGAAACTGACCCGTCCATTTGACCTCGCCAGTGATGGCGTACTCAGTTGTCCCAAACGATTCGATTGGCCGCCACGAGTCGCCGATGATTTTCGTGTGTGGTGCCAAGTTGTGTTTGCTCGCTCGCTTCTTCTCCTTCTTGCCATGCTTGTGCTTGCAGGCATTAGCAGTACCAGCAACACTCAGTCCAACAGCACCGAGACCGACGGAGTGCATGAAGACACGACGATTCATTTTGGTCATTGTTATCCTTGTCCTCTTTCCCCATCTTGAAGCCGCGACGGGGGTATGCAAATTGTACAGCAAGGTCTGAAAGCTGAGTTCTTATCCAGACGGTTGTTTTCTGTTCTCACGACGAGCTGCCAGCCTGAGTGTTAGCTTTCCGGCACCGAAAGCCCCGACCGCAAGGACAAGACCCCCGAAACCAAACAGAACCAATCCAAACATCCCAGCGAGTGCACCTGCCGGACCTGCAGTGAATGCACTGAGAGAGAGGCCGATCGCAGCAGCAACGAACAGAAATGCTCCAATGTAGAATGAATTTCCGAGCGTTTGCAGCGGTGGCTCTTTTAGCTGCCACAAGTATAGGATGGTTCCACCACTTGCGAGGGCAAATCCGAGAGTTGGCGCGAATGCAGCGAACATAGCCATTCCTAACGCACCGTGAACTAAGGCGGCAAAACAGATCACCGCCCATTTTGCACTGATTAGCATCCAGTTATACGACTGTTCTTTTTTCGAATCCAGTTCTCTTCTCTCATTCCCGCTTATCGGTTGTTGTTTTTCGGTCGCCATTGTTGGCCCCACCCCGCCGTAAATCCGTGGCGAGGGTACGCAAATGATGTCCTGAATAGACAGTACACGATTGCTACCAGTGGTTTTCTCTCAATGGATGCCGCCAGGGGACTCCCATTTCACCGGCTTGTGGTTGCCGCCCGCCTGTCAGTGCCAGTGACCACATTGCGGTGTAGCTCCTACGGGAATGGTTCCACCCGTAAATCATTCATCAGCACAGAACCTTCACAGGTCTGCCCGCCTCCCGATTTATTTGTTATTTGTAGGGTAGTAGAAGACCAAGTCCTCGTCTGCCCCTCAGATACATGTACGATTACTACCATAATAAAGATTTGTAGTTCATAGTGAATTTCCTGAATGGGAAGGAAAGTAGATATCGTAGCGAGACTTACTATGAGATTGGGTTGAAATCATGTCCAGAGGAACAGTGAATGAGAACTTTGAACCGACTGGTGATGGGGAAAGGGTGTTGAAAGCCTTCAAAGAGAGTCGTGGTACCGATCAGCCATGGGGTCGTCATACTCCGCGATCGATTCACGAGGATACGGGCATTACGAAGGGGAATGTGGAGTTCTATCTGCGGGAGTTGACTAATGCAGGCTGGATCCGTCGGTATACTCGGGGTCTGTATGAGTTTGTCCTGGATCCTCGTGAAAATGAAGAATAACGCGATCCATAGTAACCCGGTCTTCTCGTGATTGTAGCTGAAGACCTCAATTTAGTCTTTGTCCAAGACCAGCCGACCGATCCATTTCTGGTACCTGTATGCCGCTTTCACCATCATAATCACTCTCGAGTGATGCCTCCGACCTCGATTATCTCCGGATAGCACCCATCATATTCGAAGTCGTCCATAGCATCGAAGCTCTCGAATGCGAGGACAACATCGACATCGCTCTCTCGTGTGACTTTCTTCGTCGGGTTCACAAAACTTCCCGTGAGCCACGCACTGCAAAGGCGATCTTCGTCGACTCCGAGTGCATCTCGGATCTGTGGCCACGTGGGTTTGCGTTCGTTATCGGCCATTGCAGTGGCGTATCGGTAATTGGTTACTGAGATACTGGCACCAAGTCGCGATGCCGAAACCAGACATCGATTCCCTCACCATCGGTTTCAATGCGATAGCTGTAGGAGTCTAATTCTCGCCCAGTTTCGTCTCCGAGAGTGTCCTGCAAGACGTCCGTGATAGTGCCTTCTTTCCCGTGGTGGTCGCTGGTCGGGGATATCCGAGACCGTCACTTAGCGTACCATGGATAAAAAGGGCTGAAGCAGTGGTTCGTTCGGCAGTTCCAATGGAGCTAACCACGGCACTCCCTCGGCTTACGTCTTCACCTCACTGGCAAAAGACCGGATAATTGACCCTACTTACTGAGTGCCTAGTGATTCCGATAGCTCTCAGTGAATATGGCATAGATATCTCTCCCGTTCTTCTACACGATAAAAATTGTTAGCTAGATAAATATCTAGCTGAAGTCACTGCAGACGGGGATTCCCATCGTATCGTAGTCGCTCATTGCCGCAAGCTTATCCGGAACTTCATCGATCGAGATGGTTTCCGACACGAGTTCGGTCGGGTCAAGCTTCCCCGTCTTGATCATATCCAACATCTCGGAGTACCGTGATGGTTGGAGACCAAGCGAGCCACGGAAATCGATCTCTTTGGCTACGAATTCGTCGGTTGGCAGCGGCACTTGGCCCGCTTCCTCGGAGGTCGTGAGTCCAACTTGGACATGGCGACCACCTTTTTTGAGAGAATTCACAGCATTTAGGCATGTCGTCTCGATTCCCAGTGCATCGACTGAGCAATCAGCACCGCCGTTCGTGATATCTTGAACCTCCTTTGCAGCGTCGTCAACCTCACTTGCATTTACAGTTTCAACGGCGCCGAGGCTTTCTGCTTTGTCGAGTTTCTCATCGAAGAGGTCGACTCCGATAACGTTCGCACCGAGCGCGTTCGCGATGTGAACGGCAGAAAGTCCGATGCCACCAAGGCCGTGAACAACGACGTCTTCGCCATTGCCAACATCACCACGATGCGCCATCGCGTGATACGACGTCATAAATCGGCAACCGATTCCTGCAGCTGTGTCAGGATGAATGCTGCCTGGGAGCGGAACAGCGTTGATATCCGCGTGTGGTACGTGAACCTCTTCGGCGAATGCACCAGGGGCTTCGTTCATGAAGCCAAGCCCAACGTGATTCTCACAGATGTTCTCGTGCCCATTCCGACAAAGGTCACATTTCCCGCAGGCGAAATTGAAGGGAATTGCGATGTGGTCCCCTTCTGAGACGCTCTCGACATCTTCGCCCACGGCTACGACTGTGCCACAAGGCTCGTGGCCGAGAATGTGTGGCGGATCTGGCCGGTAGCCGAACCAATCCCAATCTCCTTGCCAACAATGCCAGTCACTTCGGCACACACCACAGCCGTTGACTTCTGCGACAATACCATGTGACTCTGGCTCTGGTCGTTCGACGTCCTGTACTTGCAGCGGTTCTTGGAATTCCTCGAGTACTACAGCTCGCATTGCACGTCATTGTCTATCATTATATTATAAATATTTACCGGACTAGGGCAGAATTAGTGTGTATTGTAATGGCTATAGGCCGATATCAGATTTATATGTAACTACCGAACAGAAATTGTTATTAATGATGTCTACAGAATAACTGTCGTAATGTCGACCGACTCTCAACGATCAACCGACACGAAAACAGCAATTAAACAGCGTCATAACGAGGCAGCAGAAAATCAAATCCCATCTCAACCAGGCCAACTCTACATCGGAGGCGAATGGATCGATAGTGAATCCGATCAAATGCTCCAAACTCACGATCCAACAACGGGCGAGGTTCTCGCAGAAGTGCAGGCTGGCAACGCGGCTGATATCGATAATGCAGTCAATGCCGCTTGGGAAGCCTACGAAACATGCTGGTCTGCATACTCGGCGGCAGATCGTCAGCAAGTTCTCAGTAAAATTGCAGATAGGATCGAAGCCCGGAAAGAAGACTTCGCGACGATCGAATCACTTGACAACGGGAAACCGATTTCAGAGGCTCGAATTGATCTCGATCTCGTTATCGATCACTTCCGATATTTCGGAGGAGCCGCACGAATAAACAGTGGAAAAACGATTCCCTGTGACGGTGATCATCAGATCCAGACGCTTCGGGAACCATATGGAGTGGTTGGGCAGATCATTCCCTGGAACTTCCCGCTACTGATGGCCGCATGGAAGTTGGCACCCTCCCTCGCGGCTGGGAACGCTGTTGTTCTAAAGCCCGCTGAGCAGACACCACTCTCGGTCTTAGAACTCATGCGTGAAATTGACGATATTCTTCCCGATGGTGTCGTTAACGTGGTTACTGGCTTCGGTTCCGAAGCAGGTGAACCACTGTCGCGTCACGATGGTATTTACAAACTCGCATTCACCGGATCGACAGAGGTCGGTCGTGGTGTGATGAAGAACGCTGCAGAGAATATCACGGATGTCACCCTAGAACTGGGTGGCAAGAGTCCTGTAGTTGTGTTTCCGGATGCAGACATCGAAAAGGCAGCCCAGGTCGCCCGAATCGGGATGTTCCACAATACCGGAGAGTGTTGTTGTGCGGGAACACGACTTCTCGTCCATGAGGATGTCAGAAGCGAATTCCTTGATGCGTTCGTCCAAGAGGTGGAGAATTTAACCATGGGAGATCCCCTCCTTGAGGAAACGACTCTTGGCCCCAAGGTCACCCGGGACCAGGTCAATCGGACACTAGATTACATCAAAGAGGCACGCAAGACCGGAGCAGACATCGCAACGGGCGGGGATGCACCCGATGATGAGGCACTCAGTGATGGGTGTTTCGTTTCACCAACTGTACTCACGAACATTGATCACGAGAGCCGTCCCGTTCAAGAGGAAATTTTCGGCCCCGTCGAAACAGTCTTCGAGTGGTCGTCGTATGACGAGATGATTGAGCTGGCTAACGATGTTGACTATGGACTTGCGGCAGGTGTGATCACCAATGATTTGAACCAGGCCTATAGAGCTGCAGAAGACATCGAAGCTGGTAATATCTGGGTGAATACCTATAACGAATTCCCTGCTGGACAACCGTTTGGAGGGTACAAACAATCTGGTATCGGTCGCGAGACTGCATTTGAAGCCATAGAACACTACACACAGACAAAGACGCTCAATATCGCTCTCGAATAGAGATCGTTGGCTCTCGGCCTCCCAATGGCAGTCCTTGCCATCAGATAGCCACTGATCATTTTTGGCCCGGGAATTTCCACACGTTGTTTCAAGAATACAACCCGGAATAACGTAGAAACCCCGTCAGAGAAGGCCAAACAAACTCAAAAAGTGAAAAGACCTTTAATCTGGAAACCCCATAGACTCAATAAGACCATGCCTTCTGCCATCGATGAGATCGACGATATTTCTGCTCGGGATATCGCTATTCTGAAGGCCCGTATCGAGCATCCAACTGCTTCGGTGCGAGTACTAAAGGAACGATTAGAGGATGAGTACGGGATCTCGCTGTCGCATAATCGTGTAAACGATATTCTTCGTGACTTGAGCGACAAGGACGTGTTTCGACAAGTTTCCCTATTAAATGAGAGCTTTTTTGAGTACCATCTTTTCCAAATTGCATTTCATTATCCTAACTTTGAGGATCGGTGGGAAGAATGCTATGACGATTTGATGAATGACCCCCACGTCTTAATGTTCTTCAATGCAGATGATTATCATCACTGGCAGTTTATCGCTCGCTTCCGAAAGCACGAGAAAAGCGAAACTTGGAAACACGAATTTTTCAAGAAACATGGCGATTTAATCGCACAGTTTGATTCGAGTTCCCTACCAGAGATACACAAATTCCGCAATGATACGGAAGTACTCGAGCAAATTCTCCACGAAACAGAAGAAGGGGAAAAGTTCGTAAAAAACAACGACGGGGAAACAGAGGACCGTGAAGAAGATCTCGACGATGAGACAGAACGGGTAGTCGCCACAGATGGTGGGGCAAATGACTAAATTTAGATCGAATTCTAACCTATCGGATTGAACCTTGTTTTCCGTGTCGGCCTCTATTGAGATAGGTACGGGTGGATCAGAGAAGGGCAAACATAATGCAAGAAATAGTAGTTATCAATCTTAACGCCTCCCACAACCGCACCAAATAGTTATGTAGAACCATCAAAGATATAGTGAATAGCACTTCGAGCAATGTCAACACATTCTAATACATCTTCGAATCGAAAGCAGATCATCAAACAACGGCACAGAGAGGTCGCGAACGACCTCCTCCCGTACTATACTGCTCAACTCTACATAGGAGGCAACTGGGTCGACAGTGCCTCCGGACAGACACTCCAAACACGCGACCCAACAACGGGAGAAGTCCTTGCTGAAGTGCAAGCCGGGAACGAAGCTGACATCGATCGTGCGGTTGATGCTGCCTGGAAAGCATATGATGATTGTTGGGCTGCATATTCAACAGCAGATCGGCAACGAATATTAACCGAAATCGCAGATCGTATCGAGACCCGAAAAAAGGAATTTGCAAAACTTGAATCGCTTGATAATGGAAAACCAATTACTGAATCTCGTGACGATATTGATCTAGTAATCGATCACTTTCGATACTTCGCTGGTGCTGCCCGTTTCTTGGAAGGAAAAACAATTCCTACAGATAGTAATAACCATATCCAGACAATTAAAGAGCCCTATGGAGTGGTTGGACAAATCACTCCCTGGAATTTCCCATTGCTTATGGCTTCTTGGAAATTGGCACCGGCTCTTGCCGCTGGGAATACAATTGTGTTGAAGCCAGCTGAGCAGACTCCTCTATCGATAATTGAATTCATCCGCGAAACTGAAGATGTTTTACCGCCCGGTGTTGTCAACCTTATCACCGGATATGGTGCCGAAGCAGGTGCACCCCTTGTAAGCCATGACGATGTGCGAAAAATCGCTTTTACAGGATCAACTGAAGTCGGCCATGGAGTGATGAAGAACACTGCGAACACGATCACTGATCTTACGTTAGAGCTCGGTGGAAAAAGTCCTGTAATCGTATTCCCGGATGCTGATATAGAGAAAGCAGTAACAGTCACAACTAAAGCGTTATTTTTCAACGCAGGAGAGTGCTGCTGTGCTGGGACTCGGTTGCTAATCCATGAGGATATTTACGACCAGTTCCTCCCGGCATATATGGAGGAAGTTGGGAGTCTGACAGTTGGAGATCCACTCCTAGACGAAACAGAACTAGGTCCAAAAGTATCACAGGCCGAGTTGGAGAGAACGATGCGATATATTGGATGGGCACTGGAGGCGGATGCGGAAATTCTAACTGGTGGAGGGCCTCCTGATGATGAGGCGCTTACTGATGGAAATTTTGTCGCACCAACCGTGATTTCAGATCTCGACCACGAAAGCAGGGTTGCACAAGAGGAAATCTTCGGTCCCGTCGAAGCAGTGTTTCGGTGGTCCTCTTATGATACGATGATCGAACTGGCGAATGACACGCAGTTCGGTCTGGCAGCAGGAATCATCACGGACGATTTGGATTCTGCCTATAGGACAGCACGCGATATCGAAGCGGGTAATATCTGGATCAACACCTACAATGAATTTCAAGCCGGTCAGCCATTTGGTGGGTACAAACAATCTGGAACCGGTCGTGAGACTGCGTTTGAAACCTTAGAAGAGTATACCCAAACCAAGAGCATTAATGTCGGGTTTGAGTAAAAATTCCCGGTAATCAGTTTCCTCTTCTCGACTGCTAGCTGCTGCAGGATTTACTTCTCGATGTATCCTCTATATTAATCAACCTCTGCAACGGCGAACCCATGCAAAGTTTACATGATATTGGGCCATTTAGCAGTGTAATATTTGCACTAATCGAATATTTAGTATTATTTGTAATCCATTATCCCGTATGGGACATGATATTGTCGTACTAGGCGCAGGGTACGCGGGAACAAGTGCAGTGCAAAGCTTAGAACAGCGTTTTCAGCATAGAGATTGTAATATAACATGGGTTGACCTCCATGATTATCACTTAGTGCTGCATGAGGTACACAGAGTAATTCGAAATCCAGATGCAAAACACGAAATTACAATTCCGATCAATGAGATTAAGGAATCATCAACGAACTTCATCCGGGGTCGGGTCGAAACTATCGAGACTGATCAACAAGTTATCAGTCTTGATGATGGCACTGAGATATCATATGATTACGTTCTCATTGCTCTTGGGAGCCAGACCGCCTATTATGGAATCTCCGGACTGTCGGATAATGCACATACAGTAAAGTCACTTGATGATGCACTAACCATCCACGATCAGTTGAGAGATCAAGCGAATACCGCTTCAGAAGAGAATCCAGCACACGTCGTTGTTGGTGGTGCAGGTCTCTCCGGTATCCAAACTGCAGGTGAAATTGCCGCGTTAGCTGATGAAGAAGGGCTCCCAATTTCGGTCACTCTCGTTGAAGCAATGGAGTCAATTATGCCGGGTCATTCATCTGACCTCCAGCGATCCGTTCGGAGGGAATTAGAACAGGCGAACATTGATATCCTTACTGATGATCCAATTACCGAAGCAAAAACAAATCAGATCAAGTTTGCGAGTGGAAATTCCGTTAACTTTGATCTCTTTATTTGGACGGGAGGGATTACAGGGCATGATACAATGGAATCCGTCTCGATCGCGAAAGAACACAATCGAGTGCAGGCAGACACGACCTTCAAAACGAGTGATGACTCTGTGTTCGTAATTGGCGACGCAGGACTCATCAACAATGGGGATGGCGTTATTCCGCCAACTGCACAAGCTGCTTGGCAAGCTGCTGATACTGTAGCCAAAAATATTGAGCGATCGATTGACGGGAAACCACTCGAAACGTGGAATTATTCGGATAAAGGAACTGTAATTTCGATCGGTGAATCCGCTGTTGCACATAGTGTACCAGTTTTACCCATTGAAACGTTTGGCTCCTACCCCGCACAGATCTTGAAAAAGATGGTCGCTGCACGCTGGATCGCTAGTGTAACGACTTGGAGTCGCGCCCTCGGATCCTGGAAGACACTCTAGACGCTCGCCATTTCCTGGGATTCGGGCAACCGGCAAGCCACTGACTGTCCGGCAACGGGTCAAGAGTAAGAATGTTGAGTACCTTCCTGAAACAGACGAAGTTCGGATTGTGACGGCACGGAATGCTGATGGTCCGGCCGAATTTGCAACGCGGTCGCTCGGATGGTGGTGAAGAAATTACCAAATCATGTAGCTGTGACGGTCGTGTTTACTGGGAAAGAATATACGACCGATATTCCGGTGATCGTAGGAGAGCGCAAAGAGATTGTCCTACTATAGATCCACTTCCGGTCATGAAACCGTTCGAACCTTCTATAACGAGTGAGATCGCGGACGAGCTTGGATGGTCACGTTGGATTATGTACGAGTTTTAAGTGGGCTTGCCGACAGGGGGAGATTCGCAAGAAAAAGCCCAAAGCGCGTCGGATGATCTGGATTCGGGCGGAGTAGCGGTTAGTCCCTAGCGAGATGAGTTCTTTATAACGACGAACAAAAACAGGTTGATGCTAGCTTGAGGCGATGGAACGCTACAAATCGCGCGCTTGGACGGTTTTGCGATCGTTTTCTTCGGCTCGGCGAGCAGCGTCCTCGAGAACCGTCTCAACTTCCTCGTTGAGTGCATCGTAGAAGTCGCTGGCTACATTTTGTCCTTCGAGCTGGTCTTTCACTGCTGCTTTGACAACCAAATTAGCCATACAAGCATCCAGACGGTATAATACTACAAAAGAGCAATGGCAAAATAGCCCAGAATAGACGCCGATAATTCAGAGGAACACACATTACATCGTCACTGTACAGCGGTAAAATACGGCTTGAATGATTCACGCATACACGTCGGTTCTCTTCGTAATGTAACGAGAGTAATCTTTATCGAGTATGAAAACAATTAGAATGGGAATGAAAATCGGTCCATTTCGCACCCGTCGTAAGAAATCGAAAGCCGAGAAGATCGTGAGAGCAGCCAAAGACCCGAAAAAATACGCCAAACGAAAGACGACAGGGAAAGTAAAGCGGAAGGTTCGAAAGAAAACAGGCGTCTAGAAGGCGTCTGGAACCGCACGGAAGGTCAAGAACCCAAAGCAGTATGCGAAACGCAGAGCAGAGTCGAAGGTGCGATCAACGGTGAAAAAGCTCCTCAAGTAGAGTCGTACTGACTAGTTTATCGCTGATATTGACTATCTGGATGACTCGGTCGTGTGTGCTTCCCTGGCCGTTGCAGTCGTTGTCGATTTGCTCGTTTCTGTCTTAGTAGTGGTTGTCGATGAGGATGTCCGGCGTGTTGTTGTGAATCGGCTCTCTGTTGTGGTCGTTGGACGCTCACGAGTCGTTTGCGACGACGTTGTTGTTGATTCCGGCGGTGTTGTCGTTGTGGTAGTCGTGGTCGTAGTGGTCGAGGGAGCCCGCGTTGTCATGGTTGTTGGGACATCGGGTGAGAATCGAATTGTCGAGACGATTCGGCGAGAGAACTCATCGGTGGTCATGAACCCATCTAACACGGCCTCCGCATCTTTGGTCATCACCGAATAGCCCCCGATATCGTCACCATCCTCGTCTTGCAGCGTGACTCGGAGTTCGGATGGTGGGTCCTCGACTTTGGTGGTGAATTGGACCCAATGGCCAGCCACAGTTCCGATTTCTCCGGCCAATCCATCCAGAAGGGTTGTCTCGTCGGTCGTATGGATGATTTTCGCAATATCACGCCACGTAGTCGGGTTAGAGGCATTGACACCTTCTGATTGGAGGCTGCTGATCAACCACTCCAATGCACTCTCGACGGACATCGTATCTTCCGACGTTGTTGTCGGTGTCTTCACGGGGACATCGGCAGTGACTGTTGACTTTGTTGATTCAGTCGATGTCTTTCGTTCTGTCGCTTGTGAGTTCGACGTCGAAGATGATTCTGATGTTGTTGTTTCGTCCTGCCGTGTCGTTTTCGAGGATGGTTCTGCCGAGGTATCCTCTGATGACTCACTGGTGGACTGTTTTGTGGCAGTCACTGTTTCAACGGTCGTTGCAATCGTTTCTGTTACTGCTGTCGTCGAGTCTGGCGTTCTCGAGGACGTTTTGGACGTGTTAGTTTCGGTAGACCCGAGGATATCTGAACACCCGGCAAGCATACCGAGACTCATCGTGGCCAATGCTGATGTGAGAAACCGTCGCCGTGATCTGTTGGTCATGAAAATAGGGGTATCGACTGGCTGTCTCAGCAGTCGTCTTGTGAATCCTCTTCGCTGGACGAGTCGTCCGACTCGGACTCTTCGGAGTCATCACTTTCCGAGCTTTCGCTCTCGTCAGAGTCGGTATCATCGTCTGACTGAGTATCGTCCGAGGAGCTATCGCTCGACTCGCTGTCGTCGGAGTCGTCGGTGGTATCTTCCTCTTCAGTAGTCGTCTCGTCGGTCGTTGTTTCTTCGCTTGGATCGATCGATGCCCGGTATTTCTCTTGGTCACTACGAGCAACGACGTTTTTGTCAGCGTCAAGGATCGCGTATACGTCGGCTTCGGAGTTGTTCATCTCATAATCGGGCTGGTCCATGTCAATAGCGCCTTCAGGGACCTCTCCCGCCCCGGTTGCAATTTTGATTGTACCACCAGCAGGAATCGTATAGCCGGAGGGAATCGAATACCGTTGATCTTCACCGTCGTTTACATACTCAAAGTCAACATAGTGCCCGTCAAGGCTGAATGGCGAGTCTGTTGTGTTTTTGACGAGCAGGTACTCTTCACCCGGATATGGATCAAGAAGGAGTGGAACATTAGAGTCTGCACCAAGAACTTGCGTTGCGCCGACTCCGACTGTTGCTACGGCTCCGATTGCGCCAAGGACGCTTCGTCGTGTCTGCTTCATTCGATTATTGAATTAATTGATGAACAGATAAATCTATGTCAGACCTTCTGGAAATCCCAGAACAGTATTGAATAAATGCAGTTTTGGATATAAGAATTGAGAAGAGACTCAGGGTGGTTGAGGTAAACAGAGTTTCCGGCAGTGACCGTTCGGTGGGTTGGAGATACGGTCGCGATGGAGCGATGGCCAGTGCATCGGCGGCTCAAAGAGTTGCATGAACATGGTAAGTTAGAACGAGGGAAGTTGAGTCCACGGGTGGTTATCTGGTGGATTCGAGAGGAAGAATAATCGTTCGAGGGTGTCGGTACTGCTAGCCCTAGCGGTATATGCAAATGACAGACATAGTATATAAATATCATATGAATACCACAACAATTTATGCTTGTTCTCTAACTTAGTCAGATTATGAAGACCGGCAAAGAATCAAACATCACTACTGATCAGATTCTACCTCTTCTTCAGCAACTAAATGGATACGAATTTGAAGAATTCGTCTCCGACCTTTGGTCTTTTCGTGGTTGGGAAACTGAAGTAACATCCCAATCTGGAGACAAAGGAATCGATATTATCGCAACGAAGTCATTTCCATATCCCAAGAAAACACTAATTCAGACAAAACGATATGGTACCGATAGTTCGGTTTCAGGACCTGAGTTACAAAAATATGCATCTCTTAAGCAAAGGGATAGTGTGGATGAAGTCATAGTAATTACTACTAGCAGATTTACAAACCAAGCCCGTTCACTTGCCCAAGAATTCAATATCAAATTAGTTAATGGAGATACGCTTTCTGAACTCGTTGTTGAAATGTCTGCCGAAGAATTAGTTGAGTCCTACGTAGACGATCGGAGAGAGGAGACCATCCAGATAGAAGAAAATACTCCTACTGTTCCTACAGACCACAAACCTTCAAGCAGCCTCAATATTGTTGACGAATGTGATCTGTTCCGGGCAAAACTTCTCGGTTATGAGTATATCAAGACTTCCCAAGCAAAGATACGGAGACCAAAAGAATTTAAAGGGTACTTCCTTGCAATGGAGCTGACTAATTTATCAAAATATGACTTATCGATTCATCCTTGGAGTGATCTCTCCATCTATGGTGATGACGGGTTTACTTACAATCCCAAGAAGAAGTTTGCTAAAGATAGATACTTCCCCGGAAATTGGCAGGTGAATATTCCTGTAATATCTGCTCAAAGCAAAGCACGCTTTGCTACATATATCGAGGCACCTTCGGAGACCAGTATCACAAAAATTCGGTATAAGAGACGAACTCAAACAGTATTTAAAGACTATCGTTTCCCTGACGATTTTCCCCAACAGGAGCGAGAACGCCGCCGTGACACTCACGAACGAACTCAACGCGACGCAATTTCTGTGTGACGAGTTCAATCGGCTTGCCCTCATCCATGCGTCACTCGTTGATACTCGGCTTGTGACCACGCCGATGCTGCTCGTTGCGCTTGTGCGAAACGAGATTGTATCACCAGCTGACGCGGAGTCATTACTCGATGAGATGAGTACGGCACGAAGTTGGTCGAAGAACACCTATGTCCAACGTGCGAGAGCCGTCTTGAATAGCCAGTGACTTCTCGATTTGTGTAGCTCGAATGCAGGCCGTCAGCTCTTTGAGACAGTCCAGCGCTCGGAACAGAACACTGAGCTCGTCAACTTCCGCGAGAAGCGCGCTGAGAGTCAGCAAGTCGAGAACAAGTACCTCGATGTGCTCAAACACGCGAAGAACGTCGCCAAGACGAATGACGTGATGGTTGCACGACTCGGATATCGAGAGCTCGCGACCCACTACGGTTGTGCGTACAAGAACGATGGCTATCGAGTGATGGAAGAGATGGCCGAGCGTTCCATCACGCGATGCTTCAACCCTAGGACGGTTCGTCTGTAACTGGCGTAAATTCCAAACGCCACCAGTGCGATGAATTCGCTTCAACCCTAGGACGGTTCGTCTGTAACGCTGGGCGAGATGGGAGGGACGTAACGAGTGGTCGGTGCTTCAACCCTAGGACGGTTCGTCTGTAACGGGCGTTTTGCAGGCAGTGGCCGACACACGGCAGGCTTCAACCCTAGGACGGTTCGTCTGTAACAAGTCCTCTATTCGTCCCTAACTCATTACCAAATAGGCTTCAACCCTAGGACGGTTCGTCTGTAACGCGATTCACGAGCACATGGAGGACCGAATAATGACAGCTTCAACCCTAGGACGGTTCGTCTGTAACTGGCAGAGATAACCTCTGTCCGCCTCGAAAAACAGGCTTCAACCCTAGGACGGTTCGTCTGTAACTCGGTTGCGTTGTAGTCGATGTGAAGATACCCATCGCTTCAACCCTAGGACGGTTCGTCTGTAACTCATCGGCTTGCTGCTGTGCCACAAGGGCGGTTCCAGCTTCAACCCTAGGACGGTTCGTCTGTAACCTGCCGACTGCCGGGGTGCGAGAACGAACCGGGCGAAGCTTCAACCCTAGGACGGTTCGTCTGTAACCATGCCCAATTCTGGACACTCACCGGCTCTTCTCACTGTTCACACTTGGTTGTTTCCGTCGACCCCCAATAACCCCTCTTCCCCTAGGAGGTCGATGGTTGTCTTAAAGAAATATATTCTTATTTGGTACCTTGTAGAATGCCGAATTAGTAGGAATCACCTTATCAAGATTTCAGATCATCCAGTAGAATCACACGGGTTGAAGCCCCTGGTAGGAAGCCAACGGTAGGAGCTGTTGCGACTGGCCCATCTTTTGATCAGATTCTATGTCAGACCATGATAAAAACATATATACATACAATAACAAGAGTAATCTGTAGAGATGAAAACTGTATTGATTTTACAGGAGGTGATGTGTGAGGATGCGTTTGTTAGTTGACTTGGTCGCACAAGCCGACGCTGCACCAGATACAAACTTCCATCATAAAGTTCGTGGTCGGATATGGCGTGCGCTCCAAGGAACCAAATTCGATGACGAACACGGGAATGGCACGTCACTTGGACTCTCGTACTCGAACATCTTCCCGTGGGGGTCAATGAAGGCCGGCGACGAGCGCCAATTCCTTCTCGCCTCACCCCGCGAAGGTCTTCTCGCCACCATTGCAGAAAACTTCCGTGATGATCGGGAGTTCAATATCGGCAATCGACCATTCGAGATTGACGCCTTGCGAGCCCTCGATGTCGATGTTGGTGAACCTGGAACGCGAGGTGTTATCGAAACTGCGACTGGTGTTGTCGTCCGGCTGTATGACCACCATCGCGACGAGTATGGTATCGACGGCACAGGCCACGAAGGAACACCAACGTACTGGCAACCCGAACACACTATCGAACCGTTCCGCGACGCCATCGTCGATAATCTCCAAGAGAAACACGACCGCTTTGCCCCGGAATATCGTCCAGGGCCTGCGGAGGTCGATGAACCGCTGTTCGAGGGACACGACTTTCTCAAGACGTATGCACTTCCGGTGACGGTCACGACCGGAACGGAAATCAAAATGGTCGTGAGCAAATGGAGACTCGATTATCGTGTGCGTAATGATACGCATAGACACCATCTCAATCTGGCACTCAATACCGGTATCGGTGGTCGAAATGGCCTCGGATTCGGGTTCGTGAACATCGTCGAGAAGACAACGCCGGACAGAAGCGAACTGGAGGGAGAGAATGCTTTCGCCTGAGGAGTTCGAACAGCAGTATCCCGCAGACAAACTTGCAGAGGAACTCCCCGACAAGCCGATTTCGTCTCTCCGAGACATCCAGTACCTATACGGTAAGCTCTACACCCTTGCGACCGCAGGTGGTGGGGCGTACGCCTCCTATCTTACCCCGGATGCCGCTAACGGTTTCGTGGACCAAGACGACAGCCTCGTTGTCGTTCGCGCCGACGTTTCGGGCGACAAACCACGATTGGAGACCGGCGACCGACGTGGTCCCGTGTGGATTACGAGGTACACCAAGGAACGGATTCCAAAAGTTGCACACTGCAAGTATCCGGCTGCTCGTGGTATCGACCACAGTATCACTCATCAGGCGGGCAAAAACAGCGATCCTGAAAAGCTCGCTCGCTACGCGAAGGAACGACTGACGAAATGGCCGAAGGACGACGTAGTCCAGTCAGTTGCAGACGATCATAAAGACGGCTGGATTATCAACGCACTCTCCGACCTCGGCGAGGACGAATCCGTTCTCAAAACTATCGAAGAGAGCGTTACCACGCAACTCAAAGGCTCGACTTCGGCACTTCTGACGGTGAAGGTGAAAACCGAACCGGATGGGGAGTACCATTGGCCTAGTGATGGCAACCTCGACGTGCTCATGGCCGCGATGCGCCGCCGAAAATTGTCGAAATTGGTTTCGAAGGGACAGGCGTCGGACTCGTCGGGCGAAGCGATTGATCTCGTAACCGGCGCTCGAACGCGAACCGTTGGAACGGCAGAAGACCCACTGAACTACTTCCTTGGCAAACAACTCGAAAAGTTCCCCGGATTCGATCCGGACGAGGCATGGCGAACGCATCCGATTTCGGAGGATGCGGCGGTCACGCTGATGAACGCGGAGACGTTCGTTGATGCGTGTACGTACCGAACATTCAACACGAACGTTTACTACCTGCCATACTTTTTCGGCGTTCCGGAGCCTGAGGAGACCCATCTGCTGTACCGACTGCTGTACAGCATCGTATCGGAGAGCGATTCGTCCGAACAGCTCACCCCCATCGAGAATGCGTACCTGCATCAAAAGGAGCGATTCGGTGATGACGCGGATGCTAACGGACTGCGATTCTACGTGTCGGCAGTGATGCCTCACCAGATGTCACGGTACGACGTGTTCGGCGAGACGATGAACGGGTTGATTCAGTATCCTGCTAACCTTGCGTTCGCGCATGCGCAGGTCGTCCAAACCACGGCATTTCGTGAAGGGCACAAACGAACGGGCGCACTTCCGAATCACGAAAACTGGCAGCTCCTTAACGGAGAGAACATCCTCGGGTCGGTCGCCTCGGGATCGTATCTGTATCAAACGCTCCCGTCGGGTGACGACGACACGGATGCAAGTGCGGACGACTTCCGGATTCGGGCACTCGTTGCGATTCTCTCCGGCGAGGCGATTCCGATTTCGTCGCTGTTGGAGCGATACGTCGAGCGTATCATTGAGGACAGTAGGGACGACGAGAACGGCTTCCCCGTGTTTCTCGTCCCCAGCCAGTACGCCCAACTCTGTGCGCTCGCACGCGCCGACCACGATTTCCTCACTGTGAGAGACGCGAACAAGGCATTGCGACCGATTACGAACCCACCAACTTACGAATCACGACCTATGCAATCGAGACAAGAGAAACCCGTTCCGGACGGCGGATTTGCCGGAGCAACGAAACTCGAATCGTTTATCGAAGATACACCAGCACTTGCCAAGAATGATGAGCGATGTGCCTCATTTCTCCTTGGCGCGCTCGTCGGCGCGGTCGGCGACTATCAGGAGTACGAACAGGGGCGTTCCACGACGCTCGTCGACCAGTTCCCAGTGAAATCGGTCACGCGAAATCGGGTTAAGAAAATCGCGGAGGATGCCATCGAGAAGGCTGTGACGTACACCCGCCAAGAGAAGAAGGGCGGAATGAGCTACCCCGGCATGAAATTCGACTACATCGCTGATCGACTCCGGGAGAAAATCATCCGACCTGATCCTGACGACTGGAGTATCGATACTGACGACCTCCGATTCTACTACGCGCTCGGCGTCACCTACGGCATGAACGACCGAAAAATCCGCTCGAACGACACGGACGAACAACCTGCCGAAACTTCCCAAGTAGACCAATGACGAACGAAACCACTACTGTCGAGAACCGCTCCGAAATCGTCTTCCTGTATGACGCCGTGGACGCAAATCCAAACGGCAACCCGCTGAGTGGCGCGAATCGGCCACGAATCGATCCACAGACGCGACAGGCAATCGTCACCGACGTCCGCCTGAAACGCTACCTCCGCGACCAACTGGATGATGACGGCCACGGCGTGTACATCCGAAATGTCCACGAGGATGGTCAGCAGGCGACACGTGAAGACCTTCTCGAAGACCGACTGAAAGAGGTCGATTTGGACGAGACACCTGACGAAAACCTTGCCGATGAAGTGTTCGGGGAGTTCCTTGCCAATAGTTCCGACGTTCGATATTTCGGCGCAACTATGAGCGTCGATACCGACGACAAGTACGCACAACACCTCCCCAACCACTTCACCGGACCAGTCCAGTTCTCGCCCGGAAAGTCGATGCACGCCGTCAACGAGAACGAGGAGTACGACAGCCTCACGAGTGTCATCGCAACACAGGACGAGAAGGCACAGGGAGGTTTCGACTTGGACGACCACCGCATCCAGTACGGTCTCATTCGGTTCCACGGTCTCGTGGACGAACACGGTGCCGAGGATACAAATCTCACGACTGAGGACGTGGAGCGACTCGATACGCTCTGCTGGCGTGCAATCAAGAACCAGACCATCAGCCGAAGTAAGGTCGGACAGGAACCGCGGCTCTACATACGCGTGGAGTACGACACTGACAGTTTCCATCTTGGTGGTCTCGACAAAGACCTCGAACTCGACAGCGACCGGACAAAACCGGACGACGAACTTCGGAACGTCCGTGACCTCACCCTCTCGGTCGATTCACTCGTCAGTCGTCTCGAAACGAACGCGAACCGTATCGAGAGCGTCCACGTTGTCGTAAGCGATGTACTCCCCATCTCGTATGGCGACGAAGTCGGCGACGCCGAACTCCTTTACGAAGCACTCGAAGACGCACTCGGTGCGGAATCAGTCCGCGTCGTGGACGTGTACGAAGAACACCTAGCGACGCTCCCCTGACCGTGACACAGGAAACACTCTCCGCGTGGGACAACCTCCCCTCGGACAGCGATAGTGATAATGTTCCGCCGCGATGCCTCTCGGTTACGGTTCGTGGACCATGGGGGCACTTCCGCCGTATCGAGGGGAATATCGTCAAGCAAACCTATCGCGTCATCCCACGAACCACGGTCGCGGGCTTGCTCGCCGCCGTTCTCGGCATCGGACGGGACGACTACTACGATCTGTTTGCACCCGAAAAATCGGCGGTTGCAGTCGAACCCGTCGAACCGCTTCGAACCGTGAACATGCCGATGAACACGCTTTCGACGGCCAATGAGGCGATGCAGTCGTTGAACTCACGCGGGAAGCTGAGCGTGAAACTTCCCGATCCGACAAAGCTTCGCCAGCAGCACAACTACGAAGTACTCGTCGACCCAGCTTATCGGCTGTACGTCTGGCTCGAGAACGGCGATCGCTTCGAGGAGTTAGCGACGATGTTGGAGGACGGTCGGTCACATTACGTCCCGAGTTTGGGCCTCTCGGAACATCTCGCTGAACTTGAGTATCACGGTATCGAAGCTGTCGAAGTTGGCCCCACGGATGGTCTCGTATCGGTCGATTCGGCGGTTCCGAACGCTGTCGATCGAGTGGTCCCCGAGACGGAGACACGATGCCAAGTTGAGGAGTCGCCAGCGTTCATGACCGCTGATTCGGGCGGACGAACGACGACTGGGTTCACCAGCTACGCCTACAATCCCGACGCTGGGCCCCTGACGGTTCGAGACCCCGAGACGGCTGTCGTCGGTGAAAAGACGGTGATGTTCGTCTAATATGGCTCCCGACGTAGAGGTTCGGAACTCGCATCCAGCAGGGGACGGGCACTCGGCGGTTCATCTCCTTCATCATTTGCACGACGTTCGAGATCGGGTTGAGTGGATAGTTCCCGAGGAGGCGGCGACACCGAGCGGGGAGTCGCTCGTAGATGTGGTCAAAAAACTCGCACTTGTCCACGACTTTGGAAAGGCGACGACGTGGTTTCAGCAGTACATCGACGATAGTCAACGGAATCCCCCGCCACAGAATCGGTATCACTCGCCACTCGGTGCATTCGCCGCATATTTCGTTCTTCGGGAATCGGGGTATTCAACCCAAACTTGTCTCGCGGGGTTCGTCGCAGTCGCAAAGCACCACGGTCGGCTTCCCCAAATCGCCACATTTGTCCACAACAAATCAAATCAGTTCGACGGTACGAACCGACTTGACTCGATAGCGGAGAAAGTGGACGACATCGATCGAAACGCTCCGAAACTCGCGCGACGAGTCTTTGAGGAGGCAACCGAAACGGACGATTCGTGGGGGACGTTCGTCCAGTCGTGTACGGGAGCAAGGACGGGAAAACAGTTGTTCCAAGAGGTCGCAAACCACGTCACGGATGCGCTCGGCGGGACACGTATCAATCCAGAGTTCGTCACGCCCGACTTTTACGGACTCGTGCTGGAGTGTTGGGGGTCGCTGGTTCTCGCGGACAAGACGAGTGCTGCGGGCGCACCGGAACGAGAGTCGGTTTACGAGCCGACGGCACCCGAACTGGAAACGCTCGACACCTACATCGGTGACATTGAATCCGACGCAAACGCCGACAGAAAGGGGAGTCGGAGCGAACGACTTGACTACTATCGCTCCAAGGCTCGCACGGATATCCTCGAAAGCGTCCCCGAATTCGTGGAAAGCAAGACGAACGTAGCGACGATTACTCTGCCGACGGGAATGGGAAAAACGCTGTCGGGGCTGAGTGCCGCGCTCGCAATTCGTGATGAAACTGACAGTGACCGAGTGGTCTATGCACTACCGTTTACGAGCATCATCGACCAAGTCGCGGAAGAAACACGAAACGTGTTCGGAACGGACGGAACTGATGGCCTCCTCGCGGTTCACCACCATCTCGCGGAAACTCAATTTAACCCAAAAGACGATGCTGACGAGGATGGTGGCTACGACGCGGCTGATTTGAATGACGACGTTGCCGGAATGCTTGGTGAAAGCTGGCGTTCGGGACTCACGGTGACAACGTTTGTCCAACTATTCGAAAGTCTCGCTGGGCCACGAAACACCCAGTCGATGAAACTTCCGGCACTTCGTGACAGTGTTATCGTCCTCGACGAACCCCAATCATTGCCACTCGACTGGTGGAAACTCGTCCCACGATTGGTCAATGTACTCACTGATCAATATGATGCGACTGTGATTGCGATGACAGCGACGCAGCCGAAACTGTTTGAGGAATCTGGAAACGCCATGTCGCTGGTCAGTAACATGGACGAATATTTCTCGGTTGCCGAGCGCGTTCGGTACCGACTTCACGATTCTGTCGAGGGGTTTCTTGCCGGAGATGAGACGCCACTCGATTACGAACCTGCGGCCCGTGAACTCGCAGTCGAAATTCAGGAAGGGACTGCAACGCTCGCAATCTGCAACACTATCGACAGCGCGCGAAAGTTAACCGAGGAAGTCACCGAGCGCGTAGAAACGACCGATATTGCAAAGCAGTATTTCGACGTGCTCCAAGAGGGGGCGTCGAATCCACTCGCGCGAACCATTGCGAAGATCTGCGGTTCCGATAAGCGACCGTTCGTTCACCTCTCGACTCGTCTTCGGCCGACCGATAGGCTAGCTCTCGTTCGAATAATCAAGATGCTTCGTGAGGAAGGTGTGCAAGTCGTCGCAGTTACCACGCAACTTGTAGAGGCTGGTGTTGATTTCAGTTTCGAGGCGGTCTATCGAGACATTGCACCAATCGATAGTATCGTACAGGCCGCAGGTCGCTGTAATCGATCATTCGAACAAGAGTATGGCGACGTCACAGTATGGTGGCTTGCCGAACCGGACGAGCAAGATTGTACCCCAGCAGTGGCAGTCTACGACAAGGGAGGTGAGACCCTTCTCCCAGTTACTGCTGCGGCTTTGGATGAGGTGCGAAACGACGACGGCCAGTTGGCCGAACAAGACGTTTCTCGACAGGCTGTCGAGAGCTACTATGAGCGTCTTCACGAGGACAAAGATGTAGGGAAAGCGGAGTACGTTGAGTACGTCGATACCGCCGACGCAGAGTCACTCGGTCGGCTATCGCTCATCGATAGCACCCGATGTATCGACGTGATTATCTGTCTCACGAGCGACGATGTGGAACTCGTAAACGATCTCGAAGAGGCATACGACGACTACGATTACGACGCGGTCAAACGATTGGTGGACGAAACGAAACCACTTCGGGTGTCGATTCCGATTTACGACGAGGATTCGGAGGAGTTCAGACAGGTCACCAACCTCCCGCCGCTCGGAGGCCAAGAAGAGGAGAACGACGTTCGCGTGCTACGTCCTGACTCCTACGAATTCGAAGAATATTTCGATGCGACTACCGGATTCGTCGTTCCGGATGCGAGCGTAGAGGATCGGTTCCTATGAGCGCTCCCGACCCTGTCGAACTGCTCCTGCAAACTGCTCGGGACGATGCATCTCCCGAGGAGTTCCGAGTAACTGGCGTGATGATGCAGTACTACGTCGTCTGTAAGCGAGAGCTCTGGTTCCATAGTCGACACGTCGAAATTGACCGTGGAAACGCAGCAGTCGTTCGCGGAACGAACGTCGATGAGACGGCGTACGCGGACAAGCGCAAACACGTTTCAATCGATGGGACCATCGCTATCGACGTGCTGGACGACGGGCGCGTGATGGAGGTTAAACCGTCGTCGGCACTTGTTGAACCTGCCAAACTCCAGTTACTCTACTATCTCTGGTATCTGAAACACGTCGTCGGTGTCGAGAAATCGGGAGTTCTCGCCCATCCCACGGAGCGAAAACGCGAAGACGTGGAACTAGGTGAAGAAGAATCGGAACGAGTCGAGAACGCGATTCGCGGCGTGTACGATGTCGTCACGAGCGATTCGCCACCGTCTGCGACCGAGAAACCAGTCTGCGATTCGTGTGCGTATCACGACTTTTGTTGGAGCTGTTAAGATGGACAGGAATTACCACATTTTCAGCGATGGATGTCTCGAACGGCACAACGATACTGTGCGACTCGTCACGCTCGACGGCGAGAAGAAATATCTCCCAATCGAGAAGGCAGAAGCCGTCTACTTGCACGGCCAAATCGATTACAACACGCGGTTAGTTTCGTTCCTCAACAAACACGGCGTTGCACTCCATATCTTTGGTTGGAACGACTACTATGCAGGATCAGTCATGCCAAAGCGCGGTCAGACGTCCGGTCGCACGTTAGTTGAGCAGGTACGAGCATACGATGATCCGGGTCATCGCGTTGATTTAGCGCGGAAATTCGTTGCCGGTAGTATTCACAATATGCGGTCAAACGTTTCGTACTACAATCGACGTGGGCACGATTTTGATAGCATTCTAACCACGCTTGCAGACACACGCGACCGCCTTGCGGAAACAACCGACGTGGCGGAGACGATGGGCGTCGAAGCAACGGCACGGCGCGCCTATTACTCGACGTTCGACGCCATTCTCCCCGATGGATTCGTTTTCGACGGTCGTCGCTACAATCCACCGGATAACGAGACGAACAGCCTCATTTCGTTCGCCAATTCGCTCGTCTACGCGAACGTCGTCTCAGCGATCCGTGCGACCGCACTCGACCCTGCGGTGAGCTACCTCCACGAACCCGGTGAACGGCGGTACTCACTCGCCCTCGATATCGCCGACCTGTTCAAACCCCTTCTCGCCGACCGTGTTATCTTCCGGCTTCTCAATCGAAATCAGCTTACGACAGACGATTTTGAGACCGATCTCAACTCATGTTTACTGACCGAATCAGGTCGGCAAACGTTCTCGAAAGCGTTCGAAGAGTCGTTAGAGGAAACGGTCGAACATCCACGATTGGATCGAAACGTGAGCTACCAGTACTTGCTTCGCATAGAAGCGTACAAACTCAAGAAACACTTGCTCACTGGCGAAGCCTACATCTCGTTCAAACGGTGGTGGTGAGATGGTTTACATCGTTGTTGTCTACGATATGCAGGCAGATCGGACACGTCTCATGCTAAACTTCCTCCGGAAGTACCTCACGCACGTCCAAAACTCCGTTTTCGAGGGAGAAGTAACAGAAGGCGACCTCGAGACGATTCAGAACAAGACACGTGAAACACTCAAGTCCGACGAGTCAGCGATCATCTACCGAATGAGCTCGGAGAAGTACGTTGATCGAATGGTTGTCGGTGAGGACCCCACCGACGACGCACGGTTTCTTTAAGTCGCCCGTCGACCCCCCGGGGGTTCATGGGGTATTGGCGGTCGACGGAAACGACCAAGTGTGAACAGTGAGAAGAGCCGGTGAGTGTCCGAAATTGGGCATGGTTACAGACGAACCGTAGTAGGGTTGAAGCTCCCAGACTCAAGGCGAGTTTTATCTTCTCTCTAATCGTTACAGACGAACCGTAGTAGGGTTGAAGCCACGAATACGAGGACCCGATCAATGACTGACGAATAGTTACAGACGAACCGTAGTAGGGTTGAAGCCTCTTTTTCCAGTTGTTTCCGTAGCCTCGCGATGGGTTACAGACGAACCGTAGTAGGGTTGAAGCCTCGGGCGTCCACTCGGGGAACGTGGACGCGTCCTGTTACAGACGAACCGTAGTAGGGTTGAAGCTTGTTGACGATGGACAAACGGCGGTTGTTGAAGTTGGTGTTACAGACGAACCGTAGTAGGGTTGAAGCACCCGGAGATGCTCAAAGACCTCGGTGAACACGATGGTTACAGACGAACCGTAGTAGGGTTGAAGCGAACCCGCGCGTGCACACCAGCATTTATCGCACAGGTTACAGACGAACCGTAGTAGGGTTGAAGCAACTCAAATGCCGCATCCCATGCATCCGTCGCATGTTACAGACGAACCGTAGTAGGGTTGAAGCAGCGAATTCGCCGCGTCATCGCAGCGGGGATGCGGGTTACAGACGAACCGTAGTAGGGTTGAAGCCGCTCATAGGAACCGATCCTCTACGCTCGCATCCGGTTACAGACGAACCGTAGTAGGGTTGAAGCCTCGTCGAGGACGTCCATACCGCGTGGACGAGTGCGTTACAGACGAACCGTAGTAGGGTTGAAGCAGGATGAGTAACATTGTCGCTGAGAATACGATAGTTACAGACGAACCGTAGTAGGGTTGAAGCTCGGAGTCCACTTGATTCCCCGTGTGTCTCTCCAGTTACAGACGAACCGTAGTAGGGTTGAAGCAATTTCGTCGGTGACGAGATTCTTCTTGATTGCCGATTGTTACAGACGAACCGTAGTAGGGTTGAAGCTGGATTCGTAGCACGCCGTCGTCTAACAGATACTCCGGTTACAGACGAACCGTAGTAGGGTTGAAGCTGGTCTGAATCGCCTGTATCGTGGCTTGATCGCGTTACAGACGAACCGTAGTAGGGTTGAAGCGTCTACGACGAGGAGACCGCCGAGGAAATCAACGTCGTTACAGACGAACCGTAGTAGGGTTGAAGCCTTCGATGACATGGCCGACGTTTTCGAGATGCTGTTGTTACAGACGAACCGTAGTAGGGTTGAAGCTCTTCCCGAGAAGGCTGTTTTCGCGGCATCATGGTTACAGACGAACCGTAGTAGGGTTGAAGCGACTTGTGGAGTGGCCTAAGGATCTCGAACAGGAAAGTTACAGACGAACCGTAGTAGGGTTGAAGCCTCGTGTATCGCGTCGACGCTATCGGCGTACTCTCCGTTACAGACGAACCGTAGTAGGGTTGAAGCCGCCTCGTAGGGGTTGAGTCGGTCGAAGGCAGAAATGTTACAGACGAACCGTAGTAGGGTTGAAGCGACGTCTCCCAGGTCGAACAGCTTCTCGCGGCGACGTTACAGACGAACAGAAATAGGTCACTTACTATGATTTAGTTATCGAGATATCGACATCAAGTAGAAACTGAATATGAACTATTCCCGAGGGTCTTCTACAAATTCGTAAAGACCTCGATTCACACGTCGAATCCAGCCTGCATCGACCAGACTTCCAAGTGCATCGTTAACGCGCTGTTTTTCTAGACCTGTAACATCTCTTATTCGAAGTGGGTTAACCCGCTGTTCGTCTTTGAAGACTTGCAGAACAACCTCCTGATTCTCGGAGGGGCTAAACTCTTCATTAACCACAGTTACTATAGTACTCATTCCGTCACCTCATTAGTCCTTTCGTGCAGAATTACTTAGTAATTTCCAACGTATTTCTGTAGTCCGTTACTAAGTAACGCTTATTAAGATGGCGCTACAAACAGAGTATAGAAGCGTGGATGGTCAGAAACTCTGGCCGGGTGGTGGCACACCCGACCGCGCTTCTGAGGTCACAGAAGCATGACTAGCAATACCCTTTCCGTAGAAAAACGCATCGACTACCAACCACCCATTTTCGGAGGACTCGACTAATGGCGTCCTTCGACGAGAAACCCAACGGCGGGCTCCTCTCCCTCGAGGCCCAATTCGGCGAAAAAGTCTTCCACCCCGTCAAACGCCTCGAACCCACACCCGACACCGCCGCCCAGGATCCAGACCAACCCACGCCCACTACCGACGAGCCAATCACCCGTGCGTACCTCGTCGAACTCCGCGTGGGCTTTGAAACCCGAACCAAGACCACCAACAAAGAACCCTCCCTGTACTGCATCTACGCCACGCCGGACTGCCAGCGATTCTTCGAACGCCGCTGCCCGATCGACTACGACGAGGAGGGCTTCCAAATCCCCGAGGACACCGACACCTATCGCTCGGTCGCCACCACCAAAACGGGCAATCCCAAGCTCCCCTCGACACCACCGGGCGAAGCCCACACAGAAACTCGCAGACACTACCAGCACATCCTCGAACGGTGCTACGGCATTGACGCCACCACCCACACCACAACTGAGGTGCCTGCGTAGATGCACCCCACCGAACGCCCTCTCTGGAGAGCAACAGCCATCGGCAGTGATGGACGGTGACCCGCACGTCCACTTCGATCACCCCCGAGGAGATCGAGAGCACATTCGAACGCTGTCCGGACTGTGGCACCTACGCGGTGAAGATCACTGACTCCCATTACTGTAACACCCAGTTCACAAGCAACCTCACCGATGCCGAACGCGACCAGCGCATCACTGCCGACCCGTATCCTGCCGATGAGACGGTCGCTATCGTCGATCAATTTGTAGGCGACGCCTTCGCGTATCACGAACTCGATGCGGACAACCACTCACTCTGTACGCTGCAGACCGACAACCCACTCGCCTATTGCACGCGCACAGAGGCACAAGACGATCAGTACGCACCCTGCCAGCTCTGTCAGCGCCTTCGCCAAAAACGGGAGGCCGAGCAATGACCGACCAGCAGACAATTCTCGCGCTGGAGTGCACGGATCCAGTCCAAATCCACACCCAGAAGCGCACGCTCACCGGCATCGTCTATCAGTGTGAGCATTCAGAACCCACACTCTCCTGTCGTGGTCCCGAGCCAGGTGAGCACGTCCTGTACGTCGCCACGCCGTCGAACGATCTGTATCGGCTGCAGTACCACTACTACGACGAGTACGAGTACACCGAGGCCGACCTCGATCATTACGGACGCACCCCCTCCGGCTCGTATGCGTGGTTGCGTACCTATGCGACGGTCGAGTGCATTGTCAATCCAAATGGAGGTGAGCAGGCGTGAGTGGGTATGCGCCGACGCCGTTGAATCCTCGCGATGCTAACTCGCTCGTTGCACACCTCTCACCGAGTGACCGCGTTCGCATCACCACGACAGAGTTGCCACGGACGATCTGTACGGTCAAAGCGACGAACCCACCGACACGCTGTGGACCGTATCTCGTTCTGACGGCACCACCGATCACCACGACGGCACAGGACGAACTACAGTATCCCACCTTCCACTGCACCAGTCAGCCCGATTCTGCCATGACTGTTCTCGAGTTCACCCACACCGCCACAGACACGACTACCCGTTGTATCGGCATGCTCACTACCATTGCTCACCTGCCGCGTCTCTCAACGCCAGCAGAGGACACTACGGTCACAGTGGAGGTGCCTGCCAATGAGTAACCCCACCACGTTCGGAGCGTCCAGTGTTCTCGATGACAACGATGTCTCGATCAGCGACCTCGCTAAGCACGTTCAGACACTCACCGACCGCATTCAGGATCTCGAGCAGGAAGTCGCCGAGAAAGACGAGCGAATCAACGAACTTGAGGAGCAGGTCACAAACCAAGCCTCTGTCGAGTGGCGTGGAGAAGCGAAGAAAGCAGCAAATCTTTGGGTTGGTCCCTATCCACTCGGCAAAGCCGTTGCACGACACGGTGAACGATTGGACGATCAAGACCAACGCATCGACGATCTCGAACGCGGTGAGGTCGACGTGAGCGACGTGCTCGATCTCGATGGCACAGGAAACCAGCTGCAGATTCAACGGGATACAGCCGCTCGGAAGACCGGAAATCACGAGCTCTCGAAGAACAAAGAACGTGCAACCTTCGTCTGGGCGGCCTTCCACGAGCGTGCACGACGAGGCCACGGGAAGATGCGACTCCCGTCATGGCTCGTTAAACAGATCCTCGACGAACACGGTCTCGACACCAACCCAAACACGGTGCGCCGTGTCATGGAGTTCGTGGCACGAGGAACGAGCCAGAACGAGACGTCTGACCCCGAGGACGACAACAATCTTGTCACGCTGAAACACCGCAACGAGAAAAATATCCTCGTGGCTGACGAAGACGAATGGGAGTCGTTTTTTGCAGAACAGACGGAGCACGTCAGCACTGTGGACGAAGACGCGGATACCAACAACCAGAGAAGCAACGACGGTACTGACGATCAGGCAGACACAGACACGGTGAGAGAAAACGCTGACGAAGAGTTTGATGTCCTCTCGTCGGCAGCACCGATTACGTCCGACGAAGACGAGAGCATCACGGAGGAGATTACGGTGTCGTAATCACCATCGAGCCACCGACCGTAATCGACGATCCCCAAGAGATGAGGAGGGGGTGCAACTTGCACCCCCTCTGATGGTGGAATGAACGGTTGGCTACTGTGGGGTGTAATTGCTCCTTCTTCTCTTCGCGGCCTGAAGAGAAGGAAAGAAGCAGTTTAGCTGATTACACTGGGCGGCTCAAGCAGATTACGACAGTGTAATCAGTTCACTATCGCGATCGAGAATCGGATCTTCAAGGACGACAATCTCGGCCATGATCGTGTCGACGTTTTTCTTGTCAACATCGTTCGGTGCTGCCACCAGTAGCGATTTTCTGTGAACGACGATTTCTATGGAGTTCACCAACGGCACGTGATTTCACAAGAGTATTCGCCGATAGAGATGTGGTCATTTACTCTCCAGACGACTTCACACGAATGAACAGCCAAATCATCTTTGAGTCTCAATTACCAGTATAATGTCTGGGTACGGTGAGTCAAAAGACGAGATGCTTAGAGAAGAGCTGGGTGAGTTCGGATTTTCAAATAAAGAGATCGATGTCTATCTCACTCTGCTAGAGCGAGGCGAAGCAACCACGGGTACCATTTCAGAAGACGCTGACGTCACACAGCAAGCAGTATACTCCATCACTGATCGATTGGAAGACCGTGGATTAGTTCGTGTTAACGATCACGCGTCACCGAAGACAATTCGTGCCATACCACCAGATGAATCGATGGCAACTCTCGCAGGTCGGATAGATTCGATAACACCGGTTCTCGAAGAGCGGTTTAACGACACAGAACCCCAGACTCCCGAGCTGAAGATGGTAAAGTCGCAAAAAACCGCAATCAAACGACTGCGAGATGCCATCTCGAAAGCCCAAAGAGAAGTCATCGTTGCAATTCCCGAACATATTTACCCAGAGATTGAATCAGAGCTAAAAGATGCGGTCGAGCGAGACCTCCTTGTATTCCTTCTCGTCCAAGACGTGGATAATCTTGAGGAAGCACGAAATCGGTATAGAGGTGCCGCGGATGTTGTTCGTTGTTGGAGCGAAAATGTCCTATTCCTGTTTGCTACGGATAGCCAGTCAAGAAAACATCGGACGACTCAGTCAGTTTTGATAGGCGATGCTCAATTATTGTCTGGAACTCACGATCGCGGCGACGGTGTCGCAGTCTCGGAACAACACTTAGCAGGTTCTGTTCGGGGAATGTTCTTTAGCGCCTATTGGCTGGCAGGAGAGGAAGTCTTCGTCACTGAACCAGATTCGTTCCCGAAAACGTTCGAGTGGTTTTGGCAGGCCGTCCTTCATGCACGACTGCATCAGAAGTCAGGGGTGGACCTCTGGGCGGATATCGAAACGACCGATGGACAGACGATCTCCGGGACAGTGAGCCAAATCCGTCAGGCACTCATCGAACCACCGACGAACGAACATACATTGGAAACAAGTCTCTACATTGAGACAGATGCAGGCGAGGTAAGTGTTGGGGGACAAAATACGATTTTGGAAGATTACGAAGCGACGTCGGTCACTCTTCGACCTGATTAATCGGTTGACTTGTTCACGGGACAAAGTACTCTCCAAGCTGCTTCAAGTTCTCGGCGCGCTACGGACGTATCGCATTTTACTGAGATTTTTCATTTACTAGCCATGTCAAAATGGCATATAATATTAACAATTCATCAATTGTATTATTGAGTCGCAGTGTTAGTAAATTTGTTAGATAACATTCGTAAGCATCGTTATCTCTATAATCAAAATTCTCGCCAGAAACTTATTCAATAAGTAGATTAAATATTTTGTTGCGATGGTAAACGAAAACGACTCGCCGAAAACAAACCGCCGAAGGTTCATGAAAACAGCCGCAGGCCTTGGTGTCGCCAGTCTAGGTCTCTCATCGATAAGTGGCTCAGTGGCTGCCGTTGAAACAGGCAGTACCGATCAATGGACACGCTCAGAAGCAGAGCAAATCGAGCTGACTGATGCTACCACTGCACCGGTGATCAGTGACAATCCAAACTCAATCTCCGATCAGTATTGGATCTGGGACACGTGGCCGCTCCGGACTCGTGATGGGTCTATTGTGAAAATTGATGGGTGGCAAATCGTCTTCTCACTCACAGCACCCAACGACCTCGTTCCAGGTGCCCGCCACAATGCAGCGACTATCCGGTACTTTTACTCGCGGAACGGTAAGAATTGGAAAGAAGGAGGTGAGGTATTCGATGCTCCACTCGGTCATCATCAATGGGCCGGCTCTGCGATGTATGATCAGACCGAAGAGCAGATTTATCACTTTTACACGGCTGTCAGTCCCGAACCGGAGTTCCGACAGCGACCCGCAGTGGGCATCGGTGCTTCGATCGAAACGGGTCCGAAGGGCGTCGAACTAACTGGCGACCAAGAGCACGCCATCATGGGTACGCCCGACGGTGAGATGTACCAGACTCTCGAGCAGTCTCGGGAGCAAGGTATCGTCTATGCGTTCCGTGACCCGTGGTATTTCAAGCATCCCGAAACGGGTGAAGACCTTGTCGTATTCGAGGCGAACACGCCAACTGGAAGTAAGGATCCAAGCGACCCGAAAAGTTTCAACGGAAACATCGGCGTCATGCGAGCGACGAATGACGAGTTGACCGAGTGGGAACTATTGCCGCCGGTAATGGAAGCAATCGGGACTAACCAACAGCTTGAGCGTCCTCACTTCGTGTTTAACGAGGGCAAGTGGTATCTGTTCACCATCAGCCATAAGTTCACGTTTGCGCCCGGTCTGAGCGGTCCTGATGCCCTGTACGGATTTGTGGGCGATTCCCTGTATGGTGACTACGAACCGCTCAACGATAGTGGATTAGTTATTGCAAATCCCGAAGAAGCACCATTCCAAGCGTATTCGTGGCTTGCGATGCCCCAAGGAGACAACATCTTGGTCGAAAGCTTCGAGAACTTCCGTGGCCTCGACGATACGTCTCGCGGTTCGATCAGCCTCGACGAGGTGGGTTATCTTCCACCAGAAGAGCAAAAAGAACTCTTTGGTGGAACGCTTGCTCCCAGTCTGAAGGTCCAACTCAACGGTACAGAAACAAAGATTGTCGCCGAGCTCAACGACGGTCACTTTTTGCCGTCAGTCGGTCAATCAGGCTGAGGTCACACTAAAGGATCAACCTGTAGAATTTCGGGAGTTCTCGGTCACAGCGACTCTCGAATCTTGGCTCTGATCGCGTTGTAATCCCTGATGACCGATTCGAGCACATCAGGGGATAGGCTTGCTCGTCACAAATTTAGGGGAGATTGGATGTAATAGGGGAGTCGAGACATTTCCACTCTTGACATAGCTCTCGAATAGCAGGTTTGAGTGTCCTTTCAACTGTTCTCTCGAAACGTCACGAATTGGGCTTCGTAGTCCTCGATGAACGCAGTTGGGCCACCGACGCTTACTTCCCCTTCGTCAGTCTCAACAACAATGCTAGTCTCCAGTGAAAACTCATTGCTCAGAGGGGTAACAAGCCCTTGTCGGATGTCGCTTATCGGTCCAGATATCATAGTTCCATTTTCGACCTCAATATCTGCCCAGAGATCGGTGCCTTCCTTCATGTGTAGGGCCGCATGGAGAACCGCCTGCCGAAACCAGTCAAACGTCCGCGGAAGAGGATACGGATCTCGTACGAATACCTCAGTGGAAGCCGGCCAGAAGGTTCCAAGATAGGTACCAAGTACAGTTCCCGTGAGCATCGATCGCGAAACTTCGACGGCATCGTCGTCAGTCTGTTCGCTTGAAACGACATCGGCTTTTCCGATGAGCGCTGTCTGATCATCAACCGTATAGAGGAACGGCACACTTTCCTCCCAGTAATGAATGACGTCAGCGGACCCTTCGAACTGACGTACATCCTCATCGAGCGCGTTCATTCCACTAATTAACAGAAGTACAAACGCTTCCCGATCAATTGCATCTTTGAGTTCCGATTCTACCTCCGGATAGAGAGATTCCGGGATTGCAAGAATAACCTCGTTTTGAGCCTGGGAGATTGCATTTTTTGTCCGCTTGAGAATGGTCTTCCGAGACTTTATCATTTGAACCTCGGGATCCTGACGCTGAGATTCAGTAAAACGTTTCTCCAATGTTGGCGTTATAGACTCGATTTCCGCAGATAATTTCGCCATTGCCGTAGCTGGCGGGACCGCTCGAATCGTCGTAGGCGAAGCGTGACTATTCACCTGAACCAAGCCCCGATTCTCGAGTCGCTCGGTAATGTTGTACACTCCTTGCTGAGAGACGTCCGCATCTTCAGAGAGAGTACTCACAGTGGCTTCTCCATGACTTAGTAAAGCGAGATACGCGTCGATCTCCTTTTCCGAAAACCCGAAAGTGGTTAGCTTTTTTGTGAGATCGATATCGTTCGTTCTCGTCATTGGTGCCAGTGTAGGGACCATCTATTGATAAAGGTATGAACACAACCGCCAAGAACAGTCGAACGTTCTGAAGATTGCGCAACTCGGTACCGATGTCGTTCAAATTCTATCACCCATGGGTGGCGCTGTAGTCTGCTGAAATCTTCAACAAGTACTTGATGAGGAGTTATATACGTGCAGCTATCTCACGTGATAATCGATGTCACCCAACTCGAAAGACACCGATCCATTAGCGGCCAAGATTTTTCCCCGGAGAAAATTTTTAGCCACTGCTGGAGCCATAGCGGCAGGCATTACGCCTAACGTCACGGCTGCGAACAAGTCCGCAATTGAGAACCAAAAGAGGAACTCGACTCAACACGTCACATCCCCTAATGGCAACATACAGATCACATTCACACTGGACAATAGCAGTCCGACATACTCTGTAAGTTCTGCTGGCCGCACACTCGTCGAGCAGTCGTCTCTCGGATTCCACTTTGAAGATGCAGCGCCGCTCGAAGATCGTATGTCGGTCACGGGCGTCCGGCGGCAAAGTCAGGATACGACCTGGAAACCTGTTTGGGGAACCACTGACTCGATACGAAACCACTACAATGAACTCGCTGTTGGATTGAAAGAACAGAACGGCCCGAAGCGGTCACTAACACTTCTGTTTCGTGCCTACAACGATGGCGTCGCGTTTCGGTACATCTTTCCAGAACAAGAGAATCTAGACGAATTCGCAATCACGAACGAACGGACGGAGTTCCGATTCGCAGACGACTACACCTGCTGGTGGATCCCTGATGATTACGAGAGTTACGAATATATCTACCAAGAGACCCCACTCAGCGGAATCAAATCCACCCCCGATGTGGGGACCGAGGTCGATGGGGCCAATACACCCCTGACAATGAAAGTCGACGACGGCCTCTATATGAGTCTTCATGAAGCCAATCTCACCGATTACGCGGGGATGACCGTTACCCGAGCCGGTGATTGCCCGTCCGTCTTTGAGTCGACCCTCGTCCCTCTCCCAGATGGTACGAAGGTAAAAGCAGAGACGCCGCATGCTTCGCCGTGGCGAACGCTAACCATCGGAGAAAAACCCAGTGATCTTGTTGAGTCCAAACTCGTGCTCAACCTGAACGAGCCCTCAGAGATCGAAGACTCCTCCTGGATCAACCCGTCGAAGTATATGGGGATCTGGTGGGAGATGCACATCGGAAAGGCAAGCTGGGCGCCCGGTCCTGATGTAGGTGCAACAACGGAGAACGCAAAGCGATACATCGAATTCGCCAGCGAGCATGGAATCGGAAACTTGCTCGTCGAAGGCTGGAACGCCGGTTGGGAGAATGGGTTCGATCAGTGGAGTAATCCGCCATATACCTTCGACTTTATCGACTCCACCGAGCAGTATGATCTTGAAGAAGTCGTACAGTACGGCCACGAACAGGATCCACCAGTAGATGTGGTGATTCATAACGAAACCGGTGGCGGGGTGGAAAACTACGAGAATCAGTTGGAGCAGGCCTATAGTTATTATGCGGATCTCGAAATTCCGTCAGCGAAACTTGGATACGTGAGTGCCGAAGGGATGCTCATAGATGGTAAACTCTATCCGCATCATTCGCAGGTAATGGTGAATCATTATCAACACGTTGCACGGACGGCAGCCAAGCACGAGCTCATGCTCAATATCCACGAGCCAGTCAAACCAACGGGGAAACGACGCACGTTCCCGAATCTAATGAGTCAGGAGGGTGTTCGCGGTCTCGAGTACGAAAACGCCAGTTCCCAAGGAAACCCTCCAGGGCACACTCTCACGATACCATTCACGAGAATGCTTGGTGGACCAGTTGACTACAATCAGGGTATTTTCGACGTTAAGCATTCAAAATATGGTGGCAACACTCGGGTTCATAACACACGAGCACGGCAGTTAGCCCTCTATGTTATCATGTTCAGTGGGCAGCAAATGGTTGCCGATCTTCCCGAAAACTACGACGACTTGGGTGAGTTCGAGTTTATCGAGAACGTTCCCGTGGATTGGGATGAGACGAAGATCGTCAACGGAGAGATAGGCCAGTACGCGACGTTTGCACGCAGAAAGGGTGACGAATGGTACATTGGGAGTGGAACCGACGAAACACCGCGTGCTCTCGAGATCCCGCTCGATTTCCTCGAAGGGCAGGGTCGGCCTTACATCGCTACCGTCTATACGGACGGCTCAGATGCCGATTTCAACACAAACCCGACCTCGATTGTGATCGATGAATTCGTCGTCAAATCAGCAGACACTCTCATTGCGTCTATGATCAAAGGCGGCGGACAGGCCGTTCGTCTTCGTCCAGCAACGGGGACAGATCAGCGCGATTTCCCTTGGTACAAGCCCCCGAGTATGGCTACGACTCGTTCATCGTTCCCGAGAGATCGATGGCCAGTGAGTCGGTTACAGCCCTTCTCGAAGTCACAAATAATGGCAGCGTGATTGGTGGAGAGGAACTACATTTCTACGTCGGCGGAGAGGCTGTGGAGACAAAGTTTGCGCGCATCCCTGCTCAGACTGAACAACAGATTGAGTTCTCAGCGCAGTTCCAGGAACCAGGAACGTACGATGTTGCCGTCGGGCGATCGTCGGATGACCTAATTGCCTCTCGGAACATCAAGGTAATGCCAAAGTCCGAGGAGTTCGAGTGGCTCGCGTTTGACGGGTTCAATGTGCCCGACACAGTCGAACGTAGTGAACCGTTCGAGGTGACTGGGACCATCACGAACAGCGGTAGCGATGAGACGATCCAAGTGCTGAAAATGACCGTGGATGCAAATGTGGTTCGGGCAACGAGGATCGATCTCGAACCGGGCAAAAGTATGGAGCTAACGTTCCAGTATACACTCGACGCTGCTGGAGAGTATTCCATTGCAGTTGAGGATCTCAGTCCGTGGACAGTGACAGTACCACAGCCCGAAGAATAGCAAGATAGCGAATTCATCCCACTTCTCTTCTTCTCACTTTGATATCGAACGGCAATTGCCCCTATTGAAATCTAGCAGCGAATCAAGCAAACCTCTTAGTTCGGTAGCAGACATCGACAACCTCATCGACGCTGAAGAGAAGAACAGTCGGGTGCGAGCGTCGGTCTCGCGTATAATTCAACCTCGTGCGGGGTTACGAAACTGAAGAGGGTGTTGACGACGACTCGCCGAACCTCGCTGCGGAAGCAACTAATGCAGGTCGCCAGCTCTTCGAGACTGTGCAGCGTTCGGAACAGAACACGGAACTCGTGAACTTCCGTGAAAAGCGCGCTGAGAGTCAGCATGTCGAAGACAAGTACCTCAACGTCCTCGAGCACGCGAAGAACGTCGCCAAGACAAATGATGTGATGGTTGCTCGACTGGGCTATCGAGAGGTCGCGACTCACTATGGCTGTGCGTATAAGAACGACGGCTATCGGGTGATGGAGGAGATGGCCGAGCGTGTGCCCGGCGTGACCTACAAAGAGTCACGGACGCTGTGTGTGGACGATGCAATGGGTGTCGGTGGCCATCACATCGAAATCACGTTCGCCCACCCCGACCTCGCCGGGTGGATGCGAGCACACGAAGCGAACGAAGGAGGAAACGGAGGGCGCTGATTATAGCGTTGTAATCACGGGGGTTCGCAGAACCCCCGCTCGGGCGGCACCACCACAAGAGATTCACACCGCGTTGCCGGTGACACATGGTGGTAGTTGTAGGTTGGTTACGGTGGAGTGCGTCTATTTCTGCGTCTATTTCTGCGAAATGGAGGGGGTCGCTTACGCGATCCCCCTCTATTACAACGTTATAATCGACTCCCACTAGCGACAGTTTAGGACGGGCTGAGTGAGAACGTCCCGACGTTTCCAGAGTAACCAGTCAGCAGTTGGAAGACACCGTCCAATCATCGGTGAGGAATGGTGTGCTAGATACAGAGGATGGATTCAGCACGGACGGCGACATCACCTCACCCCGTCCGGTATAGCTGAACTTGCGGGTCAATCTGTCACAGATGCGGCCACATGGCAGCACCTTCCGGCGTTCCAGTCAAACTCGGTGACAGGACTCAGAACCAGCCGTCGGGGAGGTTGTCGTGGTCGCGCATCGACTCAAGCAGCGGCCGGATGTCCTCGAACTTGGGACCTTTCTTCACCTCATTGCTGTCCCGGTTCCACTCGATCAACCCCATGTCCTCAAGCTTCGGTAAGTGGGTGTGAACCATCTGGATCTTAGGGAGATTTAATTCCTCGTCCTCGATGGTGACGTCGCCGGGACCCTGTGTATCGTCGTCTTGGTCATTCTGGTCAATCAAGGTGAGAAGGAGCCGACGTCGATACCTGTTCGCGAGCACGTCCAGTACGTCGTCTAATGAGAGTTCTGACGAGAGACGTTCAGCGTTCATGATTCCTCCGCTTTGGTAAGCCATGGACGCCCCTTGAAGCCACGGAAGGGAAAGCATATGCTCGAACCTCTTCGGTCACGACGTGGCTCGACGGGTATTATCTAGAAGACACACGAGTGATGCTGGCCACCGAGAGTCCTGGAACGGCGTTTCCAGACCGAGTTATAGCCGAGAGTAGGTAGTTAGGCCGAGTCGAATACTAGCTCACAGAGCCGCCGCTCGCCCTCTCGGAGGTGGTGGGAGAACGTCGACTGCGTGATGTCGAACGCTTCCGAAAGGTCCCTGCCGGTTTGCACGCGCGGAGACTCGAAGTACCCACTCCGGTACGCTGTTTCGAGGATTTCGCGTTGCCGGTCCGTAAGTCGCTCCGAGAGGACCGTTCGCATATCCTCGCGTGTCCTGATTGGACGGTCGCGCGAGTGCCGAGCCACGAGGTCAGCACTCGGATACTCAATCCGTATCGTCTCGACAAACTCCCGAACGGTCGTACCAGCAGGCTGGTCGATGATGGCGGTGGTCATCTCAGCGGTGACGGTGAGCGAGCGGACGAGGCCGCCGTTCTCGATGACGTGTGATGCGAGTGTTGATCCAGTGACCGTCGCCTCGAAGACACTCTCGGTTTCCGCCTCACGGAGTAGCGTTACCTCGGCGATGCTCGGCAAGCGTCGAGCCTCGTCCAGTACCTCCTTGGCGCTCACGTCCTCCGTCACGAAGAACAGGCGAGCCGCGCCGTCGCGCAGGGGCACGAGGCTGTCGAACGTGATCTCGCAGTCCGACGCCTGGGCGAGTGCGGTGAGTACGTCGTCCCCGTCGTGGATTTCGAGCGTGAGTTCAGTGACGCTATCAGACAGTAGTGTCCGCTTGGTCTCGACGGCGTCGATGGCGTGGGCGATCGTCTCTCCCAGCTCTTTGAGCACGGCGTGATCGCGCTCGTCGGACTGAGGACTAGAAATGTACACCGTCAGCACGCCGTATTTCGATCTGTTGTACCGGAGCGGGATCGAAATACAGGACCGCGCCCCGCGATCAAGCGTGACCTCGCGCCACGGTGCGGCACGTGGGTCGATGGCGACGTCCGCGACGACCTGTAGATCGGACGTTCGTATGGCGGCGGCGATAGGATCCTCGTTGAGGCCGGTTCTCTCTGTCGAAATCGAAAGCATATCGAGGTAGCCGTCGTCGACGCCGGCCCACTCCCGGGGTGTGACGGTGTCCGTGCCCGGGTCACGCGCGCCAATCCACGCGAATTCGTAGAGGGCAGAGTCGGCGAGTTGCTCCACGACGGCCTGTTCGATGGTCTCGCGACTGTCGGCGTCCACCAGGTGCTGATGGACACCCCGAATGAGCGCGTTCAGCCTGTCGAGACGTTCAAGCTCGTCGTTGCGCTCGTTCAACTGGTGTTCGCCTTGGGCCCGGTTCCACGCTGTTTCGACGGTCGCGGCAGTTGTCTCTGCAAGCTCGACCGTGCGCTCGTCGAAGGCGTCGGCCTGCGTCGAGCCGAACGTCACGACGCCGTGTCGGCCCAGCGGAACGAACGCGCAGCTTCGTAACGATGATGACTCGTCTATCTGGCCGCCGATATCGTTCTGCACGTGGACGTCGGTGTCGATGAACGTCTGCCAGACCCAATCGGAGATCTCGGATGGGAGACCGAACGCGTCGGCGTCTTCGTCCCCGGCCGCGTCGGCAGCGTGTTCTTCGAGGTCCCCGCTCCGATCATCATACCGCCAGAGTGCGGCGTACTCGACGTCGAGTATCGCGAGTGCGAGCGACGCAACGCGGTCAGCGATGGTTTCTGTCTTGGTGTTGATTAGCTCCCGCGACGCGTCGTTGAGCCGTTCGAGCGCTACCTCGCTCTCCTTGCGGTCGGTGATTTCGATGACAAACTCTACCTTCTCGCTGTCGTTCAGCACCTGCGATTCGAACAGCCCCCACCAGCATGAACCGTCGCTGTGGTAGTACTGCTTTTCGTAAGGGACGCCGCTACCAGTCTCCTCGACTTGCTCGATGTGGCGCTCTGAGTCCAGGTAGAACTCCTCGGGGGTGAGGTCACGCCACGACGTGCCCAACGCCTCTTCGAACTCCATACCGGCCATTTCCAAGAAGGCGTCGTTCGCGTCCCTGATGGTGAAGTCACTCCCCCAGACGATGACGCCGACCATCCCGGAGTCAAACACGGGGTGAGATCGAACCCGTTCTCGCGGCCCATTCAAGTTCTTGGGACCCTCCTTGGGACCCTCCGTTTCATTGCTGACAGGTCGCCACCACACACGTCCGCGCGCGCCGACCTTCTTCGTTTTGAGTGGCCCCTCCGCGACGAGCTCCTCTAGTTTGTTGTAGACCGTCCGGTCGGTACAGTCGAACTCAGCGGCGACTTCCGGAGTCGTCAATGGCGTACCGGGAGGCCCGAGTGTGTCGACCACCTCCAGTACCCTTGCTGGTGAGAGGATGGAAGAACCCATACACCTAGGAGGTTTCATGGAGGCAAAAGAATTCTGTTGATAGAAATCATGTTTGAACGTCACGATGCTCGTGCTAAGAGACCAGTGTCTACCGAGAGCAGACAGCGAGGGCGCCCCTGGCTCTCGATGGGAACATGGTGTTGGTCGGTCAACGCGTCTACTCAACTGTCTGTACCCGCCACTCTGCTGGTGTGAATATAACGTCGTGCAAGATACGCGCCCTAGATTCAGCACGACCACGGAAACGTATCACTGATTGATGTTTTCAGCAATGCTGTGATTCTTGGTTCTATGGAGGTGTAAGTATGCACCAAATCTCTCCTCTAAACGTGTTATCGTTAGAGAAACGAGTTCAGACTGATTTCGTCATGACTCGAAAGGAATTGCTCAATGCGTCTCTCACGCCACCCCAGCGGTGACAACACACTCGCTGCCGCACGAACCAACAACTCCCGATAGCACCCGACATCATACTCGTCTAACTCCTCACTCGCCAACATCACCCGCTCTCGCGAGTCCTTCGTATCATCCACCACTACATACGACACACTCTGCCCTGGCGCACGCGTCAATCCCAACTCAGCCGCCCGCTCCAACGCTGCCACACTCCGCGTCGATTGTGTGTAGTCCTCGCGTTTCTTCGAAACCCGATTCGTGATCACCAACTCATTCGGATCAACCGCTCCCCGCTCCAGCCGATCGACCCACGACCGTAATTCCTCACAAACCACCTCTGGATCACGATACTCATCGACCGCTCGAATCACCGCTTTCTGTGCCTCATCGATATACGACGGCGTACTCCGTTGACGACACTCGATACCCCGATACTTGTACTCGTCTTCACCAGCCACCTTCCCGAAGTACTTCGTCAACGCACCAGCATCCGAATCACGTAACGGCACGAACGCTATCCAGTCGTAGTGGGCTTCATGCTCAAGCCGAATTGCCACCTCTTCAGAAATCTCCGAGACAAGCTCCGAAAGCGACGTCTGTTCCTCGTCTTCGATCGGTGTCACCCACACACTATCGACAATGCCATGCACAATCCGCCAGCCATGCTCCTCGAGCACCGCTTTCGTCTCCAACAGAATCTCCCTGGCATACGCGTTGATCGCCTCGTGGCACTCGATGCGGCCAAACTTCGCATTCGAGAAGCCTTGATATCCGAAACACGAGACCAATATCCATTTGATCGCACTCGATCGGCCTTCTAACTCGTCGCGACGCTCTTCATCCTCAGTCTCCCGTATCTCGGCCTTGATCGCATCTCGATCCTTGATCAACGGCTCAAGCACGTCCGGCAGATAGCCCCGCTCGTCGCAGATCGAATACCCGATACCCGGCACGTCCTCCCTCCCAGCGTGACACTCACAGCGGATCTTTTCGGGACTCACGTTCCGCGTGACGATGATGTTCGGGTACAGCGAGGAGAAGTCGAGTTCGTGCACGTCCTCGTGTAGGCCGACGTCCGGCGCAAACGTGAAGCCACCTCGGTCGGCGTCGTGCAGCTGGCGCATCGTTTTGAATTTCTCATGCCGCCACGACCGCCAGGGCACAAGGACATTCCGCTCACGGGCTTCCTGAATCTGAATCCCAGTTAGAATATTTCCGATCGAGGACCATGCCAACTCCTGGAGTGGCTTGCCCGACTGCTCAACGAGATACAGACACCCATCGAGGTTCGTCTGATTCCACATGAACGTATTCGAGCCGTCGATGATCACCCGACCGGGCAGATTGTAGCGTGCTGGTGAATGCCCCACTTGCCCGTAGCTTTCGTAGGTCGATTCGCCCGCCAGCTGCTGCCAGCCTGACCGACGACCCAGTTGGAACTCTACGTCGAGTCGGTCAGCCTGCTGGAAGAGGACGGGAATGAGATCGCTCGTATTCAAAAAGAGTACATCCGGATCAACCGACTCAACGCGAGCCGACAATGTCGTTAACACGTCTTCGCCGCTCCCAGTCACCGTCTCATCGTCAATCGTGAGTTCGGTAACCCGCGCACTCGCGAGTTCTGTCTCCGAGACGGCTATCTGCATCTGGGAGAGTTCGCGGGTCGGGAGTGGGTCGATTTCCTCTTCGAGACAGTAGCGAAACTCCCGCGAGAAGTCGACGTTGTAGCAGCGATACTCACCAGGAGAGCCCCACCTGCTTACCATTCGCGCTACCGAGGTGACCGCCTTGAGGTCGACCACATCCACTCGAAGTACTTGCTCGGGGTCGTGGCGAAAACTCACGCGTTCATCAACGACAGCAACCCGAACAACGGAAGGATGGTCTTGGAGTGCAGCACGTGCTGTCGAAAACTCACCATCGCCATGCACCGACACGTAGATGGTCGGCGTGTACGATTCATCGACTTCACACTCCACCCCGGATTCAGTTACCGACCAAATGAGCACGTCGCCGTCGACGTAGTCGATTTTGTACACCATCGGCTCATCCCTGATCGTTCAAATCGTCCTCAACGTGATCGAGTCGGTCTTCCAAATCATCGATCTGTCGCTGCTGTTCGATCAGGATCGAGATGAGAATGGGAGTCTCGACGAACAATGGCTTGTGAACCGTGCTGGGATCGGTATGCAGCTGAGCATACTCGAAGAGTCGATCAAAAACTGCTTGATCAGTTGGTCGAAGTGCTCGGCGATACGTGTCCCATCCGGCATCACTATGGCTGCTTTGCATCATTACAGGTAACCACGACCACCGAGAGCCCCTTAGGCAAGCCCGAGTTACTTCCAAATATTCCAATACCGGAAAGACCACCGTCAACATGTACAGGTAGCGCCACCTGCTGACTCCCATAATGAGGGGAAAACAAGAGTGATATTGGCGGCGGTTCTGACTGGACGACACCACCGTGAGAACGGTGCACCGCATTCGACTCACCCCAAGCATGATCGGCTAGATAGGAGTCTACTTCATACGCGAAATCCGGGCAACATGGAGCTACTCGTGGAGAAATCGACTCAGTGAATCGATCGAAGATTGCACCATGAATAGCGAGACTAATGCACGGTAAATCTCAAGTGATACTGCCGAACCGACTTGCACTGAAATACTGAGTCCATATGAGCATCGATTCACTCCAAAACAAGCCGATCAGCCGAGTAATCTCCCTCGATGTGTCTGTTTCCGATTCATGCTTCCGAAAGCCAGGAGCTCACCACAACCAGAATCGGATAAACTATGGAAGACCCAGGCAGCGAAAGAGAGGATGGCGGCAATTCGGGGTGCAACTCACAGACAGCCCCCTCATGAAGGATGTCTCTGGGTGATGGCACCAGACAGTGTGGCTCTGTTATGGACTGTGTGAGTGCATGTGAATCAACGGCCAGGAACCTAAAAGAAATACTGGAAGCACAAAATTTGATTTTAGTTTTGAGTGGCTGGTAGCTGTGTCAAACAAGACACAGAGAAGCGAAACGAGTCGAACAACGACAGCAAGACGGCCCAAAATTAACTCAAACAATCCGAATTGAGATTGAACGAAATAAACGGCGGGGAGTACTTAATGAATTGTAGACAGTATCGAACATACCCAGAGTACCACAATGACCCTAGAAACGACCACCTGGTTTGGCTCTGCCGTCGATGCTTCTGGCCCGAGTCTATCATCCCAATACGCATTAGTCGCATCCAAGACGATCGACCCCGAAGCATCGCGTCCTGAGATTGTTACCGGCATTGTCGACGTGCTCATGGACGTGATTGAACCGACAGTCGGCCAGACCACGCTCTCGCTGTACGAATACGTGAATCCAGATGCGCTCGAAGAGATCATCGAAGCAAGTGCATCGAAAAAGAGTGACATTGAGGTGCGATTCACGATCGAGGACTATCTCGTCACGGTTCGGAGCGACTACACCATCCTCATCTACAAACCGATCGGGACACAACGCGATACTGGTAAAACCCCATGCCCGACTAGCTGATCAACGAAATCGTTCCATACTTCGAGGAAGTAACCACGCTTTCTTCTCTCGAGACCGACTTCGCTATTCAGACCCGTAATCCGTGAGCCGGAGCTTCCCCTCAACCTCGTAGAGATGACCGTTCATGTAGAGTCGTTCGATGATATCCTCGGCAGATGGTCGTCCAAGATCCTCTTCATCGTCCAAAATCGAATAGGCCTGCTCGTAGGTGAGCTCGCGCTCTTCTGGGAGACATCTCGCAAGCGCATCAAGCGCGTCTTGGGCGAGTGGGGAGAGTGGCGACTTCCCATTTGGAACCATTCGTATTCCCGAATTCGAGCACGGGATAAGTAAACCCTCGGACAGGGTCCACTCGTGACACTATATAGCTCATAATGACAAGGAGGAATAGCGGGAGAATCGGTAGCATATAGTATGCTTTTGTGGGGAGAGCTACAGTGACCCCACTCACGAGCGTCCGTATTCTTAATATAGGTCTCCGTGATGTTCGGAGTGTGCTCCCCGAATCACTCAGTACCAAACGTCTCCGTCACGAACGGCTCTGTCACGAGAACGTGGACTTGTTCGAATTGTATCATATATGCTCAACAGAAGACGGAATCGACGAGATAACGCGATACATGCCGTGGTCTCCTCACGAGACAGTAAACGAGACCAAAACGTTCGTCGACGAATCCGAGCGTAAATGGAACGACAGAGAGAGCCTGAAATACATCATTCGACCGAACGACGACGAGGATGGTTCGGGGGAGTTCGCCGGGTTGACAGGACTCAAACTCAATTGGAGCCGCCGCACCGGAACGCAATGGATTTGGCTCCGAAAATCGTTCTGGGGACGGGGTTACAATAGCGAAAGTGCCCTTGCTCTCATCGACCTTACGCTAGACCGATTCGACCTCGACCTCTTCGCAGTCACTCACGCCGCCGAGAACGAGAAGTCAAAAAGTGCTATCGAGAGATACATCGAAGAGGCTGGAGGCCAGCGGGACGGAGTTCTTCGGAACTGGGTGCCACACGACGACCACGTTTCTGACGAAATCCGGTACACGGTGACACAGGAACAGTGGCAGTCAGGGCAGACGTAGCGCAAAACGTCTACCGCTTCCGAAAAGGAGTGAAAATGTCACTGTATGCCCGAAGGAAGCGGGAAAATACGAGAGATCAGTAACGTCAGTCTGTGACCTGAACAAGGGGAAAAGCAGACAATATGGGAACATGGGTTGGGATGGCTCTGTTGAAATCCTCTGGGAGTCACAGGTTCGCCCGATAGTGTGACTGAATGCAGGCTCTTCCAAAGTCGCAGTTACTCCGATTCGTTGAGCAAGCGATGCACTTAGCTCGTCGAGCTGTCCCTCGTCACTCCTCAAAGTTTTCGAAACGGCGGTACACGCTCCACCAGCATATCGTCCTGCTCTGCCTCAAAGTACGGAAGAATACGACGTATCGGACGCTACTTGACGAGCTTATCGAGATGCCTCGGATTCGGAGCGCTATCGACCTTGATGAAATACCATCTCCATCGACGTTGTGCAAAGCGTTCGACCGGCTCGATATGGCTGTCTGGCGTGTCCTTCTCAACCTCTCGGTCAGACTCCTTCCGACTAACGGTGTTGTCGGGATTGACGCCTCCGGGTTCGACCGTAATCACGCCTCGAAGCACTACACGAAGCGAACGAAGTTGAAGATTCAGCAGTTGAAAGTCACACTTCTCGTGGATACAAAAGCGAATGCTATCATCGATCTCCACGTAACGACGACCAGAAAACACGACTCGCAGATCGCGCCGTCGCTCATCAAACGGAACATCGGAGACGTGGCGATTCTCCTCGCCGACAAGGGATACGACGACCAAAAGATTCGCGCGTTAGCTCGTGAATATGGTGTTCGTCCGCTCATCAAGCACTGAGAGTTCTCCTCGCTTCACAAGATGTGGAACGCTCGGCTGGACGCCGACCTCTACGGCCAACGGAGTCAGAACGAGACGGTGAACTCTCGGCTCAAACGGAAATATGGCGCATTCGTGCGCTCACGACACTGGTGGAAGCAGTTCCGTGAACTCGTTGTCGGCTGTCTCACTCACAACATCGACAAGGCACTCTAAACGTTAGATATCGGGGTGATAGACACCGGGATTGCTTGGAATCGTCTCAAAGTATTTACTACTGCACTTTCGATTAGTGATTATGAACTATCAAGAGGATGTTGATCAGGTCTTGTTCGGCACCTACCGCCAAATTGCCCTGCTCGCAACTGGGATTAGTATCCTTCTCGGTGTCGGCGTGTGGCTAATCTATCCGACTCTCGGTGTGGAGTATTGGTTGTGGCCATCCTCGCTGATTGATTGGACCTTTGTTATCGGATTCAATTTTCTCGCCGCAGGAGTCGCGTTCTACCGGGCGGGCCTACTTGCGGCGTGCTGGGTGAGTTTTCCCGCACACGTTGCTCTCGCTCACTTCTATTATAGTCAAAACGGATTCGTCATCCTTCCCTTCCAAAATGACCTCCTCTCCTACGCACTCATTTCGGCCATGATAGCCATCTCCTATGGCTTGATTGGGTATTTTCTTGGCACCGTAAGCCGATGGGGTATTGACCGCTCATCGTTCAGTAACCCGAAGGTGGTCGATTGATAAGCACACCTACCTAATGGCTGTTTCAGAGGGAAAGTTGTCGAGACAATAGGATTTTAACAGAGACGACATTTTCCAACCTGAATACCGTTAGTCAGGTGTGCAAACTGATTGATAGCGAAACTACCAGTGTGAATAGATAATTATGCGAGCGGGCTGTATAGACAGCGCGTCTCGGTCATTAGTGACACCGGTCACGATTCGACGGATAACAACTTCTTATTGCCAAAGCAGACCCTGTTTCAGAATTGTAATTACGATCTCTTTGAACCCATCATACCCGCTCCACCCGAGTTCATCATGAGCGTCCTTGTTCGCTGCAACGACTTCCAAGAGAGACAACAGCTCGATAACCGCCTCTGGGCGAATCTCTGTGATGTATCCATCACTTCGCTTCTGAATATCTGCAATCAAGGGAGTCATCCGATTCGAGATGTCGTCTCGCAGCTCGGCGAAGTCCTGTCCATTCGCGGCCTGCACGATCTGCTGTGGATTACGATGACTTCGCAGAAGCAAGGAACGCTGTTCGAACTCGGCTACCCATCTCCGGAATAACCGGTCGAGCTGCTCGTCGGAATCCGTGAGCCCTTCTAGCTCGGCCTCAACCGCGTCAATCAATTCGTTCTGTTCGCGGAGGAGTATCCGAATGTATAGACCCGATTTACTATCAAAAAACTGGTAGAATGTCCCCTCACCGATCCCAACTTGTTCCGTGATGTCTTGCATCGTCGTCTTCTGAAACCCATATCTGGTGAAAAGGTCACGCCCGGTCTCCACGAGCCGTTCCTCTATCTCACGTCGCTCTTCGTCACTGAAACCTCTCATATCGATCCGTCGCTCTGTAGAGTAATGAGCGTATTGCTCATCGCTCATGAGCGAAAGAGTGAATTACTCATACACTCAAGACACAGGTATGCAACGACAAGAGCACTGTGAGAGAATGGTCAATCCCTCGGGGACCTTCCCTGTAGCACATAGCTACGAGTCGCTTGTGGACGAATGAGTGTGATCCGTGCGGAAGGCCTCGAATACACATACCACGGCAGCGACCACCAGGCACTGAAAGGACTGGATTTCGAGGTTCAGCCTGGCGAAGTATTCGGATTTCTCGGTCCAAGCGGAGCCGGAAAGACCACGACGCAGAAAATCCTGACTGGACTCCTCGACGATTACGAGGGAGGTGCAACAGTCTTGGACCGGCCGGTGGTCGAGTGGGGATCCGACCTGTATCGCCACATCGGTGTCTCTCCGGAAACGCCGACTCTCTATCAGAAACTCACCGGACGCGAGAACCTCGAGCTGTTCGGGTCTCTGTACGGGGGACACAAACGAGACCCCCTCGAACTGCTCGATACTGTCGGTATCGCCGACGCAGTTGACCGTCGCGTCGGCACCTACTCGAAAGGGATGCAGATGCGCCTGAACTTTGTCCGAGCGCTACTGCACCACCCTGAGCTCCTGTTTCTCGATGAGCCAACGGGTGGCATCGATCCGAGCAGCGCCCGGGACGTGATGGGCGTCATCGAGTCCCTCCGTGACAAGGGAACGACGGTCTTTCTCACGACCCACGACATGACCGTCGCAGACCGACTCTGCGACCGCGTCGCGTTCATCGTGAACGGTGCGCTCCCGGTCGTCGATACGCCGCGCCAGCTGAAGATCGCACATGGCCAGCAACGTGTCCGTGTCGAATACCGGGATGAGGGCGAGCTCCTCTCTCAGGAGTTCCCGCTTGATGATCTCGGGACGAACGATGCGTTCCAAGACCTTCTTGCGCGCAATGAGGTCGAGACGATTCACTCCGAAGAGGCGACCTTGGCCGATGTGTTCATCGAGATAACCGGTGAAACACTCCAATGAGGTCCAATCAAAGCGCAAGACAGGATGATGCTCACCAGGAGCGGTCGGCGGTCCATCCGGTCGTCGAGATGCTCAAATGGGATATTCGCCTTCAGTTTCGATATGGAATCATCCCTGTCTATGTGGTACTCACGAGCTTGTTCGTGCTGGGACTCCAGTTCGCTGGGCAGGACATTAACCCGGATATAGTCATTTTACTGATCGCAACAGACCCGGCTGTTCTCGGATTTTACTTTATCGCCGTGCTGGTGCTATACGAGAAGACAGAAGGAGTCCTCCAAGCACTCGTCGTCTCACCGCTCGACAGCACCGGCTATCTCTTTTCGAAGGCCGCTTCGCTCTCTACTCTTGCCGTCAGTGCATCGTTCGCTGTCGCGGTCTCCGAATTTGGACTCTCGCTCCGAATCGCTGTCCTCTTGTTCGGAGTTCTTCTTTCCTCGTTGCTTATCGTTTTTCTTGGGTTCGTTGCCGTCTCTCGCTTCGATTCGATAAACGAGTTTTTCCTGAGCGCCGCTGTCTGGGGTACTATCCTCTTCTCACCGATTCTTGGATACCTAGGCTTATTCAATACGCCTGCATTCTACCTCCTCCCGGTTCAGCCGCTCCTCATTACTATCGAGGCAGGCGTCCGTTCCGTCTCGTTATGGAAGGTCATTTACGCGTTCGCATATCTAGTAGTGGGAACGACTCTCACGTTTTTGTGGGCCCGTCGGTCGTTCGACCGTGACATTCTTCGGCAGGATGACCCTGGGCGGAAACTCGGGCACAGATCGACTCAAACGACTGGAACGGATCGATGGATGCCCATGCCGCAGTCTCCGTGGACCGGTCTGTTCGTGACGGACGCCAAAAACTGGATCCGTGATCCGATGTTGGCGTTTGCAGCGGCCGGTCCGTTGCTCCTCGCGGGAGTCATCCGAGTGATTGCCCCGGTCATCACTACGAGACTCGCCGGAATCGTTGATCTAACGGTGTACTATCCGGTGATCGCGGGCTCGATGGCGGTGTGCGGGCCGGGGATTTTCGGCTTCATCGTCGGGATGCTCATCTTAGAAGACCGCGATACCGATATCCTCACTTCGTACCGAACATCCCCACTCTCACTAAACGGGTATCTGCTCTACCGAGGCTGTACCACGTTCTTCTTCTCGTTCTTCTCCACGCTTCCGGCGTTGCTCGTCGTCGGTCTCGTACAGTCATCAGCACCGATCCTTCTCGGGACGGCGGTTCTAGGCGCTCTGAGTGGACCCGTCATCGGCCTAGTATTGGGGCTGGTGGCTTCGAACTCGATAGAGGGTATCGCGCTCGGTAAATTCATGAATATCGTTCTCGTCGGGCCAGCACTGGTCATTGCAGTGGTCTCTGAACCGCTTCAATTCCTTGCGAGCATCCTCCCGATGTACTGGCCGGTGAAAGTGTATGTTGCAGGAGTGACCGGGCAGTCAAATACGTTCGCCTTGTTTGCAATCGGAATCGGTGTACATCTGATAGCGCTTGTCAGCGTCGCCAAACTCGTAGTGCCGAAGACGATCATGAGACGGTAGAACACTGACTCGAGCGAGCAATCGTACGTTCTCTACTGACTACACGCTCTGTCTCTGGCACGGCGCTTCTGACGAGAACCAGGGATGTCACAACGTGGTTCTCTTCATCGTTCATCGTTACTCACTGTTCAAAGTGTCTTATCGATGTTGTGAGTGAGACAGCCGACAACGAGTTCACGGAACTGCTTCCACCAGTGTCGTGAGCGCACGAATGCCCCCTATTTTCGCTTAAGACGGGAGTTCACCGTCTCGTTCTGACTCCGTTGGCCGTAGAGGTCGGTGTCCAGCCGAGCATTCCACGCCTTGTGAAGTGCCGAGAACTCTTGATGTTTGATAAGCGGATGAAGATTCTCTTCACGAGCTAACGCCCGAATCTTCCGATCGTCGTATCCCCTGTCGCCGAGGAGAATCGCTACGTCACCGGTGTTCCGCTTGATGAGTGACGGCGCGATCTGCGAGTCATGTTTTCTGGTCGTCGTTACGTGGAGATCAATGATTGCATTCGCTCACACTACCGGAGGTACCTGTAACTGCCTGAGGATTTCAACAGAGCCTCTCATTCCTAATCTTTGCTTTCCGTCAGCGTTCGCTGGTTGGTGAGATTCGAGGCCGTCACTTGGCGTGCCATGGATAAAAAGAGCTAAGCGGTGGTTCGTTCGGCAGTTCTTTTTCGTTCCGTTCGCACGCACGGCCAGCACGGGAAGTCACCGAGACCGTCACAGTCGCAATCTTCGGGTTCGGTCTCGTTGTCGTCCTCGGAAGGAGACGCCTCAAGCGTCCCGTCGTCGATGGAGACGGTGTACTGGTGGGCTGCGGGCTTGTCGTGGTTCTCGTTGGTGACTGTTACGAGTCCGGGGACATCGATGTCGAATGAAAACTGTTTCCACTGCGCGCGTTTCTGTGCCGTCTCATCAGGTTCATATTCTGTGGATGGTTTCGTTCATTTGGTCTTTTGAGCCTTGGCAGACGAAAGACCAGCGTCGGATGGTTCAGCATCCGATGTGAGTCTCCGTTCATTAGTGGCTTAGACTGGTGGGGTAGGCGCGAGAATCACGAATTACGTCGAAAGACGTGGTGGCAGACAGGACACTTTCGTTCGAGTTCATCGATCTCGCAATCACTAGTATTACCGGTCCATCCACAGTCAGGACATTGAGTGAGGTCAGTCCTCATTCCATCTTACAAGGGCCTCCTGTACCAACTACTTTGGGAACACAAAAGATGTCATAATTTGACGACCGGATCGACAAGGGGGTCTTGTTAAGCGACGTTCACAGCAGAAATACAAATACCGGGTAGGAGGCAACAACCGCTAGCGAGGGCGTCAACACCCACATTGTAACGATACGTTTGGCCGCCGCTGAGTCGAATAGGCTCCGCTGATCGAGATCCGCCGGCCCTTCCGTACCCACGTCAGGCACGTCTGGCAGTTCCTCCGGTTTTTCTGCCGGTTCCTCGTGACGGGCAATATCACCGATCGTTGGACTTGCAGGCATATCTTCAGCACGGGAGGTGACCAGTGCTCCTGTCGAGACCTCTAAATCCGGATGTTCACGTTCCGGCGTCGCAAACTCTACGAGTGTCGCTGCTCGGCTTGCTCGACCCCATCCGAGCCCAATAATCGTCGATGTCGTGCTTACCGCGAGACTCGCCGGGATTCCGAAGTAGGACAGAATCGTGATGACTGTGCCACCGACGATGGAGACAATCAGTGAAGCGAGAATCGGTAGCTCCGTAATATCGTCCCCTACCGTCTCCAGCGTACGACGGGCAATGGTGAAACTGCCTAGACCGAAGGCCACTACCGCAAGCAGGACGCCCTGATTGACGGCGAGCGACCCCCCTTCGCCAACGAGGGGAGCCACAGCGTTCGCCGCGTTTGACGCCCCCGCCGAAAACGCCATGTAACACGCAATGACAACCACTGAAAGTGATCCGAGGATGTCCTGTCGTGTCGCGTTCGGATTCAGGTAGAGTCGAGGAATCGTCCCAGAGCGGTCGAGTTGGATGAAGTGGAGATCGAACTTTGTGAACGCGACATAGCGATCCAGATACGGGTAGATGTAACGCCCGACCACGATTCCGATGCCGAGGCTGATTAGCGGCGCGATGATCCATGCTGAGACGATAGTAAACATCAGTGCCTGATTGAGTGTGTTCGATGCGAGGCCAAGTCCAACGATGGCGCCAACGGCTGTCATTGAAGTCGAAGCTGGAACGCCATAGAGATTTGAAATGAGGAGTGACGCTCCTGTGAAGAACAAGACAGCGACGCTCGCGGCAGGCGTGAATTGGGTTGCCGGTACGATACTGCTGCTCATCGTCGCGATGACGTTCCGACCGACGGTCCATGCTCCGAGAAAGCCAAAGCCAACGAACAAGGCTGCTGCGGTCGCCTTTCGAAGGAGACGTGAGCCGACTGCTGGACCAAACGCTACACCCGTCGATGAGCCACCGATATTGAATCCAACGAAGACGGCGACGACTACCCCGGCGACGGTTAGCACTGATACCATTGGTTTCTCTCTAAATCAACGTTGCTGGAACCTATATAAAATCCATGAAGCCCGCTCCGAGGTGACTCTGACCAACCTGCAATTATTCGCTAGCCTATGCATCACTTCTTCGTCCCTATTCCGAAGTCTGCATGTTTTGAGCAAGAGGGTACGTACCGACTCAGTAGTTGCCTTCCACTTATTCACGGGAGTTTGCGCTATCAGTCGCACATGTGATAGCGAGGCTACCCTACCGTTTACGGCCTTTAGAAGACGCTTCGCGTCTTGTTCACACACCAGAACCTTCCGAATTCTGGGGAGAGCGAGAACTTGCGTTCGGTTAACTACGAACTTGAACGTGTTTCGTCCTGATATCTGTTCTACAGGCGGAGCAGGCCGAGTGCCTCGAGGCTTGACCCTGAGACGGTTCACCCCTCTTGATCCTTGCATTTCTAGCGTTTGCAGCGATCGGCAGCAATAACGTGCAAACTCAGGTGATCAGTTCCGCAGAGTCCCTTTCTCCCGCGATTGGTAATCTCGCTGAAACTACTCTCGAAAGTGAACAAGGACGAGCGAGTGCGTCCATTGTAGGGATTCTAACGCTCACATGGGGGGCACTGAAGATCTTCCGTGGATTGCATACTGCCTACTCCGAGATTTATGCAGCTGAAACCGACGAATCCATTCTCGACCAAGTACGTGATGGGCTTATCGTCCTGTTTACGATTGGGTTTGCGGTGATTGCAACAATTGTTGCAGGCGCACTCCTTGCCCTCTTTCCTGCAGTCCCATTCATCGAACTGCTCAATCCACTCGTGTTGATAGTGGCACTCGTCATCGCATTCTCAACACGGGTCCGTCTGTAGACGAAATGCATTCGCTTGTTCACCGTCTGGAGTCTGGTAAACGACCCGTATCGCCCCAGGCATGGCTGTCTCTGAAGTGAGTGCTATTTTGTATTTGAACGTGGCTCCACCACAGTCTACTTCTTCCGGCGATCGTGATTCTCCCCACTTGCTCGAAAGGACAATCGTCCCTTTATCCTCGGTTGGGTTATACTCAAACGATTTGAGAACCATCTCGTGACAACCAGTCGGTGGACGAAACCAGCCGGTCAATACTGTTGTTTTCGTATCACAGTTGGTGGTAGCCGAGACTGACTCGCCTGGGGCTGGCATTTGGCCATCAACCACGACCAACTTCGCCGTGATCCCATTGGATTTTCCGTTTGATGGCGGCGAAACGGTAGCTGGCGTCTCGTTGGTGTGAGTTGACCTCTCTGGTTGTGTTCCATCTGCACCTCGTCCGAGACAGCCCACAAGACCAACAGAAAGTCCAGTAAGGACAGTTCGACGGTTCATGATTCGTTATGTTTTGATCACTGTATAAGCTTCGTGATGAGTAAAATAACTCTTTCAGAGACGGCTCGGACTGTTGGAGGGATATCGAGGAAATACCTTAGAAACGGCCGATCGTATACTGGCATATAGGACCATGTATGAAAACATCCTGTTACCGGTCGATGGAAATGACGACGCAGCGGAAATCCTTCACCATGTTGGTGAAATTACCACATGGACAAGCGCGACCGTTCGACTCCTATTCGTGGCCGATACAACACGGGACAGTGTCGCTGTCGTCGAAAATACGGTCGTCGACACATTGGTACAAGAGGGGGAAAAAGTCGTTGAGGAGGCAGGGAAGACCCTGAATTCGCTTGGTGTCGAGTACACTACTGACGTAGTCCAAGGAAATCCAGCGCCGACCATTGTAGACTATGCTGAGCGATATGATCATGGATTTAATTGTAGTTCCTTCCCATGGTCGCGGAGGTGTGTCACGGTATCTTCACGGAAGTGTGAGCGAAAAAGTCGTCCGTCTCTCTCCGGTTCCCGTGCTAACCGCTCGGATGAAACCAGACGAACAATTGGAATTTCCGTATAAAAATCTCCTCATTCCCACAGATGGAAGCGCGGAAGCAACGACCGCGGCCGATCATGGACTCGAACTCGCGAAATCCCTCAACGCTACCGTCCATGTTCTATCGGTGGTCGATGACGCGTCCCTAGGCCTCGATATCCGATCGGAACTTTTGACGGAGGAACTCGAACAAGTTGCCACAAAAGCGGTTGACCAGATCGTAACCGAGGCTAAAACACGTGGTCTTACAGACGTAATCGGTCATATCGGATCAGGATCCCCTGCTACGGAGATACAGAACACCATCGAATCAAATGATATTCACGCTGTTATCATGGGGACGACTGGACGACAGGGAATCGATCGAATACTGCTCGGCAGTGTTGCCGAAACCACCGTGCGTTCTGCTCCAGTTCCGGTGATTACAGTTGCTGGTAACTCATAATTTGATTAGCTTACTTTCGGTGTGTGTAATACTATCAAGACACGACCCATCGAGTCAGTAGACACAAAGTGAGACGCGGGAGGCCTCCCAGTCCGAATGATATCAAAGAGAGGCAGATTCGCGGCAACTCTGCGATCATACGATTAAGTCAGACTACTCATATGAATGTCTCACTCGTCATTCATCTCTTGAGTTGATTGAACTCGTTGGATTTCAAGACGGGTGATACGAGCGTCATCAATAGCAGCCACTTTGAAAACGTATCCTCCCTGTTCAATCTGGTCACCGACCTTGGGTGCTTGCCCTAAATTGCTGAAAACGAACCCCCCGATCGTCTCCACAGTTTCAGCCTCGAATTCAGTATCCAGCCAGCTGTTTACTTCTTGAATAAGGGCACTCCCATCGACGATGTATGTTCCATCATCTTGCGTTTTGATGAATGGTTCTTGAGGTGCTGTATCGAATTCGTCTCGGATATCACCCACAATCTCTTCGAGAATGTCCTCAATGGTCACAATTCCCTCAAAAACCCCCCATTCGTCGATCACAACTGCCATTTGCCCGCCCCCGTGCGTCTGAAACTCCGCAAGGATCTCGTCGATCCGCCTCGTTTCCGGGACTACAAGCACGTCTCGTGCGAGGTCACGAGCCGTGAGAGAGTCATCTTGATTCGTTTCCGTTTCGATTGCTCGGAGGATGTCCTTTGCGTGGGTGAATCCGACTGGATGTTCGCCCTCTTCATCGAGTACAAGATATCGCGTATAGGTCCCATTGGCGGCAACTGACCGAAGTTCTGAAAGGGGCATCGAAGCGACCACAGTTTCTACATCAGGGCGCGGGATCATGACCTCGCGAGCGATGGTGTCCCCAAGTTCGAAGACGCTTTCAATCATCTCGACTTCGTCAAGATCGATGTGCCCCGTTTCCTCTGATCGAGTGAGAATCATCCGGATTTCCTCTTCGGAATGGGTTTCCTCACTTTCAGAGGCTGGAGAGATACCCAGGAGTCGAGTGAAATAGTTCGCAGTGCCGTTGAAGACGATGATTCCGGGCTTAAACACGTAGTAGAAGAATTTCATAAGAGGAGCAACAAGCAGCGAGATACGTGCGGCCTCTTGAATAGCGAATGTCTTTGGTGCGAGTTCACCGAAGACGACATGAAGGAACGTGATAAAGCCGAATCCGAGTGCGAATGCGACAAAATGAATCACGTCGGCAGGAAGGATTTGTCCAAGAATGGGTTCAATGAGTGCTGCTACGGCAGGTTCTCCGACCCATCCGAGACCTAACGAGGAGAGAGTAATCCCAAGCTGACTGACAGCGAGATAATCGTCTAAATTCTGGATGGCGTCTTGCACGTGGGTTGCACCGGGCTTACCCCGTTCAACAAGTGTCTTCACCTGAGTTGGTCGAATTTTGACGAAAGCGAATTCTGCGGCTACAAATATCCCGTTCATGATAACGAGGAAGAGTGCAAGAAGCAATCCTCCGACAGTAATCAGATCTACCATGTTCACTCATTGCCCTTTGAGGACCTTGTAGGAAACGGAAATCGATACGGGAAACTGAACAGATTTCTATCATCTTCGTCAATATTAAAAAGATACTTGGAGATCAATCTCATTTGGGTCTGACATATTTGGCTGATCGGAATCTTTGTCTGACTGTCTTATTTTCGAACAGTAGCACAAAGCATATACCGAACCCCACTAAGCGACTGATTGTGGCGCGGTCGCCGCTGACACCCTGAACGGGTTCCCACATGGGTCTGGCGCCATCACTCCCGATCCATACTCCCCCCTGCGCCCGCCACCTCCTCCTTCCTGCTCGAACGCGTGCCATACCCTGTCCGAGCAGGAATTAAACATTCATAGCGCATTCACTGCCTCGATTTTCCAACAGGCCTACGTCTCAATGAATTTTGAAAACCAGGTCTCCAAGAGACCGATCAGGATACTGGCAAACCCAGTTCCATCGCTCCAGAAGGCGACCTCGTTTTGAGTCCTATCGTGGGTTGGAACGAGGACACTCATGAGAATAACATCAGAATCAATCGCCAGAACACGACCACTCCGATCATTATCCTCCGGCTTCATCGGGAACTGGCACGCTTCGAGACCACGCTCTTCGAAAAGCTCACACACCGCGGAATTTCCACTCGTGATGAAGACATCAATACCGTCCGCTTGTGCGTTCGAAAGCGCCGTGATCACATTCTCGTCTAGTATCATCGGATCGCGTGCGCCGAAGATAATTCGGTTGTTCGCGTTGCTGATGAGTTGGGTGACACGATCGTTTATCGTTTCTTGGCCCTTGAGCGTCCAAATATCTTCTTGGGTTTCCGTTTCGTCGATCGGCTGTTGTTGCAGAGAATCGAGTGCCTCGAAGGCACGATCCTGCTCACGTTCGATCTTGGCCTGTAGATGGGCACGCGCTTCGTCCAGTCCCACGGCACGGAACTGTTGGGGGTTGGATTGTTGAACATCCACCAGACCTAGTTCTTCTAACCCATCGGCAGCCCCGTAGACCTGTGAGCGCGGCACGTCACTGGTTTCGCTGATCTCGCTCGCAGTCGCCTTATCGATCGGCTGCAGGGCACAGAAGACCTGTGCTTCGTACTTGGAGAGCCCCAGTCGCTGTAGCGCAGCTATCGCGTTGGCTTCCGTCGAATCAGTCATCCGTTGCTCCCACATTATCCACGGTAGATTTGTCTGCCGGTTCGGCCGTCATCGCACCACCTGGTCCCAAGTACCGGGTCCACAGGGCGAGTAGGCTGGGTAGCACGAAGACACTCGCAAGGAACGAGTAGATGATCGTGAGACCCGTAATGATTCCAAACTGCTGGAGGGGAGGCAGGATGGCGAACACGAGAACACCGAACCCGCCCACGGTCGTCGCGGCACTGCCGAGAAGTGCCCCACCAGTACCGGTGACGCTCTTTCGCATTGCAACCCACACCGACGGTTGTTCGTCGAGTTCGTGGATATAGCGCTCGCTGAGATGGATACTGTAGGCGATTCCCAGTCCGACGGTCAGGCTGGTAATCAATCCGGTTATCACGTTGAACGAGATTCCAAGGAGGTACATCGTCCCAAGAATCCAGGAGACGCTGAACGCCACAGGAAGCATCGTGATGAAACCAAGCGTCGCACTTCCGTGCAGGAAGTAGTACGTGATCATCAGGAAGATGAACGTCGCTCCGAGCGTAATGAGGAGACTTTCGATGACCGAGTTGAGCAGTTGGTCTTGAACGATCTTGAAGATAATCGGCTGACCCGTCGCGACTGCATTGAGGGTGCTTTCCTGTTCAATCGTCTCGGCAACTGCTTTCATCTGCTCGCTAACCGCACCACCGCTTGCACTGCCCTTGACCGAAACCGTCATGTGAATTGCTTTATACTGACCGTCATCGGTACGGTAGAGCACACTTTTTGCTTGGTCAGGGGCGACAGTATACAGTTTGTCGTAGACCGACTTTAGGTTCCGATCCGGGACACCATCGCCATTCGTGTCCGCGTTTTCGAACGTCGTTTTGAACGAATCGTTCTCGTTCGCGACGGACCGCATTACGGACAACGGACTATCGATGTCGGGGTCCCCACTGGAGAGAACGACCGTTGAATCCTTCTCGGCCGCCTCGTTCTCTGCTTTGTCAACCGTCTCGAGCGTGGATGGTTGGGTGATATCTCCTCGTATCAGTATCTCCGCATTGGAATCCTGGCGCAGGAAATTGTTGTTCACGTATTCCAGCGAGGATTTCACCGTATACTCTCCGGGGGCGAAGGGTTCTGGCAATTCGGTCATTACGCCCGACGGATTGCTCGCCAGGAAATCCTCCTGCGAGAAGCTCGTGTCGACTTGTGCTGCACCAGCACCACCGAGGACGGTGAGAATCACGGCGATGGCGAGTACGATGCGTGGTGCTTTGCGAGCTGCCGTCGCCCCGCCAGCGAGCACCGCGCCAAGCCGTCCTCCTCCGGTACCGAACGCCCGTTTCTCCCGGTCCCAACCACGGGCTTCCAAGAACGAATCGAGTTCAGTCTTCAGAGCGGGAATAAGAATGCCGAAGATAATCAGTGCCGCCGTAATCCCAACCGAACTCACGATACCGAACTGACGAATCGGGGGCACGTCGCTGACGAGATTCGAGAGGAACCCGATCACAGCGGTTACAGTCACGAGAATCAACGCGATTCCGAGACTCGATAACGTGACCTTCATCGATTGTTTGACACCTTCAGTACGATCTCGCTCCTCGCGATGGCGCATGAAGACGTGAATGGCGTAGTCGATCGAGAGACCGATAAGTAACACTGGGACCGCGATGAAGATCTGGTTGAAGTCGATACCAGTCCAGCCCATGAAGCCGAACGTCCACACGAGAACGAGGCTGATACCGAAGAGTCCCAGAATGATGTCGAGTAGATCTCGATAGGCAAATATCAAGACGCCGAGAACGAAGATGACCGCAAGAGGCCCAACGATAAGGATACTATCGCTCATCGAACGCTGAGTCTCGTCCGAGATAATGCCACTTCCAAAGACGAGGACGCTCGACTGTTCTGCCTTGAACTGCTCGTGAGCGATCGTCTGCATGGCGAGCTGTGAATTCATGATCCGATCGCTCGACGTCTGACTACTGGTGGTTTCACCCTCCGCCTGTTGGGTGACGACGATCATTGTCGCGTTTGCATCCGTGCTCCCGGCTTTGTAGCTGGTTGGCATGAACGCGAACGCGCCGTCACCACCGGCACTTGCACCACCAAAACTGGAGTTCTCGGCCAGAATGGTCGTGGTCGCATTATCGATCTCCGACTGATTGTGTGATTCGAGGATCGACAGCTGCTCGGAAAGCGTGAAATTAGCCCCGTTTTGGAGTGCTTGCTGGTCGTTCTTGAGTTCCTGTCCGTCCTCTTTGAGTGCTTTCTGAGCGTCTTTGAAATTCTCGAACTGCTCTTGGAGCTGTTGACCTTCTTCTTTGAGCTGCTCGGAATCGTTCTCCAACTCCGCTTGTGCTTCTTTCAGCTCTTGAGAGTCCTCTTGAAGTCGTTGTGAATCTTCCTTGAGTTGTGCACCGCGCTCCTTGAGCTGCTGTGAATCCGCTTCGAGCGCGGCCTGTTTTTCCTGCAATTCCTTTTTGTCCTGCTGGAGTTCGCTAAATGCTTGCTGAAGTTCCTTGCCTTCTTGCTGTAGTTCGGCCGACCGCTGTTCCAGTTCAGCACGTTCGGCCTGCAACTGTCCTGCACTTTCTTGGAGCTGTTCGGATTGCTGTTCGAGTTCTGCCTTATCCGACTCGAGTTCGGCTGCTCGCTGTTCGAGTTGCTGGGCATCCACTTCGAGCTCCTGGCGGTCCTGCTGGAGTGCAGCCGATTCGTTCGCGAGTTGAGCTTGGTCGGCCTTCAATTCGGCCTGCTCTTCTCGAAGCGAATCGAGACGCTGCTCGTACTCGGTATCGTTGATCGTGCCATTCTGGTGGGCCTCCTCGATGGTGGCCCGTCGCTCTTGCAAACTCTCATTCCGAGCCGCAAGCTCCCGTTGGGTCTGATTGAGTTCTTGAGCCCGTACTTCCAGGTTCGCCTGGCGTTGTTCGAGCTCTGCTCGGCTCTCGTTGAGCTCCTGAGCACGTTGTTTGAGTTCCTCGCTCTGATTCCGGAGCTGTGCTTTGCTCTCGTTCAACTGTTTGGCTTGCGCTTGTAGCTCCTGGCCCTTCGCTTGAAGCTGCGCCTTGCTCTCGTTCAGCTCGTCAGAGCGTTGTTGGAGTGTTTGCCCGCGTTGTTTGAGTTCCTGACCCTCCTCTTTGAGCTCTTCACCGCGCTGTTGGAGGTCCTGTTTACTCCGATTGAGTTCGTCTGAGCGCTGTTGGAGTTTTTCCCCTCGCGCTTGCAGCTCTTCGCCCCGCTCTTTCAGCTGCTCTCCCCGTTGCTGGAGTTCTTCTTTACTCTCGTTGAGTTGTTCCGAGCGGGTCTGAAGCTGTTTACCCCACTCGGTGAGGTTTTCCTTTCGTTCCTGGAGGTTTTCGCCACGGGATTTGAGCTCTTCCGCTTTGTCTAATTGATTAACCGTTGTGGCGAGGATATTTGCTATCCCAACCGTTGGAGAGTCTTCAGTAAGGGTTTCGTTTACGGTGTTATTATTCCGGAGTTTTTGCTGTAATTTGATTTGGTTTTTGAGTGATTCCTTAGAGAGTGTATTGTTATCACGGACGATGATTTGAGCACTCGTGGTGTTGTTCGATCCCGTCGAAAAGTTCTCGCTAATGTAACTCTGTGCTTTTGCGGCTGAACTGCTATCACTTTGAAACGAATCGAGGGAAGACGATTGTCCTACCATCGACGCACCCGATCCGAGAATCAACGAAAAGACGAGTAGAGCGACGATAAAAAGACGACTGTGCTTGACTATCTTGTCGCCGAGTTTGTCAGATAATGACATTTTCACCACATTTTCTGCGGTCCCGAAGTTTTGTTTGTAGCTGCCTACTCACAACCATTGTCGGTATTCTTCTACTCACAAGTTCCCCATATCCTTTCCGAATTCTAAGGAGTATTCTTGGAATATGATACGGAAAGCCGAGAATACCTTCAGAAGGATGTAGAAATTCAGAGAACACTATATGGATTCATCACTTTTTCCACCACTCGGAATTATATGGTTGTTGGATTGTCATTACGGATGCGAACGGACATGGATTTTGGTTTGCTCGAGACGGTGGGAGAAAACATCCAGATCACTGCCAAACTGACAACGGAGGTGCAATTTTTGAAAGCGTGAGTCCTCTTTCTGAGACCTACACTACGCGGTCTCGAGCGAAACTACCACAACGGATTGTCTATATTGCGGCTAACCGAAAGCACCGCCAATCAAAGCAAAAATTCCTCGTATAGGTGGTGAACCGTCCAACAGAGGCTACAAAGAAAAAGAGAACACAGCAGTTCAATCGAATGTTAAAACGACGCCAAACTGGACTCGGTATACTGCTCTAATTCACGTCCAATATCCGACTCACGTCACCCAAGCGGTGCCACCACACAGTCATCCTCTTCTAACGGAGCAAGCGATACCCGAGCAAGACCAACGGTGTCGTAATCCTGTTCGGTTGAGAGTACACGTTCACCACTCGTTGCGACAAGACCAGCGTGGAAGGCATCGAACGGCGTCATATGATACTCGTCGATATACGTCGCAACTGCGAGAACCGCATCTTCGTGAATTTCTGGAACGAGAGAAATCAGTTCAAGAAGAATCATGATAACTTGTGGTACATTGTTCTCAGGCTCAGCCTCGGTGTGGTCATAGAAGAGGATCAGAACCTCGGCGTATGAACGAATCGAGGTGTGGATATCAGCTTCCGAGCATCTGTTGGGAATGGTGCGCTAGAAATAGAGTGTGTCTACTGACAATCCTTGTGAGTCTAGTCGTGAAAAATTCTACTGCCGACGATACAGTCTCGTTAGAAACCATTTTAGGTTACACATACAGAGTAATGAAACTTGTTCCAATTACTTATGAGGTTGAACGATGAGAAGAGATTATGTTCAAGGGATGGGTTTCCCGCTCTGCTCTTCAAGCGCGAAAACGGGCACTCGTAAAGACGGCTTGCTATCGTCTTTGTATGGTAGTGATCACCATCGCGGTCGCGTGGGTTGTCGTTGGGGACATCGAAGCTGCATTGAACATCGGAGTAGTCACGAATCTACTGAAAACGGGCACGTACTACATCTACGAACGGATGTGGGATCACGTTACGTGGGGTGTCCCATCGACCAAATAAATCCGTCGTCCCGGCACTGAATGCGCGCCCTGCAATCAGCACGACCGCTGAAACCTGACGACAATGAGGCCCCACTTGGCTACTACACCCATTCTATTAATATCCATCCGAAAGTAAATTAGTCAAATGCGGCTCACCGAGTACCTCCGAGCCCGGAAATGGTCCCAGCTCTTCGGATATTTCCTGTTTATTTCCGTACTAGCTGCCGGTTACTACTACAACCTCACCTTCGTCCAGCTCGGGCTCATAGACTTAGGAACCCGGATCGTCGGATTATCCCGATTTCAGGTGTCGGTTGGCATGAGCGCCCTTGCACTCGTTGCCTTCCTAACTGCGATCAGCGTCGGGACCGCGCTTGACAGGTATGGCTGGAGCCGGAACTTCAACGCAAAACTCCGGATACTCTGGGGCGTAATCGTCCTCCAGTTTCTCTTGACCTTGACCGCACCTTATCTCCGAACGGAAACTGCCTTCGGCGCATGGATCATACTTTGTGCCGTCTCGCTCGGAACGGGGATGCCAACCACATTCAGCCTAGTCATCGACCTCGTCCCCGTTGAAGACCGCGGCTGGGTCGCAGCGGCCGCGACCGCCTGCGCGTACTTCCTGGCGAACGTCTACCCGCTCCAGTGGCGCATCGAGTCGTTCAGCATCGTGATGAGCGCCGCCATGGCCCCTGCCGTCGTCCTCCTTGGTGTGTTCGCGTTCCGGGACGTCGCGTTCCTCGACTCGTTGAAACGCCAGCATCGAGACCCCGACTTCGGCGTCGGCCGGTTTTGTCGGCCGACGGCCGTCCGAACGTGGAGTTACGAGTTCTGGTCGTTCATCCTCCTGATGTTCGGCGTTTACTTCATCGATAGCCTCGGCTTCCTCCGGATTATCGAGACTCCAGCCTACATCTATACGTCGTGGCAATCACCGGACTTCGGCATCCACCTTCTAATCGGCGGCATCCACGTCTTGACGGCCATTATGGCCGGTGTCCTGTACTCGAATTTCGGACGACGGTGGCTGTTCTTGCTCGTTTTCGGGCTGTTCGGGTTCACCCACCTCATGTATATCTTCGACATTCGGGCTGGGGTCGGGGAGGCACCCCTGCTCATGCCACTGTTCTACTCGGGGGCGGTGAGCTTCTACACCGTGTTGAACTTTGCACTCTGGCCGGACATGTCGACGCCCGATACGATCGGCCGCCACTCGGCGATCGGCGTCGGGTTCGCCGGCTTCCTTGCAACCTTCCTGAGCACAGCAGTCGTCCTCTACATGGAGAGCACGACAATGCCGCTTGTCAACCATCTCAACATCGTTGATGCGCTCGCCCTGCTGTTGTTCTTCTTGCTTCTCGTCATGGTGTACGCTCGACGGATGGTTATGCTCGCTCATTCTCGGGAGCAGAAAACATGAGACCGGAAACAGTCCCGTTACTTCTCGTCGCGCTGCTTCTGGTTTCGGCCCAGCCTGGCGTCGATACGGTCACGACGGTTTTCGATGGCACGCAGGACGTTCCTGGTGACGCCGGTGCAGTTGTCGTCGCAGACGGAACAGTTACAATTCCCAACAATACGCGCACGACCACATCGCTGTACGTGATTGGGGGGACCGCACGCATTGAGGGAACGCTTGACGGGCGGCTCGTCCAGCTCGCGGGGAACGTCACGGTCGGGTCTTCGGGTACGGTTACCGATCAGTATCAGGTGTTCGGTGGAGACCGAGAGATCGCCACCGACGCGGCTGTTGATCCCGATGTGGTTGCCGAACCAGTGATGCAAGAACGGTCTCCTATCGAGTCACTCACGATATTCCTGCTCCAGGCAGTGATACTCGGCGTCGTCTCCTTCGTGGTCGGGCGACGATATTCCGAGTTCCTCGCCAATGTGCGCCACTCAATTCGGAATCACCCCGTCGTCAGCGGGACAGTCGGTCTCCTCACCACCGTTACGTTATTGGCGTTGTTTGTATTCATGGCCTTTACTATCATTCTGCTTCCGGTAAGCCTTCTCGGTCTATTGGGGGGTGTCTTCGTCTATCTATACGCGTACATCAGCATCGGATCCATGCTTGGGCAATGGATGCCGACAGATAAGCCGGGTGTAGCGACAGCCGCCGGGGCGGTTCTATTTTTCATGGCGAGCCGGGTGCTGAGCTTCTTCCCAATCGTCGGCGAGTCACTCTTGATCGCGGTCGCCGTTATCGCGATGGGTGCCGTGTTCATCACCTATTTCGGCCTGCGGGAGTTTCAGCCCCCACAGTTACCTCCGGTCGAGTGACACCGAACTGAATCTAGCCTACTCCGACTTTCTGTTTCAGTGGAGGTGCGTGCCATTGAACAACATAATCTCCTCCGGAGTATCCGGTATCGTCCTCACAACGACAATAGGGTGAACTGGAAGTTTCCTTCCTCGGCTTCGACCGTGGGCTTTCTCATCAGATATCTGTAATCGCTTTCTATCCAATACGTAGGGGAAGCCAGACTGATTGTAGCCTGTTCATTACACCTCTTTCGGCCTAAACGCTTTCAAGGGTAGCTATTGCTATAAGGGTATGATATTAGTTTCAGAGCCGAGGGGGACTTTCGATGAATAAGAACGTAACACACCACAACGCCAAGGAGATCATCCGCCGATCACTCATCAGTGGCGCGGCTATTGCGATTCCTCTCATCGTTACAGTTGTCGTCCTTGGATTTGTGCTCAATTTCATCTCGAACACTCTGAACCCGGTCGTGTTTATCGTGAAAAGCGTCCCCGGAGTCTCACCGGGGACAAATGAGTTGCTCGTGAAGCTCATCATGATCGGACTGCTCGGTGGGTCTCTCTTTATGTTGGGATTCGTCGCCGAATACCGCTCAGGATATGGTCGCGTTGGCGTGCAATTCGACCATTTCATGTCGTCGGTTCCAGGCATCGGCTCGGTATACACGAGCTTCAATGAGATGAGCGAACTGCTTCTTGATTCAGATTCAGAGAGCTTCAAAGAAGTCAAGCTCGTCGAATATCCGACGGATGGATCGTACGCCGTCGCATTCAAAACCGCGGACACGGCTACCACCGTCAAACAGGCGATGGATCACGCCGAGATGGAAACGTTGTTTTTACCGATGGCTCCAAATCCCGTCATGGGTGGATTCGTTATACATGTCCGAAAAGATCGCGTCTTTGATGTCGAGATGACCGTTGAAGAGGGAATCCGATCGATCGTCACTAGTGGCGTTGTACTCGGCGAAAAACGGACACACGCTCTCTCATCAGACCGACTGCAGGAACTTTGCCAGAATGTCTCATCGGATGTGACTAAACCGTCTCCAGCTATGCAGCAGGATGAAACCAAACGTGTCGCGTATTATGAAGCATCGATGTCTCCAGAAAACAAAGAGACACCGACTGATTTGGTCGAGCATGCCGAGAATACAGGGGACAACTTCTCAACACGGACCGGGTACTCGGCAGAATAAGAGAGATGACCTACCCCACCCTGCTGGGGAAGGCTTTCGCCGCCCGCAAGTCCAGTAATCTCCCCACGGACCAGTCGTCTGAATGGGACCGTTCAGCAAGATTCGCCCACCAGTATACCTATCCTGTGACTCGTCGAATCACAGATTATGCCCGTTCCAAACGACTCGAGGAAGTACGACGCTCCCTCGATCCTGACCCCAGATGGGATGCTTTCCGACGCCCAGGCGTCCGGGGCACCGCTCGTTGAGGACGCGCCGGACGGTGTCCTCGTCTGCTACCAGTCTCACTTCTTCGACCGCGTGCTCGACGTTCGCGAGACCGAGCCGCTCCACGGGGAGAGCGACCTCCTCGAGTTCGAGCTCCATCGGTTCACCGACCTCGACGCGGACGCTGACGTCGATACAGACGCCGAACTGGCGGTCCTTGGGCACTTCGGCATCGGCAGTCCCACGACGGCAATATTGATGGAGTTGCTACAGTCAGCCGGGACGGAGGCGTTCCTCTCAGTCGGCTGGTCGGGCTGTCTCCAGCCGGACGTCCCGCAGTCGCACTACCTCGTCGTAGACGAAGCAATCCGAGACGAAGGCGTCTCGCATCATTATCTCCCCCACTCGGAGCGGATCGACGCCTCGGACGCGATGGTCGCTGAACTCGAACATGCGGTCGAGGCGGCAGGCGGGAAGTTTGAGGTCGGAGCGACTTGGACGACCGACGCGCTGTTCCGCGAGACCGTCCCTGAAATCGAGAGGTACGCCGAGGACGGCGTGCTCGCAGTCGACATGGAGGCGGCCGCGACGTTCGCTGTAGGCGACTACCGGGGGCTGGACGTCGGGTCCCTGTTTTTGATCAGCGACTACTTGACGACCGACGACTGGGACCCCGTGTTCGGGGAGAGTCCCGACGTCGTCGACGCGCTTCCGGTGGCGATGGAGGCACTCGCGGGAGTGCTGGGTCGGTAACCCAGACCGACACTGATGCATCAGAGACCTGCAAATGGGCGGAAATCCACCTACGAACACTACCGACGCAAGGTCCGTATGATTGATGACAACGAAAAGGACGCGCTGCTATCATTCATAGACGTGGCAGGTCTCGAGCGTCGTCGAAACGAGCATGGTCTAGGGACGGGTTTCGAGGGCATGTTCAGCAGCATCTCCAAGGTCGCCTGTTTCACGCCACTACGATTCGAGTTGTTCTTCATCGACGCTGGTGAACACGACAGAGTAGCAAGTGCGACAGCAGCGAAGGGCACCCAAACCGATCACAGAAGTGAGAGTGGATGAAGTGTCGTGAAAGATTGAAAGATCTGTGAGCGCTACGCGTTATTCATCCGTTGGCTTGTTGTCTCACCGCACTTCTGGCACGTGGTAATCCGATATGGTTCACGCGAGAATTCAGTATTCTCTTGTTTCATACTTTCCGTCCGAATCTCGACCGAGACCGTATGTGTGGTCTCACACTTGCAGTTCTCGCATCGTTCAATCTGCGTCTGTGATGTGTGACGTTCACTCGTCATGAAGCCCCGGGGTCAGAGTATAAATATACGAACAAAGGCATAAAATTTACTTTCTATATGGCATTTTGAGACAGTTTTTCAATATGAGCAGTAGAAGTGTCATCCTCTGATCCAAAACTCTATGAGTATATGCTAGTCGGGAATCGCCGAGAACGTTACTTGGCGAAACATGGATAGAAAAGACTGAAGCAGTGGTTCGTTCGGCAGTGCTGTCCGTCCCGTTTGCACGCATGGCCAACACGGGAACCCGTTGAGGCCATCGCAGTCACAGTTGTCGGGTTCGGCATCGTTTTCGTCCTCACGCGAGAAATCGAAGAACAATCAGAATCCAGTTCGGCAGAAACGCCGATTGGGGTAGATATCGGGAAAGCCTCTTTGGTAACGGAGCGTCTTGAAACCTTAGACTCGTCTCGAACGGCCAGAAATCCCATGGTGGGATTCCCGCGACTGTAGGCGCGGGAGGAGGTCGATACCGACTCGGTATCGGAACGATAAGAGCCGTCTATGTGGCGGCGTCGATAGCGTTCTCAAGATCAGCAATGATCTGTCCTGGATCTTCGATACCCACAGAAAGGCGAACAAGATCATCAGTGACGCCGGAAGCAGCTTTTTCAGCGTCTGTAAGCTGTTGATGGGTTGTACTAGCTGGGTGAATGATGAGTGTCTTTGCATCACCAACATTAGCGAGCAAGCTCGCCAACTCTGTCGATTCAACAGTTTTTCGCGCAGCGTCGTATCCATCTGCAAGACCGAAAGTGATCATGCCGCCATAGCCACCTTCGAGGTATTCGGTAGCCGTATCGTGGGTTTCGTGGGAAGAGAGACCCGGGTAGTTCACCCACGCAACATCCTCATGGTCCTGGAGATACTCGGCGACTGCCATTGCGTTCTCGCAGTGACGGTCCATCCGAAGGGAAAGCGTTTCGAGACCCTGGAGGGTTTGCCAAGCGTCGAAGGGCGCTTGCTGGTTTCCAAGATCGCGGAGTCCGCGGGCAATCGCAGCGTATGTGAACGCCTCGTCGCCGAATGTTTCCGCGAAGTTGACACCGTGATAGGCGGGATTATCTTGAGCAATCTCGCTATATTTCTCCGGGTAATCGCTCCAAGGGAACGAGCCACCATCAACAATCACGCCACCGATGGTAGTTCCGGAGCCGTGAAGCCATTTTGTGGTCGAGTTCCAGACAAGATCCGCGCCATGTTCGAGTGGACGACAGAGGTAGGGTGTCGCAAAGGTATTATCGACGAGTAAGGGAACGCCGTGGTCGTGGGCGATGTCGGCAATCTGCTGGATATCGGGTGTATCGAGGGCTGGATTCCCGATCGTCTCAAGATGAACGTAGGCAGTATTGTCGTCGATGGCTTCGTCGTATGCCTGATAGTCGAGTGTGTCAACGAATTTGGCTGTGACACCTCGGCGTTCGATTGAATGGGTGAAGTACGTGTAGGTGCCTCCGTATAATGAAGAGGCTGTGACGATATTGTCGCCAGCTTCTGCCAAGAGGAACGTTGCGAGATTCAGCGCAGCCATCCCAGACGCAGTAACAACGCCCCCGACACCGCCTTCAAGAGCAGCAAGCCGGTCTTGGAGTGTTTCAAGAGTCGGGTTCATCAACCGAGAATAGATATAGCCGGGCTTCTCGAGCGCAAACTGGGTTGCTGCATCGTCGGCATCTTCAAAGACGTATGAAGTGGTTTGATAGAGCGGTGGCGCTCGTGCCCCAGTCACAGGATCGGGATCTTGACCGGCGTGTAGTGAGTCAGTAGCGAATGAACTATCAGTAGGATCGTCGCTCATGCATTCCTAAATGGAATCCGGGATATTACATGAACTTATTAAGGGAAAGCTTGCCGAGAGCTTTGACAGCATTTTCTGCTGCCGATCGCCATCACCAACTCATACGGATCGACCGCTTCCCGCTCAAGCCGATCAACCCACGCCCGCGTCTGTACGGTCGACGACTGCGGCCAGACTGTCCGCGTGGTTGAGGTCAATGAATAGTTAGTCACAAGGCTTTTGACTGATTGGTTAGTAAGCACTAGTATCGAATGGATACAGAGACTACTGACGAGATTATAACGGCGACAGGCCGTGCACTCCAGAAGTACGGCTATGCAAACCTCACGATGCAACGAATCGCCGAAGAGTCATCGATAACGACCGCTGCTATCCACTATCACTTTGATACCAAAGAAGACCTCTTGAACGCGTTCCTCGACGATCTAATCAAACGATTCGAGGCGCAGTTGGCGTGTGAGGCTCGCGATCCGCGCGAGCGCCTCGCTTCGTTTCTCGATGCCGTGTACACACCGTCGGAAACGGGTGACGATGACTTCCCCGTCGGCCTCATGGAACTAAAAGCACAGGCTCCGTACCACAATCGCGTCCGGGAGCGATTCCTCGAACTCGACGATATGATGCAGTCTGTCGTCGCGTCGATAGTTCGAGATGGAGTCGATGCCGAGCACTTCGAGGAGGCTAATCCAGGGGAGGTCGCACGACTCGTCACCACGCTCTCCAACGGTGGTCACACACGGACGGTCGCGCTCGGTGAGAACCCTGCTAGAACTCGCCAACTCGTCGAACGGGTTCTCGAATTGCGACTCGGATGGACTCCGAACTCGGAAGTGGACGCATGAGCAAAGTGAATGCGGAGACGATAAATCGTGCTACGGAGGTAATCGCGTGAGCTTCTTCAAGGGACAGGAGGAACTAGACCTCACTAACGGCGGCATCGTTAAGCCGCTCTTGTTCCTCTCGCTCCCAATCGTCATCACGAACCTGATGCAGACCGCCTACAATCTGGCGGACACGTTTTGGCTGGGTCAGTACTCGACGGAGGCTCTGGCGGCAATCTCGTTTGGCTTCCCGATGGTGTTCCTGCTCATCTCGCTCGGGATGGGCCTCTCAGTCGCGGGAAGTGTTCTCGTCGCCCAACATACCGGAGCCAAAGAAACGGAACAGGCCGAATACGCGGCCTCACAGACCGTGACGTTCGCGTTGATCGCGTCGGCTCTCCTCGGCGCAATCGGCTATCCAGTCGTGCGACCGTTCCTCGCGTTCTTGGGAGCGTCGCCGGAGGTCCTCCCCGGCGCGACCGCGTATATGCAGGTGGTCGCTCTGGGTCTGCCGTTCATGTTCGGGTTCTTCGTCTTCATCTCGCTGATGCGCGGCGCGGGCGACACCATCACACCGATGATCGTCATGTTCGGGACGGTCGTGCTCAACGTGATTCTCGATCCGTTCCTCATCAACGGCTGGGCTATCGGCCCGGTCGCATTTCCCGAGCTCGGCATCCAGGGCGCCGCCATCGCGACGGTCTTCTCCCGTGGAGTGGCGATGTTCGTTGGACTCGTCATCATGGAGTCCGGAACGAGAGGCATCCAGATTCACCTCACGGACATGAAACCGGATCTCCAGTACCTACGCAAAATCCTCCAAATCGGTGTGCCCGCGAGCATCGAGGGAACTGGTCGTGCCCTGTCGATCAATGCGCTGTTACTCATCGTCGGTCTGTTCTCGACGTCTGTCGTTGCGGCCTTCGGTATCGGTACGCGCGTCTTTTCGGTCATCTTCCTGCCTGCGATTGCGGTTGCCCGTGGTGTCGAGACGATGTCGGGCCAAAACATCGGCGCCGGGAAGTACGACCGCGCAGAGCAGGCGAACTACGTCGCGGCCAAGGGGTTGTTCCTCGTCCTCGGGGTGGTTGGAGTTCTTATCTTCCTCGTGCCGACGCCCATCGTCAGCGTGTTCACCGACGACGCAGCCGTGCTGGACGTGGGCGCGGAATTCCTCCGCTACGTCGCGCTATCGTTCGGGTTCATCGGGATCATGCGGGCGTTCACAGGAGGCTTCCGTGGCGCCGGCAAAACGCTGGTCGCGGCTGCTATTTCCATCCTCACGCTGGCTGGAATTCGCCTTCCCATCGCGTACATCGCTTCACAGGGCATTCTCCCCACGAATCTGTGGTTCTTCGGGCAGCCTGATGTCCGAGGTATCTGGCTGGCGTTCTGTGTCTCGAACGTTGCGGGCGCACTCATCGCGTGGCTCTGGTTCCGCAGAGGCACGTGGCGTGAAGGGGACGTTCGCGGTACGCCCGAGACGAATCAGGATGGATTCGAAGACGATGTCGACCCAGCGACGGATGCAGCGACAGATGATGATTAGACGTCAGAGGTGACCTCCTCCTCGCCGTAAACGGTGAGGCTTCCCACGGCATCGCACCGCTGGTTTGAGATATTTGCTGGTTTATGACTTGTCGGCATGACAGGCCGATGGCGGGGCCACACCGCCGTTACTCCTATCCCGGCATGGGACTCGGAGTTATCTTGGTCGAGACATCACAGCGGTTCGAGGAGGGTATCTCGAACGTTCTGGGTCTCGGAGTCCCGATATTGTGCATTTGAGTGAGCGGTGTAACCGCCTTGCTGTCTGTCATGCGATGAACCGATTCTACTTAAATATCCGTATCAGGTCAGAAAGTGGTTTGTAGATATCGACTTCGCAGTAGTGTTCGGTTCGCAGCTCACGAGCAACTCGTGTCCGTCGTCCGACCTCCTCCTCGCCGTCAAATTCGCAGAGAGTCTTTCCTCTCACGAGCGATTCCAAAAGCTCTGTTTCCTCTCGGGCGACCTCCAACGAGAAGGTACCCCATTCATCGATCTATCTGACATTGAAACACTACCACTCGAAGTAGCACACGACGCCATCAATGGCGAGTTTCTCTGTGGTGACGAGGACGCATTCCGTCACTTCAAGGCGGACACAGAAGCCCTATTCGAGGAGCAACACGAAGATATTCGTCGCCATCAGCGAGACGTGATCGACCGCATAGCCGAGGACGGACTCCACGTATAGACCGCCCGGAGTTGAGCAAATCCGACCGGGAGCAACGATGCAATCACCATGAGTTTCACTTTCACTCTGTCTGGCAAGCATTGTTGTTTACACCCGATCGACATTGAGATGAAGTTGACCATGCAGTCTCCGCTTGAAATCACCGAGACAGAACCGTATTGGCTCCGTAGTCGTAATGTGAGTGACTCACCGAAAATTGGAGGTGATGACTATTTTTCCGAACACGATGTTACACGCCCTGAAGACGTTGAATCTGATGATCTGCCACCAGCAGACAGCGAGGCTGTTCGCAAGATTGATCGCGAAGCACTCGAGCGGAAGAAAACAATCGGCAAGTGGCAAGTCACAGGGTCAGGGGATCGTATCGAACAGCTATGGCCTGAACTCCTCGCTGACGCAGAAGAGGGCATCATTTGGGCAGTAAAGGCTATGACTGCATTCGGATACGAGGAACTGCCGATGTACGATGAGTACATTCTCACAGTCTACACACCCAACTATTTCGAGCGTCACGATGTCACCCGAGTCCGGGAACACCTCCGAGACGAACACGACGTTACGCACGAACTATACTACAAACCAGATATCTACACCGCAAAGAGAATCGATGCGGGAACAGCCGACGAATTTGGCCTCTCAGCCCCTGCTAGATACGTCGAATAGAATCCCGTCGAGGAACCGTCTCACCAATCCTTTTGCGACCCGTCTGATCGACTTACACTCTGTCTCTTGCAGCGGTGCAGAAGAGAAGAGCAAAGAACAATCAAAAACCATCAATGCAAATATTTTCAACTATATTTTAATAATAGTAAGTATTAAATATATTGATTCGGATTGTGGATTTGCATATGTCACGAAAGTTCAGCCGACGATCAATCGTCAAATCGCTCGGAGTTACAGCTACAGGACTCACCGGAATGGCAGCACTGAGCGGATCAGCGAGTGCGTTCTCCGATGGAGAGCGCATCGCAGCAACGACTAATCTGAATACGCGCGAACAACCTGGAACTGACCAACCCATCGTCGCTACCGTGAATCCTGGTGAAGTCGGCGAAATCATGAACGGTCCGACGAACAAAGGCGGGTATACGTGGTGGGGCGTCCACTGGCTCGACCGAAACGTCTGGGGCTGGTCCGTCGAGCGGTACCTCCAATCCACATCTGGCGGCAGTGGTGGGTCGGATTTCGATTGGCCGATTTCAGGCTACATCACATCGCCATACGGTGCACGTCCCGGTCATTATGCCGTGGATATTGGCGCCAACGGCAATATTGGTGAACCAATTTATGCAGCCCACAGCGGCACCGTTGATGTTCGAGCCTACGAGGCGGGGGGCTGTGGTAACTACCTCAAAATAGGCCATGGAAACGGCTACCAGACGATGTACTGCCACCTGAATAGCTTCGACGTGGTCGAAGGTGAGAGCGTCTCGCGCGGTCAATTGATCGGCGGAATGGGTACCACCGGAAATTCGACTGGTCCACACCTCCACTTTACCGTCGAGCGAAACGGGAATCACCTCTCGATTCCTGGTGGCGACGGTGAGACTGTCACAGCAGGAACCAAGATTCCGAAAGACTACTCCGGCATCTGAACCCACGTCCGTCGCAGTAGTCAAATTTCCCACCCGTCTTTATTGTCATCCGACATCAAATTCCGTGAACAATGAATTCTTAAAAGTGATCGACCGAAGTGCCTATGCGTAGCTAAGATAGCGTTCAACCGACCAGCCCCAGACGTTTCGGTCGAGCCAGTGAACGCCCCACCATCGATAGCCACCCTTGTCGATTGGGCCGTTCATGATTTCGCCGACTTCGCCCGGTGAAATCGTAGCCACAATGGGCTGATCAGTTCCAGGCTGTTCCCGTGTATTCAGATTGGTGGTCGGCGTAACGCGGTCACCGTCAGCGAACTTGTTACCGCCGCCATTGCTGCCGCCGACGAGGTCCATGAAGTAATCCCAATCCCACGTCGAACCAGGGTCAGTGTGGTCATTGTAGTTGCAGTCAGATTCAGGCACCTGGTGGTGCCCGATGATACCGCCACCGTTGCGGGCGTCACACGGAGCAACGCCGGTGGGGCGCTGTTTGGGAATGCCGTAGGTGTCGCAAGCCCAGCTCACAATGTTGGCGGATTTCTGGTACAGTGCGTCGGTGAAGTTCGTCTCGCCGACGAAACCCTCATGTTCGATACCAATCGAGTGGAAGCTGTAGTTCTGGCCACCACCATGCCATGCACTGTCTTCGTTGTGGACCATCTGGGTAGCATGGCCATCGGAGTTGCGAATCACATACTGAGTACTCACGTCGGAGTCGGGATTTTGAAACCAACTGACGGTCCCTTCGTAGCTCCCCTCCGTGACATGGATAATTATCCAGTTGATTTCGCTCGCGCTCTTGTTGTCGTTGGTGTAGTTGCTAGAGTCCGCTGCAATCCATCTGTCGGCGTAGGGATCTTGTACATGTGCGCTCGCCGTTCCAGTCAGCCCGACACTCCCAAGTCCGGCTGCGCCGATCGTTCCGAGTTGCTTCAGTACGTCGCGCCTATTTGTGGGCATCACGATAATATTACGAATAAAATATTATAAAAGTTTCTACGATATAGATGATAATATGTTGAATTGTCCGCTCTTGAGACGGTAGACATTGCCTTATTGAGTGGCGATCTCACCAGACTTCCGTATGTCGCCGGGGTGTCCCAAACGGCGACATCAGTGATTCGCCAGAACATCGGGACAAGTCTCGGTATCAAAACGCTGCTGGCCATTGGGATGCCGTTTGGCCTCGTGAACGTCATCGTGGCAGTCGTTGTCGGCGACATGGTGATGAGCATTAGTGTGGGGGCAAATGCGATGCGACTCTCGAATGGACGGCTCGGGAGAATCAAACGCCAACGGTCCAAAGACGGACTGAGCTACCAAGAGACACGTCTCGTCCACGAGTTGGATGTCGAGCTGCCCGGTGAAGTAAACAGCAAAACTACGGACGATGGTCCGACCACAGACGGGGTTGTCGGAGAGTAGCGTGGCCGGGACGAAATAACACCCGAGAGGGACACGAATCTAACACAAAACCCCACACAACCGTGGACGTGGACGTCCCAAATCGACACAGTTCGGGACTGACGCGGTACGGTTACTTGTGAGTACGGCAGTCGTATCGGCGTCTATCGGCTATGAACCAGCAGGGGGGAGAGAACAGGTACTGGCCACCGCGTCTGTGGTCGGTAATACATGATCGAGTCAACCGAAATCGTCCCCATCGAATTGGGAATGACGATGACGCCTAAGTGACGGGACCCGTATGCTCTACTATGGCAGCTGAAATCTCCGATCGTGTCCGTGAAATCACCGACGCGATCGTCGAACGTGGGGTCAAATTGCTACAGTCGAATTCCGACTAAACCGGGAATACAGGTCGCTAGTCTTCGAGACGGTCCAGCGCTCGGAACAGAACACCGAAGTCGTGAACGTCCGCGAGAAACGCGCTGAGAGTCAGCAGGTCGAGGACAAATATCTCGACGTCCTCGAACACGCGAAGAACGTCGCCAAGACGAATGATGCAATGGTTGCACGGGCGGGCCATCGAGAGGTCGCGACGCACTATAGCTGTGCGTACACAAACGATGGCTACCGCGTCATGGAAGCAATCGCCGAACGTGTTCCCGGTGTGAGCTACAAGACATCACGGACGTTGTGTGTAGACGACGCGATGGGCGTCGGTGGTCACCACATCGAAATCACGTTCGCCCATCCCTACCGAATTCAATGCGGATATATTCGCCTATTTATTTCATCATTACACCAATACAAATTTATTTAAAATAGGATGTTGATTTCTACACGTGGTAGAAGATAATAAATATACGTTCGCTGTAGTAGTGCTATCGTCATTGCTCATCTGTGGCGTAACAGCCGCAATCATCGTCACACCAGCCACCGCTGAGATAAGCGGTAGCCAACAAGTGACGGTAACGAACGTCGTTGATGGCGATACCCTCGACGTCCAATATGAAAACGGAACCACCGATACCGTTCGATTGTTGGGCGTCGATACCCCAGAAACGTACGGTGAAAATACGCCCGATGAGTGGGAAGGCGTTCCAAATACACAGGCTGGGAAGGATTGTCTCCACTCGGAGGGCGAGGACGCGAAGTCGTTCATGAAAAACAACCTCGAAGGCAAACAGATAACGCTCAAATTCGATTCTGAATCGGACCACCGAGGCTACTATGGTCGTCTTCTCGCCTACGTGTACTACGGTGGTGAGGATTACAACTACAAACTCATCGAGAGTGGCCAAGCCCGGGTATACGACTCGACATTCTCCAAGAGTAGTTCCTACTACAGTGCCGAATCGTCAGCCCAGAACACCGAACAGAATGCGTGGACCTGTCGAAATGTTGGTAGCGGTGATGCGTCTGTGAGTATTTCCCAGATTCACGAGGATGCAGCGGGGAACGACAACGACAACCTGAACGACGAATACGTCGTTTTCGAAAATACTGGTTCCACATCAATCGATCTCTCTGGGTGGACCGTTACGGACGAATCGGGGAAAACGTACACGTTCTCCAGTCTGACGCTCAGTCCAGGCCAGACGGTAACGCTTCATTCGGGGAGCGGGTCAGACACGAGTAGCGATGTCTTCTGGGGCCGCTCGACTGCCGTATGGAACAACGGCGGTGACACCGTTTCGATCTCCGATAGCAGTGGGTCATCAGTAGCCACAAAAGCGTACTGACGTACTATCTTCTTTCCATTCAAGACCCACTTCATTCACGATATTTCACAGTACCCTGATCGATTCGATCGGCAGGTTTGGAAACACCCGTCGTGGCTTTATCTTCCTGCGAAAAGTAGGAGGCCAACGCCGGGGCGTTGACGTCGTGCCAGATGCTGAACAATGCCGGGAAGCGCGCCACGGCGAGATCGCTGTTTTGTAATCCGACATCGAACATGCAGGTACGAACCCGTTCGTCGCTCATTCGGCACTCATATATTCACCGTTCTTTCTCGGCTTTCTCTTCGGAGGAGTGATCCTCGTCACGTCGTCTAGGCAAGTGTCGCTTGCAGTCGGATCACTTTTCTTTCGCACTTGGTCGTCGATACGTTCACCAACGCGGGGATTATGTGGCTCTATCCATTGAGTATTCGCTACTTTTCATACGAGATCTCCATCCACAGCTGGACCGGAGATGTCGTTATTTGGGCGTATCGCTCGGCCGCATCCGATGGAACGGAACGCTCAGCGCGTCCACTGTCTCGCGCTGAATAGACAAGAGCGAGTTTGTGAGCGGTCTCTCATTATTGGTTCGCACAGCGGGATGTGAACGTCCAGTTGCCGTCGCCTCGTCTGAGAATCGATAGGAGGTCTTGTTGAACCACATCGGGAGGTATCGGTGTATCCCATATCAGGTCGAATGTTGTCCACGCACGAACTCAATGTGTACGATAATCTCTTCTCCGGTCGTTTTTGTCAGACGTTCATCGATCTGAGTTGCGATATTAGACGGAATTTGTGCGTTCGGCCCGTGCGACACGACAACAGTCACTTCAGCGGGATGATCGAGGAGAACCTCATCGATGTCATAGTCGACGGTGGCATGCTCAAACTCCAAGTCACCGAATTGGCCACTGTCGAACATCGCCTTAGTTTCTGCGTTTGCCTCGGTCTCTACAGTTCCAACTCCGAATGACGCCCAAGTGACAACACTGAGGACGATCGACAGCAGGACGAGGCCAGAAAGGACGGTCGCAATTCGGATGCGAACTGCCCGTTGAGCTCGTATTGCATGCTTCCCCTTCTCGGGACGATCCCCTGCGAGCCACAACAGAATGAGTGCCGAGAGGTTGATAGCGAGTAGATTCACCAGCACGAGAACGCCAGCAGTGAGGATGACACCAGGATGTCCCCACGCGAGACCGAGGCCCGCAGTGGCGGCAGGAGGGATAAGTGCTACTGCGATGGCCACCCCGACGAGTGACGACCCAGCACCCCGGATAACGCTCACGGCGCCGGCGACGCCCGATCCAAGCGCCAGAAAGAGCGAGAGAAAATTCGGCGAGGTTCGTTCGAGAACTTGTGGAATCGTTCGAATATCGACCGGTGGGAGGAAAACCGTCTCTTTCAACAGTAAACCGAGGATTGCAGCAGTCGCGACCGCAGCGAGCAGACCGGTTACCTGAAGTCGCACACCTCGCGATGTCATATCGGAGTCCGCGAGAACGGCCCCGACACTGGCCGAAATAGCCGGTCCCATGAGCGGTGCGATGACCATCGCACCGATAATGGTTGCCGCTGAATTGAGAAGCAAGCCGGTCGTCGCAATCAATGTGCTCACTACGAGGAAGATGAAAAACGTCGAAGACGCAGGAGCGAGATCCTCGGCACGTGCGATAAGTTCATCGCGCGAGATACGGTGCCCCTGATAACGGTTTTTGAGTGATTTGATACGTTCGGAGACCACCGTCTCCGTCGGGACAACGATTGTATAGGAACTCTCCTTTACACCTGCCGCATAGAGGCTATCGAGCACCGGTTCGACACCAGAGTCGGGGACTGGAAAGGAAACCAGTGCTTCAAATTTACCGCGACCTGTCTCCTCCCAGACGGCATAATCGATCCCTTCCTCATCGAGTGCCTCAAGAATGTCTGCTCGATCACCTTTCGGAATAAGCACCTGAACGAGACGCATACAGATAATACGTGCTATTAGATATTTATCAGTATCTAGACTTATATTCAGTGCCACTTCCCAGGTTGGATTTCTTTCAAAGAAGTGGAACGAATTCGGGGCCGTGTAACGATATGTCTCCTCACATCCGAATGAGTACCGCTACAAATGAGCGGCATCGTGTCACCAAAAAATGAGGCAAGCATAAGCGTCCGCGGACCCTCCTAGTAGTGAGTACACAATGGACATTTCTGAGATAGTTTCAACAAAGTTCACCGAGTTCGATATCGGGGCACCCCTTTCGAAGGTCGCCGGTGCGTTCGAGAATCAAGAACTCGAGGCCGTCGTCGTTACGGACGGCGAGGAGTATCGTGGCGTCGTCAGCCGCCGACAACTGGCCTCGTCGTCCAATCAACCCTCGGCGAAGGTTGGCTCACGGGTGCAACACGTCCCGACCGTCGACCGGACCGAGGATGTCCGTGAAGTCGCACGACTCATGATCGGGAGTAACGCCAAGACGCTCCCAGTGCTGGACGAAGACCGCGTCTATGGTGTGGTGACCGCAGATGCCGTTCTGGAGGCCGTGACCCCGTTTCTCGACGCGGTGACCGTTGACGATGCATACACGACAACGCTGATCAGTGCGACCCCGACGACCACGATGGGGAAAGCCCTCAACACGCTTCGGGAAGGACGTATTGCACACCTCCCAGTCATCGACAATGACGAACTCGAAGGCATACTGAGTCTGTACGATGTCATCGAATTCACGACACGCGGCGGGAACAAGAGCCAAGGTGGTTCGTCGGACGAGTTTAGTGGTCGCGGCGGGTTTGGTGAGCGTGACGGTACTTCCGACCGGATGCTCGATCTGCCAGTGCGGAACCTGATGTCCGATGCAGCTGTGACGGTTCAACGAGACACACCGCTCGATGTGGTAGTCGAAACGATGTTCGATCAGGAGATTTCCTCACTTGTCGTCACGGCTAACGAGACGGACGAACCGATCGGAATCATCACAAAGACGGACGTCGTTGAGGCACTCACCTGGGAACAGGAAGAACGACGTCCCGTGCAGGTGTTCGGTCTCGAGTTACTCGATGGGATGGATTACGATGACGTTTCTGCGTTGATCGACAGCGTGACCTCGAAGTATGGCGAGATGAGTGTGATAAAGGCCAGTATCGAACTGCACGAGCACAAAGAAAAGAGTCGAGGGGTGCCACTGGTGCTGGCACGGATTCGACTGGTCACTGACCGTGGTTACTTCACCGCTAAAGGGGAGGGTTACGGCGCTACGCATGCACTTCGCCTCGCCGCGAACGCGGTCGAACGCCAACTTCTCAAAGGCAAAACCTACGGCCAATCGAAGAAGCATCCGGACACAGAGGAACACGCGCAACTGTACGGTTGGTGGCTCGGCGGGTAACGGTCTTTACTTCCAGTACACGGAGGCCAACTGTTCCGAGTGATACGATTCGCTTGCTAGATGCCCCCTATGATGGGCTCGGATCCTCTGTCGTTGAAAGATATGCCGTGAGGTCAGTCGTCGTGATAACACCGATGACCACTTCTCCGTCGAGGACCGGGAGATGGTCAAAGCCGTGTTCAATCATTATGTCCGCCGCGGTTTGAACCGATTCACTTGCGGTCGTTGTAATGACGTCTGTACTCATAACAGAAGCAACAGTTGCATTCGGATCAGGATCGCCTTCTGCGACGACATGAATGAAATCAGTTGCAGTGATGATCCCTTCGAGATGGTCGTCATCACCAACGACGATTATCGATCCAATCTCGTGTTCGCGCATCGTCTCGCCAGCGTTCTGGAGTGACGTGTCGTTACTTACAGTGTACACCGGCGAAGACATGAGACTCCCGACGAAGACATCGTCCATTCAAGTAAACAGTATTCCTGCGGGGATAAGAGTTTGCTTCTTTTCACGGAGATGGAATATCTCACATGGAAACGAGAGTATCGTGTCTTCGTTGAAATACCAAGTGATGACCAAAAGCTGCTCGCCAGGATCTTTCGACAATCGAAGTTGGTGATACCTGGATTACAGGATGGAGTTGCTCACTGTACTTCTATTCGAAATCGGACGTGCAGGGTTCCAAAGTGAGCTGAACGTCCCAGTAAGCGAGTGGATTGTTAACTTGTGGTTTTAGTAAATCCTGCTGAGATAGAGGTAACATAATTCATCGTGCCGAAGCACGTACTAAGCTATAAGGATGAGTACTGCTGCTTAAAACTGGAACCAACAGTGGTTGTCCCCAACAGCGAGGAACACAAAATGACTGACACAATCGATTCTCTCCGGTATGGGAAACCACAGCATGAGGTTCGATCGACTCCACCAAACGAACAACAGTTCTATGGTGAGCCCCAGCACGAAATACCTGGGCTAATTAACATCGAACTCCGAGAGTCTGTTACGTACCTTCGTCTCTGGAGACACTACGCAGAGAAACAGCGACAGCGAGAGATCAGAGCGAAACGTCCGATGCTCTACTCTCGGTAGGCAAATTCCTTCCCACTATTTCGGCACGAGGACGCGATAATTACTAGCAGAAGGTGTTCCAAGTGGCGGCCACAGCGTTATCCCTCTCGTCCACCTAGATATGGTATGGCGGACAACAAAAAGAGCCGAGACAAGCAAGCCCGTGACGAAGAGAACCGCCAGCGAGCGTGGGAAGTTGAGCAGGCGCGTGAACGTATGGACGAAACTGAACCACGTGACGAACAGAACGAAGCAGATGAAGCTCGAGACGAGAGAGAAGAAAATTCGGACTCATTCCGTAAGTGTCACCGTCGTGGGTGCGACGACCCCGCGAAATTCGTCGTTCTTGAGCGCTACCAAGAAGAAACGGGTCACGGAAGTGTTGAGGCAGAGGCTAATCTTTGCCGAAGGCACACTACTGAAGAAAGTCCCACGAATCTTGACGGCGTCTATGCAGACTATGTGTTTCGTGTTGATCCGTTACCAGAGACAATTGATACAGACAGAGCGTGATTTCGTTCTGTACATACTATTCATCACCGGACGGTTAAGTGGTGGGTATGTTTGAACTCACTCATCAATGGATTCAACTAAGCGGAAAAGAAATCGCCCGGGTCGCCGCCCTCGGGGAAGCATATTTCGTCCGTTCGTGTGACTAACCGCTTCTAGCCGGATATCTCCACTTTGTGAGTACAACGGTGAAAATCGATTTGAAGCGGAACGTTCGTCTCGTCTCTACTCATTCTTCGTCCGTTCCAACGAGGATAGTAATACTCCCGTCACTCCTGATGATCACGTGATTATCAGAGACAGAAAACTCGACTGTCACACCTCTATCTTCTTGACCAATGATCGGCGTCCCGAACAGTGCATCGAGTGCTTCCGGATCAACCGACTCTGACAGTAACGAAAGCTCCGTTGGTACAACCCCCTCGACTACTGCGAGTGCTCGGCCAATTGCCTCACTTGGCGGGTTGTCGCTCGAAAAACGTGTGTGAAGCACATCGCTGAACCCGTCCGGCAGTGAATCATCATCGTGGTCGGTCATCTCCCTTTGGTTCCTTGATCGGGTTCTCAACTATGGCGAGTTACTTCGAGACAAGAGTTACTTCCGGATTACACTGAGCGAGTGGCGCATCATGTTCCATTATACGTCTCCACTCATTTTCCCTTATCGGTCTGGTAGTGAAGTATTTGGTTTCGATAGAAAGCGACAGCGTCACTTTCTGATTCTAGATATCGATTATCCAGCGAAGCAGTTACTCACTGCCTCTTAGAACATAATAGACTCCCCCGGCACTCTTAAGTCAGTCATTGTACATTCGTGCCACATATTCAGCGTGCCAACTGGCGGTGATTTCGGTGGTCGAATTCGACTGCTCCGAACGATTGGGAAAAGTAGTCTCTATTTTGGGATTTTGACGCGTTTCAAGGTGCGTAATTGGTTTGATAACTGAAGTAGAACGTGCAACGGCAGTGAGTTCGATTTCTCGAAGTCGGGAACCACCTTATCCGACTGGAGCCCCAATGGCGCGTATGTCTCGCTATGAGGCCTCGTTCAAGATAGACTCGAAGACGGATTCGTACGCCGCTCACCGCATTCTGGAACGAATCTACGATACGATCCGGGAAGAATCACGGAGCGTCCGTGAAGGTACAGACGATGCCCACGAGCTCCTGGATGAGTTTCAGACGCTCCGAGACGCAGCGAAACAGCCGACGTCGGGGGAATTGACCATCACCCTCGAACGAGACGACGACGCTGGGTTCGAGGACTGATGTCGCGACCGACTCGACCGGAATCGGCTCCGCCTGACTGCCCTAAGGCGACTCCACATGAGTGTGTCGTGCAGCGGAGACGAACACGGTTGCTGCGTGGCCGCCGGTCTCGCCGGACGTCCATCGTTGACACGTGTCGATACAACTACAGTTCCGCATGGTAGACTTCCTCTCCCTGGGCGGGGTGCTTCTCGCCTTCTTCCTCGTCATCATGAACGGGGTCTTCGTAGCTGCGGAGTTCGCATTCGTCAAAGTTCGGCCAACCCAGGTGACTGCACTCGTCGAACGCGGCAAACCGGGGGCAGCGCTCGTGCAGGATGTCGTTCAGAACTTGGATGACTATCTGGCGGTCAGTCAACTCGGCATCACGCTCTCCTCACTCGGCCTCGGTTGGATCGGTGAACCGGCTGTGGCAACGCTCATCGAACCGGTCCTCGGCCAGTTGCTTCCTACGGGAACGGTTCACCTCGTCGCGTTCGTCCTCGGATTCGGATTCATCACGTTTCTCCACGTGGTGTTCGGCGAACTCGCGCCGAAGACGTTCGCCATCCAGGAAGCTACACGTATCTCCCTCCTCGTCGCCCCACTCATGAAGTTCTTTTACTACGTGTTCGTGCCCGGCATCATCGTCTTCAACGGGACGGCCAACTACTTCACCCGCCTCGCTGGTGTCTCCCCCGCGTCCGAGAGCGAGGAAACCCACACCGAATCTGAGATTCGGATGATCCTCACCCGCTCGGAGGAGACGGGACATATCGACCTCGACGAAGTCGAGATGATCGAGAGCGTCTTCGAACTCGGGGATACGGTCGCCCGCGAGGTCATGGTTCCGCGTCCAGACGTAGAAACCGTGCCCGCTTCGATGTCGCTCCCGGACCTCCGGTCTGTCGCCGCGACGGGGACCTACACGCGCTACCTCGTGCTCGACGAGGACGGGAATCAACCGCTTGGATTCGTCCACGCCAAGGACATCCTGCGAGCGAACGAAGCCGAGACGGAGCAGGACAGCACGGTCACAGCGCGTGAGCTCGCACGAGCAGTCCTCACGGTCCCGGAAACGCGTCGGATCGACGCGATCCTCGCAGACTTTCAGACGCGTGGGGAAGGCCAGATGGCTGTCGTCGTCGACGAGTGGGGCGTCTTCGAGGGTATCGTGACCATCGAGGATATCCTCGAAGAGATCGTGGGCGATATCCAGGACGAATTCGATACGGGTGCTCAGGAGCCGTCGATCGAGAAGAGAAACGACGGAGCGTACGTTGTCGACGGAGGGGTCCCCATTCAGGACGTGAACGACCGGCTCGATTCTCGATTCGAGAGCGACGATGTCGAGACGATCGGTGGGTTGGTCTTCAGTCGCCTCGGCCGAGTTCCTGAAGTGGGCGATCAGATCGAAGAGACCGGGTACCTCCTTCAGGTCGAGGCTGTCGATGATACTCGAATCGAACGACTCGTGATTCAAGAGACACAGGCTGGACAGGGGACGGACGACGAGTAGCGTCTGAGTCCAGTTCGGAACAGAAATGAAACGCCCCCAGCGCGAGGAACCTCGGCGTTCACGCCGGGGAGGACGTCATTGGCCTCGAATGACTACTCGCTCCGACGAATGACCGTGATGAGTTGGGACTTCGGAAGCCACTCGTCAGAGAGATACGGGATATCGTCCCGTGTCTCGAATCTCCGATGCTCTTCCTCTAGCTTGTCAGTCAACCGCTTTCGGCGGTCGCTATCGACTGCAGTATTCTGGACCCTGTTTTCGAGTGACTGTATCTTGTGTGCGATCTGCATGAGACGATGAGCCGGTGACGATTCTTTGAAGAGAACTGCGTCTTCAGTTTCCCGGGAGAGATATCCGACAAATGTTGTGGCTAGACTTCCCTGCACGTCGTTCGTCTTCTCTTCGGCGATCCACTCCGGAAGCTGGATGAACACGTCATCCTCGTCCAGGAGCCCCAGCAATTGCCACAGCCGGCGTGTGTCTTGTTCGTTGAGGAGACCTCGCTTTCGGGCCACCTCTAGGGTCACATCGCGGTCTTTGAGCGTCTCTGAGTGCCACTCACGAGCGAAGGAGTCATAGTCGGCGAACGTTCTAAGAGCATCAACCACTACAAGGTAGATAGAAGAGCGAGGTAAAGAAGGATTCCATCACTGTTCTATCAGAACGATCCTGGTTCCGTCGGTCCGCTACGGACGTGAACTGCGGATACAGTATCTATACTTAGTACTCGTAACGAGTTGGAGTGTTCGAACAAGAAGGCAATCTTACGACACTTTCGCTATTCGGACCGACTGGGGACCCAGGGTTTCACTCCTCAGGATTTATCGAAACGAAAGACTCTGCCCCGCACTCCGGGCACTGTTCGTGCTGGGAATAATAGCGTGCTTCACACGCTTCACTTTGGTAGTTTGAATGTTGCGTAGCGGTCTCAGTGGCCGTCTGCTTAAACTGCTCAACCTACCTTCCGACGCGTTTGAAAAATCCTACCCTTTAGTTTAGAATGTGACCGACAAGCAGATAACCGTTCGTAGGATGGTTGGTCTCTGAGCGAACTGCCCGTTTCTACAGAGGACCGAGGCGGGTGCCTCGGGACTTCACCCCTGGGCAATTCATGGAGTGGCACCCTGATCAATTCGCTGGTGTACATACCAGTTCTTATCCCGCGTCAGCGTCTCTATTTAGTGTGGTCTTCTCTAACGTTTCGTTGGCAGTCCAGGGCCTTGGCTCCCCGTCCGTAACGGCCGGGATGCTCGTCGTTTTTACAATTATTCTGCTCGCACTCGTGTTGTTCGCCACAGAGTGGTACCCTATCGATGTCACCGCGATTTTGGTGATGGTGCTGTTGATCGTACTCGAACCGTGGACGCAGATCTCGCCTCGGGAGGGAATCTCGGGATTTGCAAATCCGGCCACTATCACCGTCCTGGCGATGCTCATCCTGAGTACCGGGATCAACCGAACCGGCCTCGTCCAGTTGCTCGGTCGGAAGATGGCCGCGTTCGCGGGGACCAACCGACGCAAGCAACTCACGGCGACGATTGGCATCACCGGACCCATCTCGGGACTGATCAACAACACGCCGGTCGTCGCGATTCTGGTCCCGGTGATTAACGACCTCGCACACAACGGGAAGACTTCGCCATCGAAGCTGCTCATGCCGCTGTCGTTCGCCTCGATGCTCGGCGGCACGTTGACGCTCATCGGAACGTCGACGAACATCCTCGCAAGCGATATCACAGCCCAACTCGGGGCGGATTCTCCCGAGCTCGGTCTCCACGCGTTCGGGATGTTCGAATTCACCAAACTCGGTATCATCGTGTTCGCGGTCGGGTCCCTCTATCTGATGACGGTCGGCGTTCGACTGCTCCCCAAACGGATTCCCGCTGACGAGGACTTTGTCGAGGAGTACGCCCTCCAGGAGTACCTCGCAGACGTCGTCGTTCCGGCGAACTCGTCATTGATCGGAAAGACGGTCGAGGAGGCACTGGGAGACGACGAACTCGACATCGACGTGTTACAACTGCTCCGAGACGGCGAGCACTTTTCAGAACCGCTCGCTCGCAAGGAGATCCGCGAGAGCGACACGCTCCGGCTCAGGACGAACCGGGAGACACTCGAATACATCAGGGACGCGGAAGGCCTAATCTTATCGGGTGGTCCCCGCACCGAAGACGATCTGCATCCCGATGAGGAAGAACCGGTCCTCGTCGAAGTCGTCATCCCGTCGGGGTCGTTCCTAGTCGGCGAGACCCTCGCGAGTTCGACCTTCCGGCAACGCTACGACGCGAACGTCCTTGCCTTCCGAACCCGTGGCGACGTCGTCCGGGACCGATTCGAGGACATTCGTATCCGAGTCGGTGACACGCTCCTCGTACAGGCACCGCCCGATAGCCTCACCCGCCTCGTTGAGAATCAGGACTTCATCGTCGCCCACGAGTTCGACGAGGTGACCTACCGGAGCGAGAAGATTCCGTTCGCGGTCGGAATCATCGCCGGCGTCGTCGCCCTCCCGGCACTGAACATCCTGCCGATTGTCGTCTCTGCGTTAGCAGGGGTCGTGGCGATGATCTTCACCGGTGTCCTCAAGCCCACCGAACTCTACTCATCAGTCGAGTGGAACGTGATCTTCCTCCTCGCTGGCGTCATTCCCCTCGGTATCGCGCTCCAGCAGACGGGGGCGGCAGCGCTGCTGGGAAATGCTGTGGCTTCGACCGCATCGTTCTTGCCAGTAATCGGTGTCCTCTGGGTGTTCTACGTCGCCACTGGCCTGTTGACGAGCGTCATCAGTAACAACGCGAGCGTCGTGTTGATGATTCCTGTCGCGGTCGGCGCAGCCCAGTCGATCGGTGCGAACGCGTTCGCGTTCGTCCTCGCCGTGACCTTCGCCGCCTCAACGGCGTTCATGACGCCGGTCGGCTATCAGACGAACCTCTTCGTCTACGGGCCCGGCGGCTACACATTCTCGGACTTCATCCGCGTCGGTGCGCCGTTACAGTTGCTCCTGTCGGTCGTCACTGTCCTCGGCATCGCGTTCTTCTGGGGGGTGTGAAATGCACAGATTCTGATTCGAGAGCGTTCTCTTCCCGTGTATCTTTCTCGTGTTCCGGAAGTCGTCGATAAAACGCGAAGCGAATGTCAAGACCGAAGGCAGTGACTGTGACGGCCTCAACGGATACCCGTGCTGGCCGTACGTGCGAACAGGACGAACAGAACTGACGAACTAACCACTGTTTCAGTCTTTTTCTCTATCACAGCAACTTCTGATTTCGAATCTCACCGACCAGCGAACGCTCATGGACACCATCACGGTGAGTTTTGAGCAGTATTGTATTCTTTCATACCATTACAGACCGAGAGGTTCAAACAGCTATACCGATTCTTGATCCCCCTCCATCTGGACGGATCACGATATCGAGGACTATGGATACCGCGTATATCGTTATCAGCTTCCTCTCATAGTGGTGTTTGAACGCTGTCATGCTGAGAACTGAACGTCCACGCGAACGTCATCACCGGTTGACACTTCGATTCGGCGCTCAAGTTGTCGTGAGAGTGCGCGATACGATGAATTCGGTGCACTGACAGTGATGATGACTGCTTCGGGGTTCGAAATGGGAGCGGTGCCACCGTACTGGGTTCGCACCGAAACAATTCCGAGATTCTGGTACATTGGCTTGTTGAGAACGCTCTCTACACCGTTGCTGACTGTCTGTTGAAACATGGTTTGCTGGGGTACTGTCTAGTTTAGCTCCTCCTCCACAGGTGTTCAATTGTCGAGCGATTGGTGTAATCTCTGACAGCCATAGTAATGTACAAGCTGTTCAAGACACTGCTGGACGCTCAGCCGACTGCCCGTCCACGACGTATGAAATCGGTCATTGCGCTGTTTGAGCGTGTGAAACCATTTTTCGATGAGATTTCGCTCGGTATAGTCAAGGTGACCGCTCAACCCAATTCGAAAGAGGGCAGTCCGATAACCGTAGCCATCAACGAGAAACACAGAGTTAGAGAGATTGTGTTTCTCGGCCATTCCAGACAGAAACGCAGCCGCTTGATCAGTCCCATGCCGATCAAACACTTTGACATCGAGCAACAGTTTTGTTTCGGTATCTATTGCAGCGTATGCCCAAGACTGGCTGCCGTTGAATTTGACAGCGGTTTCGTCGACCGCGACCCGCGTCGGCGATGCCGACGGCGGGTCGGAAACTATATAATATATCCGATAAATACATTGAAAAATCGCTTGATGCGATCGATTTACGTCGATAAGTGCAAGAATAGCTTTTGTTTCTCTGAGTGAACAACCGGTCGTATGGAGCCGGACGGCGAACGCTCTGACGGGCGTCACCAGAAGCCTTTGACTTCTGGTTGGCGAACGAATCGCTTTGCGATTCGTCAATGCCCCCAAAAATCGGAGATCTCTGGTATGCGAACGAGACGCTCCGCGTCTCGTCCGCTTACGCTCCCAGCATTCAAGTGTAGCCGTCTCTAAACTCTTTTTGAGCAGGTTTGAGAGTAGCATGTGTCACTAACTCTTCAACCAGCTCGTCCTTATCTAGACAGTGCCGACTACGACAATATGTAAATTTTAAATATTTTTCTTCTAGATCGCTTGTAAGCGTACATGTGGTAGTGTACGACCCATGTTGGATTCGAAACGGTCTCTCCTTACGTTCCGTCCTCGAACCGACTCACCGACGTGGGTCTGCTCGAACGCGTGACTGACACACGAGAACTCGGTCTTGCAATCCTTCTACTTCGCCTTTCCTGTTTGACGTTCTCGATCTGGCGCACGGTCGACTTACTCGTCCGGGTTGAGTTGACTAGCGAGACGAGCATGCGCCGATTATGACGGCGAACGCGGTTTTGACCCTGTTGAATTCGTGCATTCCGGGGTGCTTATCGCCTATGTAATCTCATCTTCCAGTCCCCAGATTTAATAAATCGTTATACGATTTATGAAGTTCAAAATAATCAATTTCGACAGGTATGGGGCCTCAAGCTCTGGATTACACTGAAATCGGTGGCAACTCGGACACTGCCGCATATTATACTAAGCGGAAGTGGACGGGTACGGGGATACCAACTAAATCTATGTGCGAGACTTGTCGGAAGCGTTTTCGGGGGAGCGACTATGATGAGAACTACGAATACGGCAACCACGAAGTCTCGAAACACGCTGACTCTGTCACGCTGATACCGGTTGCATCCACCTCGCGGCGAATAACTTGGACGGTGGGAGCATAATGACAACGCTCCAACCGAATCTTCGGTCCACATCACGCGCTCCAACTGGCCGACCCGGCGATCACCACTACGTCTACTTGCGCTGTGACCCCTGCAGAATCTAGAGAAGGGAAAGCGCGTTCCTTGAGGACTGCTGTTAATTTTTCCGACTAGCGTTTTTCTCGGTGGATGGGTTCAACGTTGATCTGCAATTCGTTGTCTTCGTCGTGCGTTTGTATCCTTGAGCTGCTTTTCGAGGGCTCTAAAAGAGTCCCATCCATATCAGAGGATCGTTGACACAGAATGGAAAAGGACTCGGTCGTTTCGGCACATATGTTTCGACAGAAGGAGAGTTAATCGAGTACGTGAGCAGCACGTATATCGACGCCTAAGATGAGACTATCGCCGCCCACATATTCGATGAGTCACCCAACTCAAGCGAGTGTCCGGCTCAATCTCCAGATCGGTCGTGGTACTGGTTTCCTCAACCAACCCTGTACACCGGTTTGAAGTGTTATTGGACGGAATCTTCGGGGCCGACGACGTCCATATCCTCGTATAGCTTGTTGTATCCTTTAGCTTCGTAGAGGTACGCACCATCCTCGACGAGTTCACGTGTGTCACCTTCGGCGGCAAATTTCTCACGAGCGTCTTTGAGTACTTTCTCTGCATTTTCACCGGGAACAACCGTAATACCGTCATCGTCACCGACGATGATATCTCCAGGATCGACTGACACTTTACCACATGTTATGGTAACATTAATCGACCCAGGGCTCTGCTTCAGCGGACCCTGTGGGTGGATCCCCCGAGCGTACACGGGAAACTCCATCTCCTTGATGTCTGCGCTATCGCGGATCGCACCGTCGATGATGATGCCGGCGAGGTCGTTCGCCTTACAAGAGGCGCACATGAGTTCGCCGAGGTGGGCAGTTTCGACGTAGCCATTTGCATCGATGACGAGTACGTCGCCTGGTTCCGCCATCGTGATCGCTTTGTGGATGATGAGGTTGTCACCTGGCTCTGCCTTTACTGTCACTGCAGTCCCCACGAGTGTTGCTCCGTCGTATACTGGCTTGATGCCGGAGTCCATCGCGAAGCGCACGTTCCCCGTCACGTCCGACGCAACAGAGCTGGGAATTCCCTCGAAACCTTCAACGACTTCACTATCAGGTCGTTCGATCTCTGGCTCTACGGTATGCACACTTCTCACAATGTAATTGCCGTACCTTAAACTATCGGTCTTTGTGACCCATCATCCGTAACTGACCCTATATTGCTATTTACAGCCGAGAATGAGCCAATACACTATCCTAGAATTCTGTCTATTGGCCTTACAGAAGTGGTTGTATGTGGATCGGCAAAGGTCGTCTTCGATGTGGCAGAACACGAATGAGCATTCCAAAGCGGTCGGTGATCCATCTGACTATTGGAACGAGAACATCGGCTTGCAGGTTTGTCCAGCAAGGAAGTCCTCGAACGCTGACGCAGGCCCGTCGCTTTCGTAACTGGTGTCGATGATAGTTTCCACGTCGATAGCACCGACCTCAAGCACGTTCACCGCCTGCTTGTAATTCTCCCGAGTCGCTCCGTAGGAGGTCTTGATATCAAGTTCACCGCGGACGATCGGTGAGAAAAACAATTCACTCGACTCCCCGGGGAGGCCGACGACAATTACCTCACCGCCTTTTCGCGCGTAGTCGACAGCTGTCTCAACCCCACTTTTGTGGCCGGTCGTGTCGAACACGGTGTCGACGCCAATACTATCGGTCTCCCTCTCAATGTACTCACCAAGGTCCGTCTCGCTGATATCGACGGTCTCTATCCCGAGTTCTTTGGCGAGCGGTAGACGGTATTTCGTATCTTTTCCGAGTCCGGAGACGATAACATGTGCTCCAAGTGAGTCGAGCAGAGCGGCGATCAGCATACCGATCGGCCCTGGTCCTTGGACGAGGATGGAATCTCCAGGAGTAACGTCCGCCCGCTCATAGGCTGCTCGCGCTGCAATCGCGAGGGGCTCTGTAACTGCTGCGTGGCGTGTTTCAATCGCATCGGGAATCGCGATGAGCTGGTTCGCGTCGACAGTCGTGTACTCCGAGTAAGCACCGTCGGTCTCCATCCCGACGAGCGTCGTATTCTGACAGACGTTCTCCTCACCAATCTCGCACTGGTGACACTCTCCACAGGGATGGATCGGGATTTCGACCACCGTCTCACCGACCGAAAAACGGGTGACATTCTCGCCGGTTTCGACGACCGTACCCGCGTACTCGTGTCCCATCACGCGCGGCATCTTCACCCACTCGAAGCCATCCATTTGTAGATATGCGTGGACGTCGCTGCCACAGACGCCAGCGTACTTGACGCGAACTAAAACCTCGTCGGCGCTTGGACTCTGCCGTTTTACTTCTTGGACTTCCACCTCTTCACGACCAGTCTGAACGATGGCTTTCATCGTCTCACCTACCGGTTTGCTGGATTGGGGTTCCATTTAGTTTGGGGTCTGGATTGTGTTCGGTGGGCTGTCCCATTCGGACGCATCGTCCTGAGGTTCGTAGCCGAGGACTGCCTTCGCGTGTTCGGTGCCGAACCAGCGGGCGGCGTTGTCACTGACTGCGTAGAACGTGTCATACGTCACTGTGTCGTCCTGTAGGCAGCATTCAAGGAGATGTGCGAAATCACGCTGGGAGGTCCAAGTCGCTTTCAGTCGCTTCACCATTTGCTCGTACTCCTTGCTCCCACGCTCCCAAGAGCCGGTCTGAGACTGGTCCCAGACCTCCCCTTCCTCTACCGTATCCTCATCTCCCCGTTCGACGCCACGTTCGGCATCCCCGTACGGATGGTCGTAAGCCTCCGTACGTACGCTGGAGATTCGAAGTGCGTAAACCTGTTCGGGTGAACCACCCCGACGGGCGTGAATCTGACAGATGTGTTCGCCGAACACCTTCGATGCACCGTAGTAACCATCCGGCTTCGGGAGGGTTTCGTGGGTGAGTCGGAGCGGATCGTACTCGCTCGGGTAGTCCTCTTCGTAGAGTGCGGGTTCGTGTTCCTCCTCGTAGAGCCCCATCGCGCGCTGTGAAGAGGCGAAGACGAGCTTTGGAACATCAGCTTCTTTCATCGCTTGCAAGACGTTGTAGGTGCCGACGATATTTGGCTCGATGATTCCTTCAAAGTCGGCGCCTGCGTCTGATTGGGCAGCAAGATGGATTACGGCATCTTGATCATCGAACGCGGGTCGGATCGCCTCGTAGTCAGAGATGTCAGCGACGTGCGTGTCGTACTCTGGGTGGTCGTTCTGGTCGAGGAAGGTGAACTCATAGTCCTCCTTTTCGAGGAGGTAGCTCATAATCGCCTCCCCGGCCTCACCGTACGGTCCGGTGACTAGAACTCGTTGCGTACTCATCGATAGGGAGATGTACAAGTAGCGTTAAATATCTTTTTGTCGCCCTTCTAGAGCTGCGTTTCACAACACGGGCATATTCCTCTCTAACAGTCTTTCTGTGTCTATTCGAAAGACCCTACTCCATTGATAGGTCGATTCAGATCTTCAATATTATTGAACTACGCTACCGAGAGATCCTTACCGTGACAGTGGTATCAGTGTAAAGACAAGCCCGGATATCCATTACACAACTATGTTTGTAATCCTAGACGGTGGTGAGCTAATACTGCTTGAGTTTTAGCTCGATGATGTTCTTCTTATCGAACAGTTCGGGCGCAATCTCGTCTTCAATTCGCTCGTCGCTCATTCGGCTAATCGGCCCACTGAGGCTGATAGCACCAAGTACCGAGTGATTCTTCGACATTATTGGAACGGCTGCCGCACAGACACCGCCGAAGTGCTCGCCGCGATTGATGGAGTATCCCCGTTCACGGATCGTCTCAAGATCGGCCATCAACTCCTCGTGGTCATCGATGGTTCCCTCCGTCGACCGCGGGAGTCCACGACGTTCGAGAATATCTTCACGTTCCTCTTGAGGAAGATGAGCAAGCATCGACTTCCCCGTCGCCGTCGTGTGCATATAGAAATGATCACCGAGCGGAGCGTTGTCGTCGATCGACTCAGCGTTCTCGGACTTGTACAGTTGCACCATATATCCATTCTCGATAGTCGCGAGGTTGGCTATTTCGCCGAGTTTCTCTTGGAGATCGTCGACTTCGTTCTTTGCCGCCTGGAAGAGTGGCATCTCATCACGGAGTTCCCCGCCGGTCCTGAGAAAGAGAAGACTACACTGATACTTGCCATCCGACTTCACCACGTAGCCGCTATCCACGAGTGTTGCTAGGTGAATGTGCGCCGTGCTCATCGGCATATCCAGCGCCTGCGCGACGTCCGAGAGCGTCGCTGGCCCATCTGTCCGCAGATATTCGATCATATCGAAGGCCTGCTTGACGCTTTTCAGCCTCCGAGGCCCGTCGTCGTTCTCCCGTGTCATACTTTCTCAAAGGAAGAGCGTCGTGATAAGGCCTCCGAAAACTTCGACTATGTTGAAATCCAGCCTCGGCATCGGTTAGATAGTTTCGTGTGCGCAGCAGATCGCCTAAGGATAGGCGTTGTACCCTGTTTTTCGGTAGATTTATCCAATACGCTGCTCGACTATTCCACCGGAATGACTGCTGAAGAGGTAACTGACGGCATCTACAAGGTACAGTTCGAACATGTCCGAGTGTACATCCTCGAGGACGTCCCCGAGGGTAAGACGACTCTCATCGACACCGGGTTCGACGAGAACGGTGAGGAACTCGTCGAGACGATTCGTGAAGAATTTGGAACGATAGATCGTGTGATCCTTACCCACGGTGACCACGGGCACCACGGCGGCCTCCCGTCTGTCATGGAGGCGTTCGAACCGGAGTTCCTCGCGGCCGATGACGAAACCAAACTCTACGAAGCAATCGACTACGAACCGGACCATCGTTTCAATGATGGCGACGTCCTCGACGGAAATATCGAGGTCATTCAAATACCCGGCCACACGAAGGCGACGTCTGCATTGCTCCTCCGCGACCGCAACATCCTCATCTCGGGTGATGCGCTCGACGGTGCCGACCGCGCCGGATTGCCTGCGGGCTATCTCCTCCCGCCGCCCGCCTTGTTCAACGATGATCACAAGGCCGCGGAGATCAATCTCTACGACCTGCTACAGTACGACTTCGATACCGTCCTCGTCTTCCATGGGTCGAACGTCTTCGAAAACCCGAAGCAGAAACTCGACGACTTTCTCGTCGAGCGAGAGTGGGATCCGCGGCCGGATAACTGACCCATTTGACGTGTCGTTCTTACTTGGGCACCACAACTTTTATTATTGATTGGTAAGGTCGGAGTAGTATGGTTCGCGACCAGACGGCGCAATCTCGGCGGAGCCTATTAAAAAAGAGCGGTGCAGCCCTCAGTATCGGGATAGCAGGTCTCGCAGGCTGTACTGGTAATAATGATTCGAATAATAACAACGGGAAGTCGAACTCGAAATCGGACGGTGAGAAGCTAACGATTACGTTCGCTACGACTCAGCCACCGGAGAATGTCTCGGTGAAGGCCGCCAAGAAACACTTCATCAAGCCCCTCGAGAAGAAATCAGACGGAAGAATTTCGGTCGACCTGAAGGCTGGCTCACTCGGCGGGACAGAGGACAACCTCGACGCTCTCGAGAGTGGGACTGTCGATATCCTCCACGAGAGTCCGACTGCCCTCGCACAGCGGTGGGCGTCCAAGTATTCCTTTGCTGGTGACCCATTCGTTATCAAAGATATGGACCACTACCGGGCGGTCACGGACAAGTACCTGAAGCCGGACGACGGTCTGAACGGGATTCTCAAAAAGAACGGCGTCCAACTGGGTGATGCGTTCTATGTTGGCAATCGTGGCTTCACTAGTAATTCCACGGTGAAGACCCCGAAAGACGTACAGGGCATGAAGCTTCGTCTTCCACAGTACGACACGTGGACCAAAGTCTGGGGCGAAATCGGAGCGGATGTCACTCCGGTTGCGTACGACGAACTCTATTCGGCACTCCAAACGGGTGTCGTCGATGCCTCCGAAGGCCCCATCTCGCAGTTCCTTTCGGTCAGCCTCTACGAGGTTCAGTCCCACTTCAGCGTTACAAATCATTTACTCGGTACGAAGCACTTCCTCTATAATCAGGAGTTCATGAAAGGGCTCAGTGACGACAACCGCGACCTCGTTACATCGACCGCAAGTGACGCCGTGGAAAAGATGACCGACCAGATCAAGAGCAATGAGTCGAGTCTCTACGAGGAAGCCAAGCAGAAAGGCACCACCGTCGTTCCAGCGGATAAGGTGGACCGTGAGGCTTTCGTAAACGCTGGAATGCCGGCGCTCAAGCAGCTCTCGAAGAACAAGTGGGCAGTCAACATCAACGACGTCCTCAACCTCGCATAGAGTTCCCAGTTCCCATGGATGGTCAGAGGTAGGACACTCCACGGTCGACCCTGTGTCTCACCACATCGACCAAGGCATCTATCCTGATCATTCCACGGGGAACCAAAATGTTTTTAGTGAACGAGTGGGCTTTCCTACTATGGCGCAGAACTGGTTAGACCGGATCACCACTGCTGTAGGGGTGGTCTTACTAAATGTAATGCTAGTAGTAGGACTCCTTCAGGTGGTCAGTCGTTACATTACTTTCCCCATCGACCTCAACTGGACCTACGTAGTCGCGCGAACTGCCCTTGCACTAATGACGATTATCGCACTCCCATATCTATTCCAGAACGAGGCGGACATCTCGTTCCTCCCAGTTCTAAAACGTATCATCACCCGGACCGACCAGGTGTTGCTCGTCCGGAACATCCTGATGGCGTTCTTCTCAGCCACGCTCGTGTTGTCTGCGTATCGAGCGACCAGCGTTTCCGGGGATACCGCGCTTCCGATGATTGAGTGGTTCAAAGTTGGCTGGGCGTACAACCTAATCGCGCTGAGTGCCGCCTGCCTCTTCATCGTAGTTGTACTCGACACGCATAAACGCGTTACCGAATTCTTGGGGAGGACCAATGCCTGAGATTCTCCTACTCGTCGCATTCATCGCCATCCTCATGGCACTGTACGCCGTTGGCGTGCCAGCAGCCTACTCGCTAGGTCTAACTGTCCTCCTCATCATGCTGTTGCCAATCGGTCCGCCTCTGAATCTCGTCGTGATTACGCAACGGTTCTGGGCTGGGATGACCTCATGGGTCCTCCTTGCCGTTCCGTTCTTCCTCATGGCCGGACGAATCATGAATATCACTGGAATCACCGACGACATGTTTAATTTCGCCACCGAGCTAGTCGGTCCCCTTCCCGGTGGTCTCGCGCAGGTTAACGTCTTCGTTAGCCTGGTCTTTTCTGGGATGAGCGGATCTGCCGTCGCAGACGCTGCAGGCATCGGGAGTGTGGAATATGAGGCGATGACGTCGAATGGTTACGAAGGGGATGACGCCGTCGGCATCACCGGTGCCTCCGCAATCATCGGGCCGATCATTCCACCAAGCATCCCCGTCGTCGTCTACGCCGTGCTCGCGCAACGATCGATTGGGACGCTATTCGTCGCCGGTATCGTCCCGGGCCTTCTCATGGCCCTCGCGATGGCAACTACGGCCTTCTACCTCGCAAAGCGCGACGGATGGCCGAGAGAAGACAGCCACGATCTCTCGAACCTATTCGAGTCCTTTCTTCGGGCCTTGCCCGGGCTTATCACGCCGCTCATAATCGTCGGCGGGATCCTCGGTGGCGTGTTCACCGCAACGGAAGCTGCTCTGATCGCCGTCGTGTATGCAATACTTCTCGGCGTGTTTTACTATCGCTCGATCGGGCTGACCGACCTGATAGAGGTCAGCAAGGACACGTTCGAGGACACCGCGAGCATTGTAGTCATCTTCGGCTTCGCGAATCTCTACGCGTACTGGTTAACGCTCGCCGGTATTCCCGACTTGATCGGGCAGATTCTCGTTGGAATCTCCGCGAGTCCCCCCGTGACGATGTTAATCCTCACTGCCATTCTACTGGTCCTAGGGACGTTCATGGAAGGTACGGCAGTTCTTCTGATCATGGTCCCAATGCTGGTGCCTCTCTATCCGACGCTGGGCATCAACCCAGTTCAGTTCGGAATCGTCATGGTCGTCGCCCTAATGTACGGACTTATCACACCACCCTTTGGCCTGATTCTCTTTGTGCTGGAGCGCGTTACTGACGAGTCTCTTGATGATGTCATGCGGTCGATGATCCCCTACTATCTGCCACTGGCGTTTGTCCTCCTCTTGATCATCCTCGTTCCGCCGTTAACGCTGGCGGTTCCCCGTGCATTCGGGCTCTTCTAAGAGACCTGGATTCACCGGTTTTTTCCATCCACTATTTGTAGCTGCTATCTCGTCGCCACTGTCGTAATGGCGGGTCAGACGACTCCTATCTTAAGAATCAAGACAACAATCGAGAGGACGGGGACGGATACGAGCGTCGTTGTGAGCACGTTTACTGAAACGTATTCAGGGAGTGCCACACCACGAACAGTGGTATCACTCGCGAACTCCACGGCGAAGATAACTGGTGCCACAGCAACTGGCTTTGCCGTGAGCAAAATAAATACCCGAGCGACAGGTACGTTCCCCAACCCGAGCGCAAGCGCGACGGCGAGACCGATAGGGAAGTCGACGGGACCGCATGAATTCACCCGTAGTCACCAACAACTAATAGTGGTGGCTCCATATGGGACCTATGGTCATCGTTGCAGCCATCGACCGTACGGAACGAGCGACAGATGTACTCGCGGAAGCCACTATCCTGGCAGAGAAGTTCGAAGAAGAGGTTCACGTCCTGCACGTGATGAAACGCTCGGAGGCCATCCAAATCGAAGAGGACAGTACAAATAAGGACGAGGCAGTCAGTACCGCCGAGTTGCGAGAGCAAGCCGCCCAGCCGGCGAAGTCACTTGTGGATACGAACCCAACGGGGGTCGGGACGACGACCGTTGGCCGCATCGGTGATCCGGCGAGCGAAATCGTTGAGTACGCGGACGATCACCAGGCTCGTTACGTAGTGATCAGTCCGCGACGTCGCTCACAGACGGGAAAGTTACTTTTCGGAAGTGTCGCACAAACAGTTCTGCTAAATGCCTCCTGCCCGGTCGTCTCGTTCGCTGACCAGTCCTAACGACGGCATTACAGCGTAATGGATGTCGGGAGAGATCGAACCTGAAATGGGATGATTAGCCACGACTCCCGGTTGTCAGCGCGAGTCGGGACACGAGTAGATGGTCGAAAGTGTAGCTAGCGCTAGCGCAGTGTTTGGCTGGCATGGTTATTGATGTGAAGACCGGCGTCTCGCATTTTTGAAACTGGTTAATAGTCCCGCTGCAATAGTATCTACCTACAGAAGTATCTACAGAATATTTTTCCTAATCCAGTATAATAGCTTTGCTATTGACAGGGGAGAAGGGAGGCAGCAGAGTCAGATCATGCTATCACTCCAAACGACGGATGTCGGCCATGATGGAGATTGCCGTTGCCGATCCGCCGGCACCGTGACCCGAGACACTCAGCAGGCCGGCGTTCTCGGTTGCGAGTTGGACGATGTTCTCGGTACCAGAAACGACGAGTGGGGATTGTTGTGGAATGATCCGCGGTCCGACGCGAATTTCGTCGTCCACGATTTCGCCAACGAGACGGACCGTCCGCCCGTCGGCGTTCGCGAGCGACAGTGCACTGCCGGACGTTCCGACGATTCCGTCAACAGACGCGTCATCGAGCGTGTATTCACGCTCCCCTTGCGCGAGTACGTTCGCGGCGATCACGCACTTGAGTGCGGTATCCGTCCCTTCGACATCGAAAGACGGGTCGGCCTCCGCAACACCGAGGTCTTGTGCTTCTACAAGCACGTGCTCGTAATCGAGTCCTTCGGCCGCCATTCTTGAGAGGATGAAATTTGCGGTCCCGTTCAGGACTCCGCGAAGGGCAGTCACGTGTTCGGGTCCGTAGTCCTCGATTGTGGAAAGAACTGGCATCGCCCCTCCGACTGTCGCCTCGAAACGGAGTTCTCCCTCGCTCTCCCGTTCAAGCGCCCGAACATCTGCGTATCGTTGTGCGACGGGTCCTTTGTTCGCAAGCACGACGTCTCGGTCTCGTTCAAATGCCGCCCGAATGTGGTCGTAGGCCGGTTGTGCGGTATCGAGCGTCGTGGGAGTCGCTTCAACGAGGACATCGTACTCGCTCGCCAGCGCGTCTTCGACGGAATCTGTTCCGATCTCGTTTGTGTCTCGCTTTTGTGAAAGGGTAGCTTCGACGTCGAGCCCGTCCGAGTCGATCGACGCGCTCGTCGAGTCAGTCAACGCGGTCACGGTGTGACCGTAGGTAACGGCCATTTCCGCGACCGATGTACCCACGGTGCCTGCTCCGATGATCGCGAGTTTCATGCAAATCCACCCGAAAGCGGTTCGATAACGCGGATGTCCTTCTCCGAGGCAATCTCCCGAACCTTTGAGAGGGTGTGCTCCGTCTTGCCCTCTTCAATACCGAGACGGAGTCGCCCACTCGAGATATCCTCGGACCCTTGCGGTGCGGACAACTCGAAATCGGCAATCGTTACGTTCGTGGTCTCGCGAATCCGTGTCAATGTATCTGAGAGTCCGGTGTCGACGAGGTCACCTGAGAGTAGTACGGTTAGGGACTCACTGTATCGCTCCGTTCCCGCTTGAATGACGTTGATCCCCTCTTCACGGAGCGTGTCAACGATCGTCTCGTACTGTTTCGGCGTCGCTTCGAGGTCGATTTCGACGGGAATATGGCCCCGAGGTGTGATATGCCCACGCTCGTGGTATATCGACAATAGGTTCCCACCGTTCGCACCGATTGGGTGGAGTGCTCGAAGCAACTCTCCGGGTTCGTCGACCAGTTCGAGGCGAATCGTGTAGGCGTTCGCCTCGCTTTGTGGTTCGTTCATGTGTAATTCATCCTCCGATAGAGATTGGTACTCTCTGTCATTGTGAATCATTCACCAGATGCAGTTATATGAATCCCGGCGGTTTGCGTGTAACTGTTCGGGCCAGTGTTGCGGGAATTTGTCAAAGAAGCGAATCCAGAATGGACCTACGCGAACGTCTCCCGATCAACGAGTTTCTCGGTCAACGACTCGAGTTCGTCGACATCCTCACTCGCCGTCTGGAGGATTTCAACGAGCACGGACAGTTTCTTCAGTGGGATCTGTCCCGGAGCGTACTCGTTGGTGTCCGAAGCGAGGGGTGCATATCCAAGTTTCGAGCCATAGAGCGGTGCGACGGCGCGGCTGTGACTCCCGATACCGCCCATCGAGATCCCTGCTACGTTCATCCCGTCGTTCGTTGCTGTACCGATGGCCTTCAGAAGACGGAGTACGTCATCGTTGTTCTGCGGATACGTCGCGACTTTCGCGACGTCCCCGTATTGGGCACACTGCTCAAATATAGCGTCGAGCACATCTTGATCCGGTGTCTCTTTGAAATCGTGATGCGAGATGATGAGCTTCACATTGTTCTGTCGGAATTCATTGAGAATCCACCCCATCGCACGGGCAGTCTCCAACTCGATATCTACGAGTTCGACCGCGTCGAAGCGGGACGCCGCGGCAAGGCGGTCTAGTCGGCCAGTGTCGTTCGCCTCACCGCCGAACCATTTCGTGCGGTTCGTGGCGATTATCGGGAGCGCCCCGTCGTACTCACGAAGTTGCCCAATTGGGTCTTGTGCGCTGTCCATCCGGAATTCGAGGACATCCGCTGCTTCACGAGCCTCCGGTTCTCGTGTGAGGTCGTTTGTTGTTGCAGCCAGTGCGAAGCCATCCAGTTTCATGTGGTAGTGTCTCTCAATCCACGGTATAAAATCTTCGCCGGACAGAATCAATACTCCTTATACATACTAGAGGGAGTCCCGCTCTCTCTGCCGCGCAGGTTCTCGCGTCGGTGCAACGATCGACTGGCGTCGGATAGTCCGGTTCTCGGTTCCGACCGAGTGACTTCGATAGCCACCGTACTGTTCTGCCCTCGTGCTTTCGTTGTTCTCGTCGGTTGGTCATGTCTCCTTTCTCTTTTCTTTGAGCCATGGACCTCGATTCTGACCGGAAAAAGTCTCATACCGGTGGTTCACGCGATCCAAAGCCTCATCTTCACAACCAGCGAATTCAGTATAGCAACATGGAACAGATATGATTCTAAATTGATGATATAGTGCGATAGTAGGGTTCTATCGCGACGCCGACGTGGGTCGCGGTGGACGAAACCGCTGTCAAAATCAACGGCAGATAGTCTTGTGTATATAATACAATAGTCGCCGAAACAAAACTGTTGTTCGATGTCACAGTGTTTGATCGGAATGGCACTGACCCGGCGCTTCGTTTCTGGATGAATTAGCCGAGATATACGACTTTTCGAGGGCTGTGTTTCTCTCCGAGAACTACAGCTATCAAATCGCTCTCTTTCGAATTTCGTTTCACGGTTGGCTTAAATACACAGATCAGAATATGATCGAAACGTAATTTCATACGCTCAAATATCTCATCAACCGCTTCCATACGTTGTGGATGGTCGGTCGGCCGATCGTTCGGAGTTGTATTGAACAGTTTGTGCATTACAATGACCATCAGAGACCGCATCAATCGCTCAACAACCGAACGCCTGTCGAAGAGGAGCTAAACTAGACAGTGCCGTTTCAGACATTACAGTCCGTGCTCCTCATTAATATCCTAATGAGGATCCGAACGAGAGCTGCAGCGAGTTTTTCGGCGCTCGTAACGAGGTGCATTCTCGCTACGTGAGGGGAGAAATCACCGAACACGAGTTTGAAGCCCAACTGGAGAGATATCTGGAAGACGGAACGCAACGGCACGCAACACAACCGCTGCTCTCATTGAATCCCGTACGATGATAGTGTGACAGATGACTCGGTATCGTTTGTATCTCCAATAGTCCCACCGACCGATTTGTTACCGATGTTCTACTCTCGAATGGGCCCGTGAGGGGTTTTCCGTCACGCTATCGGATCACCAGAGAGATATTTGGCAACGAATTAGTCGTCGCCGGCAGTTCTGACATCTCGGTCACGTGCCGGCTCTTCTTCCAATTCGACCTGTTCATCAGGGCTCGTCTCTCGAAGTTGATGTTTTGGAAGAAATGACGAGAGCAGCAACGTGGCGAGCAAGAATAACATGATGAGCAGGAGCGTCTCCTGTTGTGCGCTGATCATCGTCGTATCAAGGAGTCTGGCCAGTCCAGCCTGTACATCCGGTGGCAGACTTGCGACGAACGCTGCTTGTTCCTGTGGTGTAACGACCTTACTCGCGTCTTCGAGAAGGACCACCAGCGATTCGCGTTAGGATGGTGTCACCGGGACTTGTCCGGCACGAAGCACGCCATCGACAACACCGCCGTAGTAGAACGAGAAGAGCGCAGAGCCGATGACGGCCGTACCCAGCGCGTTTCCGAGCGAGTCGAAGGCGTTCGTCACGCCCGACGCTTCCGGGATGTCGTCTGACTCAACTGTCGAGAGGGTAAGATTCACGAGTTGCGCAATCATCAGCCCCATGCCGATTCCGATGACGCCCATCGGCACGATCATTGTCGTGATGGTCATCGTCAAACTCGTTACCGAATACAGCATGAGGAAGCCGAGTCCGATTATCACCAACCCGAGTTGAATGAGGTGTTTCGGGGCGAATCGGTCGCTTAGTCCCGAGGAACCCAGTGAGACAACGAATGTCGCCAGTGAAAATGGAAGGATAGCGAGTCCACTCTCGAAGGCGCTGAACTTCAACGCGGATTGCAGGAAAATCGGGACGACGAACAGAAAACCGGCGAGGAACACCGATCGAACGGTGTACGTCGAAATACCGGAGAGGAATTTGCCGTTACTGAAGATTCGGGGACGAAGCAGTGGCATCTCACCGCGGCGTTCTCGGCGATACTGCCAGTGGATGAACACGACAACAAGAGTAACGCCGAGCGCGACCAGCAGCGGCGTCGGCGACAGTCCGGCCGGGTTGAACTGGACGTCGGCAATGCTGAACGGCCGCCGGGCGGTCCACCATCCGTACTGGCCAGCCAACAGGAAGCCAGTTACTATCGTACCGAGGCTGAGAATCGACAACAGCGTCCCGATCCAGTCAAGCGTGGCTCCTTTTTCGGCAGTAACGAGTTCGTCCGGTCGTAGGTTTCAGTCACGAGAACGACACCGCCACCCTTCGCCGGGAGGGCGTCGTGGGCTTCTTGAATCGTGTCGTAGCCCCCTTCACCGACAACGAACACCCCATCATTGAGTTGTGGCGTGAACAGATTCTGTGTGTAGACGTTGGATACCGGATTGTTCGCCGTCCCGACGTCTTCGCTTGTGGCCGCTGTTGCGGTACCGGCAGAGCCAAGCAGCCCCATCGCACTGGCCCCCGCGACACCGAGTGTCGCGAGTGTACCTCGCCGTGAAAGAGAAGGCCCAGATTCTTCTCGTTCATCTTCGATCGAGGTGAGCTCATCTCGGATGAGTTCACGGAGGCGATCTTCATCAGTCGTTTCTAGCAGTTGGTCTTCATCCATGTGGAATACTAATCCGATGATTACTTCCTTTAGAAATTAAATCTATTATAATATATCTGCTAAATAATAGTGGTGAGCGAAGTCGAGAACGGTAGTGGTGAACGACACCGTGATCAGTAACCAATCATAATCGATTTGCAGAACACCGATCAAACTGGATATCCCGGTCCCGAGATTTGAGAGAGGATAAAGAAGAGCTAATTGGACGATACCGAATGTAGTCAAAACCGAGGTGGCTTATCGACCCGTATTGTCGTCTCTAGCGGTAGACACAAACACAGATTCTTATATTCTCGGGATAATGAGACGGACAGATGGAAATACCCGACGAACTACGCTGTGTTTTCAGCGGCAAAATTGAAGCAGAGGATGGGTCATACACGCTTACTGTGCCGACCCGTGAAGTTGTGGATGGAGACATCCAACCAGACGCCGCATACCGCGTGGGTATTCTGAAACATCCGTCATCAGCGGATAGTACAGAACCAGAGACAGCACCCTCGACACACCAAGAACAGAATCACGATCGACAGTCGAGCCATTCGGCGGCCCCAGTCGAAGAGGGCGACCACCGAACAGTCGATATCGATGGCGTCGGCGAGAAAGGCGATGGCATCGCCCGCATCGATAATGGCTACGTGATCATCGTACCCGACACAGAGAAACGCGACCGAGTCACCGTCGAAATCACCAACGTCACTCCTAACGTCGCCTTCGCCGAGGTCGTCGAGCATAAAGCCTACTACGAGTAATTCACCCGAATTCGTTCTTCAAATCCGTACGGAATCGAACGTGAGAGATGGAATTCAACGGAGGGATGGAGGCGTTCCTCTGCGACCATGGGTTCGACATCGAACGGTTAAGCGAACGTTCGAACGAGTAATATATCCGTGGTTTCCGCTCACGAAGTGAACGGCTGAAACAGCAGAGAAGGACAGAGAGTTTGAAGCGTCAGACCAGGATTACAGGGATCAACAGCGGTCGTCCTGGTCGTCCCCAGTGTCACCACCGGAATCGCCACCCGAATCACCGCCGGAATCGCCACTGGAATCTCCGCCGGAATCACCGCTAGAGTCACCACCGGAATCTCCGCCGGAGTCGCCTCCAGAGTCACCACCGGAATCACCACTGGAATCTCCACCAGAGTCACCACCGGAATCACCACTGGAATCTCCACCGGAGTCACCACTGGAATCTCCACCAGAGTCACCACCGGAATCACCACTGGAATCTCCACCGGAGTCACCACTGGAATCTCCGCCGGAGTTGCCGTCGTCCTCGTCGCCGCCGTCGTACTCCCAGCTGTTGTTGCTGCCTTCGTACCCGTCCGGACTGCTGTCGTCGATGCCGTTCTCTATGTGGGAGTCCGTGACGGTGACTCCTTCGGCGTCACTCGTGATGCGAAGTGCCTCGTTCCCGCTGCGTGCGAGTGCGGAGACGCTTTCTATCATCGTTCCGCTACCGGCCTCCACAAGCGCGTTTTCTTCGGAGACGTAATCGCCTTCGTAGATCACGACGTTGTTCCCTGTGTTCGTCAGCGCCCGTCGGCCCGCTTCACCGCCGTGGTGGACTTTCAGATTGCGGAACTCGCTATCGTCACGGTTGTTCTGGATGGCACTCCGGGTACCCTTGGTCGCTGCGTTCCCGGTGACGGTGACGTTTTCGAGGGAAACCGGCTGGTCACCCTCCTTGATTTTGATAGCCTCCGAACCCCCCGCCTCGTGATCGACGGTCGTTCGCTTGATACTCGTTCGACCCGAAGATTCCTGAATGAAAATTGCATTCGTTGTGCCATCGGTTCGAGCCGTGATAGTGGAGTCGACAACCGTTACGTCGTCCGCATCGCTCGTGACCCAAATTGCGGGACTATTATCGATGTTCGTCCGTATGTCGACATTCCGTGCGACGATGTTGGCGCCTCCCTCCACGCGGAGACCACGCTGGGCGATACCGCTGTCGCTCTCTTTGTCAATGATGATAGTGGCGTTCTCGATGTAACTGTCCTTGCCACCGATACGGACGTTCGAACTCAGACTGTTCTGGAAGTGACCACCTTCGACCTGGATAGCACCGGACCCGTTGGCGGCGTACAACCCGTTGTCCGGGAAGCTTCCGAGTACACAGTCGCGAAACGTCATCTTTCCCTTGTTCGCTTCGTTGCAGAGGATACCGGTCGGTCCACGCCACAGGGAATCGCTCGGTGTGTTCCCTTCCCACGCGCCGCCGTCAGGTGCCTCGAACCGTTCGACGAGACCGCTACCGTCCGAGTTGTGCACGACGGCTCGGAGCGGGCCCCACGTTCCACTGTCGTGTTTGCCCTCGATCTCGATATCGCGGATGGTCAACCCGTCGGTTACCTCGGCCTCGATGACACGGATACCGGTGTCGTCCGCCGTTTGGTCGACGGTGAACCCCTCGATTCGCAGGTCTGTTCCGGGATCGTAGTCGACGCCCATTCGGAAGAGTCGGTAGTTTCCGTCGCCGTCGTCGTCGAAGTCGTGGTAGTTCGCCGGGACGAGTGTCGCGTCGTTGCCGACCATCCCGAAGTTTGTAAAGCCAGTAAAGCGGAACTGCGAATCCATATAATACTCCCCTTCAGGGAAGTAAAGGAGCGTATTGTCGTCCGCATTGTCTTCGAGTACTGGTGTGATAGATTCGTTCCCACCGTTGTCCGCTCCGGCCTCCGTCACATCAATTACGTTATCGTACTGGTCATTGTAATCTGACAGGGATGAAGAAGCAGTCCCCATGATTGCAGACGATGCTATGATTGATCCGGTTAGTTTAAGATAGGTTCTACGACTTGCGATACTTCGATTTTGCCTGTCTGACACCATCAAAAGTGCAGTCACACTACCCTATATTAATTATCTGGTGCTTATTTCCGTTTTTCTCGATTTTCGTTCGTTTAGAACGTTATGAACGGTATAAACGGTATTTTCGTCATCATTTTTTCTAAGGGTAAAAAATTCCCAGTGTCATTTAAATAGTATCTCTGAGAAAGGTAATTCGTGAGAGCACGTAGCATTGATGTGCAACGAGTCTATCCCCCGACCGTAGTGGGTCGATGGGGCTGAGCGACAGGGAATCTAACACGAACGGCCAAACAAACCCGAATGTGGAGTCCCGAATTGACGCGGTTATACACGAATCAACGACCAGTCGATCGTCGCTAAATATGTCTGGCAGCGCCAGAAGGACTTGATAGATTCCATCCATTTCCGATTCGGATTTCCGAAACACTACCCCTCGGGAGAGAAAATACCGACCAACGAACCGTATTCACCCCGTCGTAAAGAATGCAGAGGAAAGAGAGAACTCTCACAACCAGGCACGACGACATTGTCGGGTGATGGCGCCAGACGATGGCGTCGTGCTGGCCTCTGTGAGAGCGTATCCCCACCGATGAGTCGATGGAGGAAATAAGTTCGTCAGACATAGCTTGATTTTATTATATAATCTAGCCAAGGAGCCGAACAACGTTCATCGAACTCAGTTTCCAGTGCTATTTTCTTTCGTTCTATTAGAATATGATATGAGAATGTTTCTCCCTGCCCGAAGATGTCGTTAACCATCCAAATATAGCAGACAAATCCCCAATATTAAACTTATTCTGTTCTATTATTTCTAAATTAAACTCTGATATTTATACGGATGCATGGTAATACTTAACACGATTGGGGAGGCAGCGGCGATATAGGTTGATTAACAGTGACTGAACAACCGGACGACGATACAACGAACGAAGCGCCAATCTACTACCAGAAAAGAGCTATTCTTCCAGTGCTGCTAATTTGCCTAGGAATCCTCGTCTATGCTGGGCTCACCGCTGGCACCACCACCGTCAGTTTTGCCGCGATAGTGCTTGGGTTCTTGTTGATGCTCGTTGGGACGTTCAGGAGCCTTTCCGCTCCCGACAGTATGGATGACGATTCCGACTATAGAGAAAAGATGGTCGAGTGAGTGGGACGGTCGATGACGAGTTCGGGGAATTGCCTTCATCAATGACGTGAACGAATGCTCGGCACTTTCTTACGCTCGTGGTCGATTCCTCTGTCTTGGTTGCGGTCGAAGTTGTATCCCCCCCGCTAGAAAAGCACCCCCTCATGTCGGTACCGTGATCCCGAACAGAGCCAAATGATTTGGAACTCTTCTTCGTGGGCGAATCCAAGAACAAACGCGAAGCACGCAATTCCAAGAAGTCCACGGTCGGCTACATCGTTGAGTTCTCCATGAGTATGACGTTGGAATGGCGGTTCTTCGGGATGAGCAACATCATGCCCTGAGAATATCCATCTCCACCTGTGGAATCGTCGTTGTGAATTCTAATTCTCCTGGGCATAATCCACATTATTGTTGTGCAATATTAGGGAGCGTTTTCACTGGATGAAGACGCTCGTGACGAACTATATCCCATCGCGATCAAACGCCACTGATGAAACCCAACTGGCAACGAATTGGACGCGTACTCCTCATACTGAGCATCGTCTTTCTGGTTGTTTCACCAGGTTTTTCGATGGCAAGTAGTGAAGATCATACAACAACGTCGACGACATCGGGTCAGGCCGATGGCCATAACGATGGGGGACAACATGGCACAGAGACGGCAACCGAATCAGGACATGGTGGGAAGACAGACGCGGGGGAAAGTCAGTCCGAATCAGGCCACAGCCACGAAGGGGAGGGACACAGCGGTGATGAAGAAGGATTCGTGAATGGCTGGCTGATGATCGTCGGTGGACTGTTCCTGTTAGGAACCGTTGCAACGGCACCAGTGTATCGGTACACCAGTACACGCCGGCAGAACTTCACAGCCTCTCCAATTCACTTTGGCGTCGCGCTACTTGTACTCTTTACTGCTGCCGTGCACTTTTATCTCTATTTCGAACATGGCGAACAGATAATGGCCCTTGCCGGACTCGGATTTCTCGGTGGCATTGGTCTGTTCTTTATCGATGTCAACCGACTGTATCTCTATGGTGTGGGGATTCTCTATACGGCTGTTCAAATCCTCCTGTGGATCACTGATGGAATGCCCCACGTCGGAAGTTTCGGTCTGATCGATAAAGTGGTACAGGTACTTCTCATCATCGCTCTTGGTTTCCTACTTTTGCGTCACCGACAACGCGCTCGGCACTGAGCAAATGTGGGAATCTCGGCAAGACTGTGATTCGGATACTGTTGGTTTGCATTCGCAAGCAATTCGTGGTGGTCTCCTTTGGATGGTTCTGGAATCCGTCCCTCGTTTCGTTTTATTCGACAGACTCTTGTCGCCCATGTGATATCCCCCACCATCGATCAAACAGTTATGTAGGTCGGACGCGTATCCAGGGATATGTGCAATCGTCACGTGGCGCACATGATTGCAGAGTATGAAGAAGCGAGACTGGGCGAGACTGCAGGAGAACAGGCGGATTCAAACAGTTCAAAAGACGAGTCGACCAAACGGACTGGACTGCTGGGGACAGTTAAGACTCGACTCGTTCGCTAATTATCGAGTACATCTCATTCGATCACAGTCAGCCAGATTATACACATATCTGTCCTCTAACTGATCTTCAGATGGGGAGTGGGTCTGAACTTAGCAAGGCCACTCACAAGCGGCACCATCAGTCAACCCCTCTTCTTCGATGTGTGTTGCGAGGCAGGCATAATTGCAGAACTGTCCCGCTTGGTTCGTACTGGTGTTCGCGCCCACATTAACGAATACAGGGTCGTGCCGCTCGATATTGCTACCACAGTACGTACATTCGTTTCCCATATCTCTCTTTTTGACGTACTAACGGTAAGTTGTTTCCCAGACGTTCCAGCACGAGTTGCGTACCTTGGTCGATTCTTACTGTAGTGGTCGGCGACATCGCAACATCGTTCTTGCAGTCCTCCTTCTCATCCCAGTGGTGGTGATGCTGTTCGCATTCCCGCTACTGGGTGGGTGGAGGATGGGTCCGGGTTAGCGGTTACGTCACTCCGAGCTGGGGATGGGTCATGATGCTCATCCCACTGATTATCCTGATGGCAGTGGCTACCTTATCCATCGTGCCCTTGCGCGAGCTGGCGTAGGAACCGACCCGGCACTCGAAGAACTCCGATTAGCGTATGGACGTGGGAACTTTCTGAAGAAGAGTTCGAGACTCGTCGTGGTCGCCTACAACGTGACATCAATAATCGGTACGTGTGCCGAACGCGTCGAGAACAGCCAAACTCTGCTGCGCCTCTCGCATACATAGATTCCATTCCGTTCTCCTAGGTCCCTACGTTGGTTGATAGTAGAGAGAATAGAGGACGAAACCCATTCCAACGATGACGATTATCGACTGAATCATTCCAGAATAGAAAATCGACACGTTGGCGATGTCGAACAGTATCCCTTCGATTACGGCACCGATGCTGATCATCACAAACCCGATTGCGAGGAAGAGCATCGGTTGATTGTCGTATCGCCTGTACGCACGATAGCTTTGGAGTGCAATGAGAACTCCAAGTATTATTACGATGATTTTCGCCACGATGAGTCCAGCGTGCATTAGGAATCATCCCCTCGGATGTCATCCCACAACCGATTGAATCGCTCTGGGGCATCGGTAGGTGGCTGTTCTCCGATGTCGACGTCAAACTGACCCTGATGGAGTCGAACGCCGATCCGCTCTACTGCCGCTTCGTACGTCTTATAGTGATTTCCGTCGGATGCTATCTTGTTCTGTTCGGAAAGCAAGTCGTGTTCGACCAGTTCCTCGAGCCGTCTATACACAGTTGGTAGTGAAATACCACAGGCATCACTCAGTTCGTTCGCGGACATGGGTTGCTCACTCGTAACAGATAGTATGGCTTGGACGTGTTCGTCTCCTAGGAGGGATAGGAGTTTACGAGAGGCACTGTCCTCACACACGGATAGGGGATGGTTGTGGCTTGGATAAAGCAGTATGGATTTTCGCTGTCTAGTTCTTTTCGCTCGATCTATTCTTTTGAAATTGGCGTAAATGAGTTTCTAAGTGGTGTACCACTTCCGCCTTCGTAAGCGGAAGTGGACTACACCCGGGTCCCGTGACTTGATGTGTGTCCGAACTCTAATCACCCTCAATTTCTGTGGGTTCAGTCAGTGCTGTAGTCCGACAATTTCGACATCGTCTCGTTCGTGGTTGCGTGCCCGATCAGTATCTTTCATAAAAATCCCAATATTGCACCTTATTATGTTCCGGTTCGTATGCCGACCGATGACGGACGACTCACGTCTCTCTCGACGCGCACTCCTCCGTGGATTTGGTGTCGCGGGAATCGGGGCCCTCACTGGTTGTACTACCAGTTCTATCCCGTCGTTCGACGACGAAAAGACGGTCTCCGCACGGACCACAGTGTCGGGCGATTCGGACGTGCAGGCCACACTGACAGCTTCCCCTGCTACCGTGTCTCCTTCCTCTTCTTCGGCATCGAACTGGCTGTACAACGAATCGTTCCCTGGTAACGAACTCCGAGTCACCGAAGACGAAATCATTCGCGTCGAGTTGCAGAACCGTCTCCCCACGGAAACAACGGTGCACTGGCACGGCCTCCCCGTCCCTAACCAAATGGACGGCGTGCCGAACGTGACCCAACGGCCGATCCAGCCGGACGAGACGTTTACGTACAAATTCCGGGCGAAACCGGCGGGAACGTACTTCTTCCACAGCCACGTCGAACTCCAACTCGACCGCGGGCTATCTGCACCACTCGTAATCGAAGAGAAATCGCCACATGTCGAGTACGACCGAGACTACACCGTCGTGTTCGACGACTATCTGACCCACGCACCCGAACCGCTCGGAGGATCGTCGAGCGGTAGCGGTGGTGGCGGGATGGGCGGTATGGGTGGCAGTGGAATGGGTGGTATGATGGATGACCGACGCCCACCGTACGCCGGCTTGCTCGTAAACGGTCGTCTACCAGCAGATCCCACCACATTCGACGTCAAGGAGGGAGAACGGGTCCGCCTACGCTTTATTAATTCCAGCAGTGCGACTGCATTCCGTGTCGGAATTGCCGGGCATAAACTACAGATATCGCACGCCGACGGGCAACCCGTTGACACCGTTCCGGTCGATTCGTTCGTTTTCGGTGCCGGCGAACGCTACGATGCCATCATCGAAGCGACGAATCCCGGTGCATGGGAAATACGAGGAGAGGCAGTCGATGGCGACGAACAGCCAGCTCGTGCGGTCCTCCGGTATGAAAATTCGTCAGAGTCTCCAGCCGGTCTCAGCTCGTGGGGGCGGACGCTCCAATATAGCGATCTGCGAGCAATGCAGCTCCCGAAGCAACTCCGTGGAAGCCCCGACCGGACGTTTGACTTGACGCTGTCGCCTGAGATGGGTGGTTCGTATGGCTGGCTCATCGATGGACAAGCATATCCCGACGCTGATCCGCTACACATCCGGGAAGGCGAACACGTCCGCGTGAGGATGACGAATCGGAGTCCGGTGCTTCATCCGATGCACCTCCACGGGCATTTCTTCCGGGTCGGAGACGCAATGAAGGACACGGTTATCGTGCCGGGTCACATGGGGTCGGTGACGTTCGACTTCCTCGCAGACAATCCCGGAAACTGGTTGTTCCACTGTCACAACCTCTATCACTTAGAATCCGGGATGGCCCGTATTATTAAATACGTCAGGGAATAGCCCCCTGAAAATGTCGTCCACGTTGGTAACCGTTATTTCCACGCCTGTCGTTGACTCCGGGTACTTTTTGTGCCCTTCACGACACGCGCAGTTGGGCGCTTTGTAGAGAGTAGATTTCGTCGCTGCTTGACGGAGTTGCTTTTCGTTCCCACCCGTCTCGTAATTCTTGTTAGGCCAATCGCTACTCGTACAACCAGCGATTGGGAGAGCGATGGTGACTGTGTGGGAAAGTGGGACCTCGTGATCAAAATCGGCCTCGACAAAACGTACGATACTGCAAGGCTGTGAGACGCTCGACTCGGTGAGATTGTTCAGAAATCGTGTGATATGCTACCGAGCACCCCCTAAAACCTATTAGCACACCTTGCTTGACCAGAGCGTATGGAGAACACGTCATCGTCGCGGCCAGGGCCATCGATACGAACGACACGTCCAGACACCGAGTCGATCACCACCGCCGTGGTGACGGCGGTGACTGAAGCGAATGGGACGGAGCCTGCGACGCCCCTCTATGAGGTGATTGACCCCGATGCACTCGAGGATCTCTATCAGCATGGTTCACCGACGGTGAGCTTCGAGTATATCGGGTTTCACGTTACGATTGATTCTGATCGCACGGTTTCCGTTGCTGACGTGGATTCGTAGAGTGCTACGAGTTGGAGTTGTTCACATCCGATTCATTACCACCGTCACCGAGGCTCTGTCCTGCCTGCAACCGCGCTTCGTGGTGAGGACATGAATTTCGAGAGGGTATAGAGAACCACCGTCCGTTACTCTTCGTCTGTCAGTTATCGCCGGTTGCCTTTTAACGTGAAACGATCCTCCGCACTCACCACAGCAGTACTGCTCCGGGTTGCGCACTGTCTTCGACTGTCGATAGCGCGGAATCCGACCGCCACAGTCCCCACATAAGTCACCACTTCGGCGCAGTGAACCGCCAGCACGTGCAAAAAGGGAAAGTCACGGCTCGTATACGACACCAACAGTTAGAAACGGTATCAGTAGAGAGAGGACGGCGAGAGATATCGGATTAGCAACTGCCGAGATTCCGGAAGTCGCTCTGGTCACACTTTGAACAGCGGGATGGTTTCGAAATAAAGGTGGTACCGCATTCTTCGCATTCAAAAATATCACCAGTCGCCCGTACCTGCTGTTCCGTATGCCGAGAGGGCGTTTCTGAACTAAAGACACCGCGTAACCGATGTAGTATTTCCATAGCAATGCATAGACACTTGCTCTACATACATAGGTTTTATCACCAAACTACCATAATAATCACCACTATTACTGTATAGAATATTGTCACCGAAGTCGGCTCACCGGTTATGAGATGCCGCTGAAACCCACAGAGTCGCACTCCGTAGGTTCGCCATTCACCACCCTCCAAGGAGAAAGTCCGAAGCGTCCCAGGTAGTAGTCGGAGTTCTGCAAAGTGCTCGTCTCTCATCGAAGATTCTTGCACAACCTCGGAGGATGTAATTGGTGCGTAGCTTACTTTCAACCACAAAATGGGTTGTGCCGCAAAATCGTCTACTTTCAGGTCGTCGGTCATTGTCGACCAAAAAAACCCAGAGGATTAACCGCTGTGGGAGTCTACGTCTTTCTCATGACTATCATCACGGAATTCGTTATCCGTTCACCCTCGCTTCCGCTCGTTGGTCTCGCTGAATCGGTTCCCTCGAACCAAGTTGAATGTGTCCACGGGCTTTGTCGCGAAAGAACTGCTCGAGTATTTACCGTCTACTTCGATCCGAACGACGATATCTCCGAAGATGACATCATCAGAACTGAAGGCGAAACGGACTCGTCGAAATAATCCAGATTTCTATCTCTCTTTCCTCACGGGAGCTCACCGAGCAGTCGTCCGGATAGCACGGCGTTCAGTGGCCCCAGCAACTATTGATGCAGCCTGTGTTAATACGGCTCACGATGCAGGTCGCAGTTATCGGTGCGAACGGTGGAATCGGTCGGGAGTTAGTTTCACGTCTCGTGGATGCTGGACACGTTCCAATCGGAGTCGTGCCGACGCCGAGATCGTGTCATGGAGCGTGGTGAATTACCGCTTCATACTCGCCGCCGTCGGCGGCTTCTTGAAGCAGTGACCTCCTGTTTCCACGACACGCTGTGCGGACACAACCGCGGTGTCAGGAGGGAGCGCGGTCCCCACAGGCGTTGACGAACAAACGATTAAAGAGAGAGAAACTCTGTCGCCGACCGATGACCGTTATCGACCACCATCGGTCGCGCGCAGATACTCGTCGAGTTTTTCGGCGATTGCCGTCGCGAACTCCTCGTCGTTGATCGCGGCATCGACTTCGACCAACTCCACGTTCTCGTCGAGGTGTTCCCGCAGGGCGTCGAACAACTTCGAATCCGCCTCCGGGTCGTGGAAATCTTCTCCCTCGACATCGATGAGCGAGACGCCACCGAGCGGGAGAATCAGCGCAGTCGGCCCCGTGGACGCGTTCAGTTTCTTCGCGATGATTTCGCCGAGCTCGGCGTTCTCCTCGGGTGTCGTTCGCATCAACGTCACCTGTGGATTGTGAATGTGGAACGTCCGCCCCTCGAACGTCTCCGGCACGGAATCCCGCGGACCGAAGTTGACCATATCGAGCGCACCCGGCGAGACGACTTGTGGAATTCCCATCTCCGCGGCCGCATCGAGCCGTGTTTCCCCAGCACTCAGAACACCGCCGACGAGTTCGTCGGCCCATTCGGTTGTCGTAACGTCGAGCACGCCGTCGACGACGCCCTGTCTGACGAGCTGCTCCATCGCTCGGCCACCGGTTCCGGTCGCGTGGAAGACTATCGTCTCGTACCCCTTCGATTCCAGATACTCGCGTGCCGCATGCACGCAAGGAGTCGTCACCCCGAACATCGTGATGGCGACTGTCGGTTTTTCACTGACCGTGATGTCCGGTTCGTTGGCGACCATACCAACCATCGCGAGCGTCGCGTTGGAGATGACGCGGCGGGAGAGCTGATTGAGCCCTTCGATGTCGGCGACCGAGTACAGCATCATCACGTCTTTCGCGCCGACGTACGGTTCCGTGTCGCCGGAGGCCATCGTCGAGACCATCAGTTTCGGAACCCCGACGGGCAGTGCGCGCATCGCTGTGGTTGCGATAGAGGTGTTGCCTGACCCGCCGAGTCCCACGATACCTTCGAGAACGCCCTCGTCGTGAAGCCGAGATGCGATGGCAGCAGCGCCGTCGCCCATCGTCTCGATGGCGTCCCCACGGTCGGCCCCCTCCCGAAGTCGTTCGAGGCTGGTACCACCCGCCTCGGCAACATCGTGTGCCGACGTCTCCGGTTCGATGTCGGGGTCGTCCATCACCCCAACGTCGATCAGGTGGACGTCGATATCGTGTGCTTCGATGATTTCTCGGGCGAACTCCAGTTCCTCCCCTTTCGTGTCCAGCGTCCCGATGAGTACGACTGCCATGCTAGAACTCGATCTCTTTGAAGTCTCGGGCTTGGTTCTGAATCGCTTCTTCTGTCGGCAAGCGCTCGAGACTCGATGCACCGAAGAAGCCGACGACGCCTTCCGTATTGTTGAGCACGTACTCGGCGTCGTCCGGCCACGCTATCGGACCGCCGTGACAGATGACCATGACATCGTCGTTGACCGCTTTTGCAGCATCGTGATGGGCTTGAACACGTTCCGCGGCATCGTCCAGATCCAGCGCCGTCTCCGCACCGATATCGCCGGAGGTGGTGAGTCCCATGTGCGAAACGATGACGTCGGCACCCACCTTGGTCATCTCGCGAGCTTGCTCTTCGGTGAACACGTACGGACAGGTCAGCATGTCCTGTTCGGCCGCCTCCTGGATCATGTCTACCTCCTTGTCGTAGCCCATCCCCGTTTCCTCTATGTTCTGCCGGAATTGACTTCCCTCGTCGATAAGCCCAACCGTCGGGAAGTTTTGGACGCCCGAGAACCCACGGCGTTTCAGATCTTCGATAAAGACGTCCATTTGACGGAACGGGTCGGTTCCGTTGACACCCGCAAGGACCGGCGTGTCCTCGACGACCGGCAGGACCTCGTGGCCCATCTCCACGACGATTTTATTGGCGTCGCCGTACGGAAGCAGTCCAGCGAGGGAGCCTCGGCCGTTCATCCGGTACCGTCCCGAGTTGTAGATGATGAGCATATCGACGCCGCCTCGCTCGGCGAACTTCGCCGAAATACCGGTTCCCGCACCGGCTCCGATGATAGGTTCGCCGTTGGCTATCGTTTTTTCGAGCCGCGCGAGCGACTCCTCACGTGTGAATTTCATATGCCGCGCGCATCTACAGCGAGAAGGCTAATCAATATTCACAACGGAGTGGTACTGGTTCGGTACGAGTTACTCACAGTCGCAGTTCTTCCCGACCCGACGAGTCGGTAGGCCCGTCGACCCGCTTTCCGACCGGTACGCACGGTACAATTATGGTCGTGTACGCCGAGGTTTTTGTGTGACAATGACAGACGAGAACTTCGTTAGCAGCGAAGACGTACCGACTCAGTTGTTCGATTGGGGAACCCTCAAATGGATGGCCACACCCGACGTCAACGGCTCCGAGCGATTCAGCGCCGGTGCCGTCCAACTCGCGCCCGGAAAAGGTCACGAGTTACATACACATCCAGATAGCGATGAGATACTGTACGTCATCAGCGGGGAAGGAGAACAGACTATCGAGGACGAAACGCGCGAGGTCGGACCGGGCGAAATGATATTCGTCCCTGCTGGAACCGAGCACGGAACGATAAACACCGGCTGGCAACCGCTCCAATTACTAGCAGTGTACTCACCACCCGGTCCGGAAGATGTCTTGGCCGACCTCCCAGAATGCGAAATCGTGCCTGCTGGAGAGATACCAAGTCGAGACGGCAAGTGAGAATACGGTCAATGTCGATGGCCAGTACGACGTCCTCTCAACGGTGTGCAACAGATACCTCCATGGAAGCGGGTACGCGATCGTAGTACGCAAAAATTGTCCGAAATCCTCTCGAAGATTAGAGTATTCCAAATGCGGCTAAGAGATGGATGATTCCAGCGATAAGAGGGAACGAAGATAATCGTTCGCATAACGAACATGGCCGAGATCACGGAATTGAATCGGAACGTCACTGAACAGATCCATGAGAATCTCCCGAGACACTATCGAAACCACTGACCGAAGTAGCTAGGAGACGGGCGATGTGAAGAAAAATCGGTCGGAGTGCGGGGTGTGCGTTCACAGGCAGTCGGTATGGAAGGTTGTCTGCGTGATGGCGCTAGACAGTGTGTTTCTGTGGGAGGCCGTGCGAACGCATATAGACCAATGGGCGGAAGGATAAAACGAGTACCGGAAGCACAAAAATTGATTTTAGTATTCGATCGATGCTCTCCTGGGTATCCAATTTTGGGCGATGAACCGGTCTCAAGCGGTTTTGGAGGTAAGCAGGTGTTACTCAAATAGATCGAGCACGTACAGAAAGTATGTCGAGCAACCCGGCCTCCGTCGAAACGACACACTGGTTCGAAAACGAGAGTACATCCGCGGACCCAACTAATCCGCCACAATACGTGTTGATCGCGACTCGGTCGGTCGATCCAGATCAATCGTTGACAGTGAGTTTGATCGAAACGATTGTTGATACGCTGAAGCCACCCGACGGCCAGACTTCACTCAGTCTGTACCAGCACGTGAACCCGGATGCGCTCGAAGAGATTATCGAGGCAAGTACAACAAAAGAAAGCGGTGTCGAGGTCCGATTCACCATCGAAAACTATCTCGTTACCGTTCGCAGCAACGATACCGTCCTCATTTACGAACCACTCGGACCACACCGCAGCAGTAGTCGAAACCCCATCCGCAACTAGAGCGAAGGCTATATCGTGTTCACTCTTCCCCGTAATCGGTGAGTCGGAGTATTCCCTCGACTTCGTAGAGATGGCCCTTACCTTCGTAGAGATGGCCCTTACCTTCGTAGAGATGGCCCTTACTGTACAGCCGTTCGATGATATCTTCGGCGGCAGGCCGCTCGGGTCTTCTTTCTCGCCTAGAACGGCATACGCTCGCTCGGAGGTGGGTTCATCACCGGGTGGGATCGCGCTCTCGAGTGCCTCAAGCGCTTCTTGCACAAGTTGGGTGAGTGGCGACGTCTCGTTTGGACCCATTCGTACTATCAAATTCGGGACGCGATAGGTAAGACCAAGACTTCACGCGATGTTCTGTATCATTCAGTGAATCTCATCCGGTCGTCGGCGCTTGATTTGCCCACCTATTTTATCCGATAGACTTGAGACCTCCGTATGGACGAGAAGAAACAGGCCACGTTCGGATCAGATGGGGAGTTGCGAACCGACGACGAAGCGACGAACGAGACTGGCGACGGGGAGGGAGCGACGACGAACGATTTCGGCGATGAGTGCGGCGAGAACGAGACCAAATCCGGGGTGAACCGATATACCGTTTCCAGCTTGCTTCAAAAGGCGGTCAGACGGTCTGACGAGGAGACCGCAGCGTGGGCTGCCTGGGAGCTTGTGCGGTCCGGCTACGCATGGAATTTTTGGGATCGTATTAACTTGTACGTAGTCGAGGACCTACGGGCCGGTCACGAAGTGGCACTCACGATAGACCGGTACGAGGAATTGGCGCGTGAGCGCTGGACGGAAGACTCTTGGCGGGGGCGACTGTGTGCGGTGCACGCTGCGCTAGCGGCGGCCAGGGCGACCTCTTCGCGCGAGTCCGCACATGCGGACGATTACTTTAGTGAGCTATCGGCCGAACGAGCCACCGCGGATGAAGAGGGACGCAAACCCCGCTTTGATCATCCAGCGGACGATCTCGAAATAGATGGAAAGTACGACGTCGCGTTCGACCAGCATACGTACGAAGGAAAGAAGCGTGGCCGCGGCGGTGCCTTCTTCAGAACGCACGGGGCCCGGGTCGGCCCTGAAGTGGAACCGGAACTCAGTCGCCGATGGCGTCTTCGGAGTATGAAGTTGGAGGACCACGACTATACTGATGAGCAACTGGCCCGTGCTATTGCTCCGGTCAAGGCCGAGGACAGGTGGTCGGACGGCGAATCTTGCAACGAGTGAGGGGCCAACAGGTCACCTCCCAAGTGGATGTGAGCCCGAGTTCTAAAACAAATACAAAAAGAGGAGAGAAGAACCGCAACCGTGCGCTACATTGGTCGTTCAGTGTGGCTACGACACCGTGACAGTAGAACTGTTTCACTGAGGGAGGACTGCGACGACGCCATTTCCGAAGGGAATGCTCGTGTAACGCCACGAGAAACCCGCCACCGGAGAGTCGAATCCGTTATAAACGAGTATTCTGATCTACATATCTGGCAAATCGTCATTCGATTAGTTAGCTGTCTGTCTAATCGGCCAACAGATTAATATTCTAACGAACGTTCAGTAAATAATATGGCATCCGCTGACCAAGACGTTGTGATTCAGGATCCATTGCACCAGCCGCTCCCTGAAGAATTGTCCACTGATGAGGCACAGCTTCATCGACCTAGTTGGTACGCCGAGATGCGCCGAGAGCAACCCGTCCGATACGATGAAGAGCGTGAGCGATGGGACGTGTTCCGCTACGAAGATGTCAATTCCATCCTTCGTGACCACGAAACATACACGACTACTTTTGGCAGTAGCAGCGAAGGGAAGTCGATGTTTACAGAGGACCCGCCCGAACACGGTCGACTCCGCAATTTCGCGAGTAGTTGGTTCTCTCCTCGTACGTTGAGAGAAAAGCGGACACGTTTCGAAGAGATCGCTGACGAGCTAATCGACGATATCGAGCCGGGGAATGTCGATATCATCTCGGAGTTCGCGCACCCGTATCCAGTCACTGTTATCGCAGAGTCGCTTGGCCTCCCTATCGAAGACTACGAACAGTTCATCGAATGGTCCGATGCGTCCTTGCGTGTACCTCCCCGAACCGATGAGGAGGACGAGATAACTGTCGAAGAGCAGGAGACGGCGATTCGGGAGATGAACCAATATTTCTCGGAACTAATTAAGGAACGCACCGACGGAGATGGCAACGACTTGATTACGATTGCGGCGACAAATGACAACCTGAGCCACAAAGAGAAAGTTACATTTTGCCATGGAATTCTCGTCGCGGGGAACGTGACGACGATCAACCTCATCACGAACGCTCTCTGGTGTTTTCAAGAGTTCGATCTATTCGATGATATCCGTTCGGGAGCAATCGATCGAAAACAAGCGATCGAAGAAGTCCTTCGCTACCGGTCCCCCGCGCAGTCACTACTACGAAGAACGACGCGGCCCGTGGAAATCGGCGGCAAGGAGATCGAGGAAGGAGAGCTAATCGTCGCGTGGAACGGATCCGCAAACCACGACCCGGCGACGTTCGATGCGCCCGAGGAGTTCCGCCCCGAGCGAAAACCGAACCGCCATATCGCATTCGGAGGGGGAATCCATATCTGCTTAGGGGCACCCCTCGCTCGGCTAGAAGCGGATATCGCACTTGAGAGGCTTCTTGATCGATTCGAAGTCATCGAACCGGATCTCTCGGATCTGTCTCCTCAAGCGACTCCGTTCGGTCTCAAATCACTCCCCTGCCATATCGAGAAATAGAACTTAGCAGTGCGTCTGTAGACCTATTTCACCAGTATTCACGTGATACACTGTCGTCCAACTGATTCACGGCAGCTTGGAATTCGCCTGTTGGGTTTGGCATTCCGATTTTTCAGAGATAATTTACCGATCGTTCAGCAAAAGCGCTATCCGAAATACGCTTTCACCGTGCTGACGAACGCAGGTACAGCGAACGTTGAATGGAACGGTACGGATTTCTTCTCGAATTCATGAACAGCAGTTGGAGATCGTCGATAAATAATCTCCCTCGAGCCCTTTCAGCGAAGTATTTTTGCCACCAAATGCCCACTCAGTAGATAGAAGAAAAAGTGATACCGATGAAAGTATGGGCGAAATGATGACAGCGGATTCATCTGACAGTGAGTGGAGTACGTCCGAAGAGCGAATTATGGAAGCAACGCACCGTGCACTACTCCGAGACGGATACGCACAGCTCTCTATTTCGCGGATAGCCTCCGAATTGGACCAGTCGAAAGCCTCTCTGTATTATCATTACGACTCGAAAGAGGATCTCTTGCTATCGTTTCTGGAGTACGTAACCGATCGATTAGAATCGAACATCTATACGAGTAATGATGAATCCCCGAGCCAAGAGCTCGAACAATTCATAGAGATGCTTCTACCGTTACAACTTGATGATACCGAGAGTCAGTTACGAGCTGCAATGGTCGAGCTTCGTTCACAAGCAGTGATGGACGAGAAGTTCCGTAAGCAGTTTACCGAAATCGATGACCGAATTGTAGACCACCTCGAAAGGATCATCGATCGGGGGATTGACGAAGGAGAGTTTCGGAACGTCGATTCTACGCGTGTTGCGGAACACATATTTGCTACTTTTAGCGGCGTAATGTATAATCGGGCAACAACCAATCGAGAGAACGCACCCGCAGCAGTTCGCGTTGCATTATCTTCATACCTCAATAAGGATCTGATGAAGCGATGATGGTGAACTGCGTTGAGAGGTCGCGCCCTGAAACACTCGCCTTTTTCCACCGATAGAGACGCGATTCTCCCGTTGACATTCATTACCATTGTCATTACCAGGATGTATCACCAAAAAGCCTATGACTTACCGAACGTTCATTCAACTATGTCGCTATCAGATTCGGCCGTGGGAAATGGCAGACTCCCGAAAGCAATTCGGAGCCAAGGCAGGCAACTGGGGCCGTCCGAACGGTACGTTGAAATGCGACACAAATCTCCCGTCCATTTCAATGAAAAGCGACAGCGTTGGGACCTCTTTCGGGGCGAGGACATCGATTCCGTTCGATACATCGGCGATGACCGACGTTCCGATGGGACGCGTTGCGGAGCCAGAGGAGATGGCTAGCGTAGTGGCATTCCTCTACTCGTCCGATGCTTCATACATCACAGGATACACCCTCCCTGCCGATGGGGCCAAGCAGCCGACTAACCACCAATCCCATAAATCATTGTGGATGACGATAGTAACTATAACTTCCCCATTGCGACTGTACGCCTTATCGAAGCCGCTATCAATATCTACATTCTAAAATCGCCCATGCTTAACGAACGTCCATTCAGTACCATGTTCAACTAGAAACAGATTACCACGATGCTCTTATCCGAGACACCCCCTGTCTTCAAGACGGCACTCACGAACAGCAACGATGTCCTCTTCTTGACTGGAAATACCATTACCGGTTCGCGTTTCGCATTGTCTATCCGAGCATCACCTAGAGGGAGGTACTGACCGTGGCCTCGGAACTATTGCTGGTAGCGGCGCTCGTGATCGGCCTCGGTGTCGCCTCGAAGCTAATCGGTGACCGATACAGCATCCCCAGCGTGGTATTTCTACTCGGTGCCGGTATTCTCTTTGGCCCTGAAGGGTTCGGGCTGATAGACCCCCGGCTGTTCGGCGGGTCGCTCTCGACACTCGTTTCCCTCTCGGTAGCGATAATCGTCTTCGAAGGAGCGTTCAACCTCGACGTCGATACGTTACGGCAAGCCCCCGCATCGACGCTCAGACTCGTGACTATCGGCTCCGCGATCACGCTCATGGGGCTCGGCGTTGCGATACACACCTTCCTCGGCCTGCAATGGAGTCTTTCGCTCGTTATTTCGGCCCTCCTTGTAGCAACTGGTCCGACGGTAATTACACCGATTCTCGACCAGGTGGACGTGCGAGAGAACGTTCGCGCAATTCTCGAAATCGAAGGTATCGTCAACGATGTCGTCGCGGCCGTTCTCGCAGCCGTACTATTTGAGGTTTTGGCGCTAGGACATGGTTTCCCGCTCGTTGGTGGATCGGTTCAGCGGTCCGTCCTCACCGAGTTCCTCTCGCGAATCGGACTCGGTGTCATCGTCGGCACTGCCATAGCAGCGTTATCAGCGTATGTGCTGCGCTATTTGAGTGAATCCCCACAACACTCTCGCATTACGGCATTGGCGACGGCTCTGCTATCATTCGCCATTGCTGACAGCCTCGCCTCGGAAGCAGGCATCGTGTCGGTTGCCGTCGCTGGAATCCTCCTTGGAAACGCAAACATCCCGTACCACGAGGCAGTTTCCGAGTTTAAAGACGACATCACAGTCGTAGTACTGGGCGTGGTCTACGTGTTGCTCGCCGCGCTGCTCACGATTGAAGATCTGTTCGCGCTTGGCATCGGAGGATTAGCCGTGATCCTCGTCACAGCGTACGTCGTGCGCCCGCTTGGGGTCTGGCTCGCCACGCGACGGGCATCGTTCACCCCCAACGAACGGTTGTTCATCTCTTTCGTCGGACCGCGCGGGATCGTCCCAGCATCCGTAGCAACGCTATTCTCGCTCGAGCTGGCAGCTGAGGGCGTTCCAAACGCGAACAGTGTCGTCAGTGTTGTGTTCCTCGTCATCCTCGTGACTGTCGTCGTCCAAGCGGGGAGTGCTCGATTTCTTGCCGAACGTCTCGACATCATTCCAATGAAAATACTCATCATCGGTGGTGGCCGTACCGGCCGCACACTAGCAGACAGACTCGAACAGCGCGGAGAAAACCCCGTCATTGTCGAACGCGACGATGCGACGGTTGCGGAACTTCGTCGAAACGGCTACTCGGTAGTCCACGGCAACGGAACGAAAGCTGCCATTCTCAAGGAGGCGGGCATCGGGAACGCAACGAAAGTCGCTGCGACAACAGGTAGCGACGACCAGAACATCTTGACGTGCCAAACCGCCCGAACCCGGTTTGGGGTCGACGATCTCGTTGCTCAGGTGAACGATCCCGAAAACCGTGAAGCCTTCGAGGATCTCGGAGTTCGGACGGTTTCACCGATTCTAGCGACGGCGTACACGATGGACAACATGATGATACGACCCGGAATGTTCCCGTGGCTGTCCGAGTTTGCCGACGACAGGGACGTCTCCGATGTGACTGTGAGCAATCAAGCGGCGATTGGAACTACCATCGCAGAGCTCGACCTCCCCGAGGGATGTATCGTCGGACTGATCAAGAAAAACGGAGAGCGGCTCGTTCCAATGCCGGATACCACCCTCGAGCGTGGTGATGTGGTAACGCTCCTTGGCCGAGTAGATGCGATTGATGAGGCTCGATCCAACCTTACGGAAGTCATATGATCGAGGATGTTTATGGTGCTACCATAGCAGATACTACACTCGGACGAGGTTTTCATCGTGTGAGCAGGAGCGCGGCGATTTCCTCCGACCCGAACGGCGGTTCGGGTCTGTTTCCGGTCACTTCGCGTCGCGGCGGAACCGAAACGGTGACCAGTCGTCGTCCGCGAATAGCGCCCGACTCACGACGAGCCACGTCGGGATGGCGAGCACGACGATGGCGATGAAGCGAAGCCCGGCATCGAGGGGGGTAAGCAAGGCGCTGTAGAACCACACGATGGCGAACGTGATGGCGAGCCGAATCAGCGGCTTCAGCGCGACGTTCATTCGTTATCCGACCGGCCGCCGTCCGCGACCGGTTCGTCGGCGTGGTCGAACCCTTCGATGCTGAATCGGTCGTCCACGACCGCCTCCTCGGCGACGAATCCCGTTCCGTACTCGAACTCATCGACGTGGATGCAGGCCGCTTCGTGGCCGTCGTTCGCCCCGGAAATCGCCTCCAGCGGCGGGTCAGTCGCCATGCACTCCTCGGTAGCGTTCGGACAGCGAGAGTGGAACGAACAGCCACTCGGGGGGTCGAGCGGCGAGGGTACCTCTCCCTCCAGCGCGGTTCGCGTGCGGGCGAGGGCCGGGTCCGGTTCCGGAATCGCGCGGAGGAGCGATTTCGTGTACGGGTGTTGCGGACTCTCGAAGAGGTCCGATCCGTCCGCAACCTCCACGATTTCGCCGAGGTACATGACCGCCACGCGGTCACAGAAGTGGCGGATGACGCTGAGGTCGTGGGCGATGAACAGGATGGTCAAGTCCAACTCGTCCTGCAGGTCCATCAGCAAGTTGAGTATCTGGGCTTGGATGGAGACGTCGAGCGCCGAAACGGGTTCGTCGGCGACGATGAACTCCGGGTCGACCGCGAGCGCGCGGGCGATACCGACGCGCTGGCGCTGACCGCCCGAGAACTCGTGCGGATACCGATTGGATAACTGTGGCGGGAGGCCGACCGTTTCCATCAGTTCGTCTACGCGCTCGTCGCGCTCGCCCTCGTACAGTCCGTGGATCTCCATCGGCTGCTTGAGGAGCTGCGAGATGGTCTTTCGACGATTGAGGCTCGACGCGGGGTCCTGAAACACCATCTGGATTCGCTTTCGCATCGCCTTCATTTCGCCCGCGGACAGCTCGGTGAGGTCGGTTCCGTCGTAGCGAACCGTCCCCGCCGTCGGCTCGTCGAGGCGCAGGAGCGACCGCGCCGTCGTGGACTTTCCGCTTCCGGACTCGCCGACGAGACCGAGCGTCTCGCCGCGTTCGATTTCGAAATCGACGCCATCGACGGCCTTGATGCGCTCCTCTGCGCCCATCAGGCGGTCGATAAGTCCGTCGTTCTGGACGAAGTGCTTGCGCAGGCCGCGCACTTCCACCAGCGGGGCGTCAGTCATCGACCACCCCTCCGTCGGTGGCGGCCTCGGTACGTGGAGCGGTTCCCGTCTCCTTCGATATCGGGCCGTATCCGCGGGCGTGGATGCAGGCGGCCTCGCGGTTCGGTTCGACCGACCGCAGTTCCGGGTCGTACTCACGACACGCGTCCGTCGCGTGCGGACATCGCGGATGGAACGAACACCCGGACGGCAGGGCGGCGAGGTTCGGCACGTCGCCTTTGACGGGGACCAGTCGGTCCATCTGTCCCCGCAGCGTCGGTAGCGAACGCATCAGCCCGCGCGTGTAGGGGTGGCGCGGGTTCTCGAAGAGGTCGTCCACGTCCGCGCGTTCGACGATTCGACCGCCGTACGCGACCGCAACGCGGTCGCACGTCCCGGCGACGACGCCGAGGTCGTGCGTGATGAGGATGATGCTCATCCCGTACTTCTCCTGGAGGTCGTCGAGCACCTCGAATATCTGTGCCTCGATGGTCACGTCGAGCGCCGTCGTCGGTTCGTCCGCGATGAGTATGTCCGGTTCGCAGGAGATGGCCATCGCGAGCAGCGCGCGCTGGCGCATGCCGCCCGAGAACTGGTGCGGGTAGCTGTCGACGCGAGCCTCCGGTTCCGGGATGCCCACGTCCGTCATGAGCGAGATGGTCCGCTCGTGTGCTTCTTGCTTCGAGACGTCCTGATGCCGCAGGATGACGCGGCGGATCTGTTCGCCGATGGTGAACACCGGGTTCAAACTCGTCATCGGGTCCTGGAACATCATCGATATCTCGTTGCCGCGTATCGCGCGCATCTCCGCTTCGCTCTTCTCCAACAGGTCGTCGCCGTTGTAGCGGACGCTTCCGCTCTCGATGCGTCCGGGGTCGTCGATGAGTCGCATCACGGAGAGCGCAGTGACGCTCTTTCCGGACCCGCTCTCGCCGACGATGCCGAGGGTTTCGCCCTCGTGGAGGTCGAACGAGGAGCCGTCGACGGCTTTCACCGTTCCCTCGTCCGTGTAGAACCGGGTGACGAGGTTGCGAACCGACAGTATCGGGTCGCTCATTCTCTCGTCTCCTCCGTGTATCGCGGGTCGAGTGCGTCGCGGAGCCCGTCACCGAGCAGGTTGAACCCGAGGATGGTGAGCACGATGACCGCGCCCGGGAACACCGAGTACCACCACTCGCCGCTGTAGAGGTAGCCGCGGGCGTTCGACAGCATCAACCCGAGACTCGCCTTCGGGGGTTGGATACCGAGGCCGAGGAACGACAGCGCGGCGCTCGCCAGCACGGCCGTTCCCATGTACAGCGTGCCCTGAACGACGACGGTGGGCAGCGTGTTCACGGCGATGTCCTTCACGAGAATGTGTCGGTCGCTCGCCCCGAGCGCCTTGGCGGCGTCGATGTAATCCTCTTCCATCTCCTTGAGCACGGAGCCGCGCATGACGCGGGCGAAACTCGGAATGTAGACGACGCCGATGACGATGATTATCTTCAGCAGGTTCGGAAGCACGAACGACCCGTACTCCGTCTCCCCGACGCCCAAGACGCCCAGCACCGCGATGGCGAGGATGAGGCTCGGGAACGAGAAGAGGATGTCCATGAACCGCATGATTATCTCGTCGATCCACGAGTTCCGGTAGTACCCGGCTATCGCACCCGCGCTCACGCCGATGAGCATGGCGAAGAAGACGACGCCGAGCGACACCGTCATCAGGGTACGCAAACCGTAGAGGATGCGCGAGAGGATGTCGCGGCCGTGATGGTCCGTCCCGAGGTACGCGGTCATCGTTCCGACCGCGTCGCCGTTCTCGTTTTCGACGATCATCTTGGTACCCATCGGCATCGGGTTGTGCTCGCCCTCGGGTGCCTCGAACTGTACGGTCGGGTCGTGCGGGGCGACGTAGGGAGCGAACAACGCGAGGAGGACCATCGTGCCGATTATCGCACCGCCGATCATCGACAGCTTGTTGCGCCGGAACTCCTTCCAGAACATCTGGAACTGCGAGTGGTGCGTTCCGGGGGCCGACCCAGCGTCGAACGTGTCCGTCTCTGCGTGGTCTTTCGTTGCCATATCAGTTCCTCCCGTCGTATCGGATTCGGGGGTCGAGGTAGGCGTACAGTACGTCGACCGCGAGGTTCGCGAAGACGAACACCATCGAGATGAACAGGATGAGTGCCTGGATAACGCGGTAATCCCGCCGGTCGATGGCGAGTATCAGGAGCTTTCCGACGCCCGGCAGATTGAACACGGTCTCCGTCAGAATCGCCCCGTTCATCAGTTGGCCGAGACCGACGCCGATGACGGTGACGACCGGGATGAGTGCGTTCTTGGAGGCGTCTTTCAGTATCACTTCGCGGCCGCTGATTCCCATCGCCTTCGCGGTTTTGATGTAGTCTTGGTTGAGCGTATCGAGCATCTCGGAGCGCATCATCCGCGCGATGAGCGCGGAGTAGGCCGTCCCGAGCGTGATCACGGGCAGTACCAACTGCTGAAGGTTCGCTACCGGGTCGACCCACGGCGGCGTCCACCCGCCCGTCGCCCACGGGAAGGAGAACTGGACCGCGAACACCATGATGAGGATGATCCCCAACCAGAAATCGGGGATGGAGATGCCGGTCAGCGCGGCGATGCGCGCCGCGTGGTCCTCGATTCGGTCCTGGCGAACGGCGCTGATGATGCCGGTCGGAATGGCGATGAGTATCGCCATTATCATACTGAGTATCGACAGTTCGACCGTCAGCGGCAGTCGCTCCACGATGAGGTCCGTCACCGGCGCTCCCTGTTGGACGGTCCAGGACGTTCCGAAGTCACCCTGTATGGCATCGACCATCCACAGCCCGTACTGGACGTACACCGGTTTATCCAGCCCCATATCGTGTCGAATCTGGTTGACGAGCTTTTCGTTTTGGAGCGGCCCGAGCATCACGCGAACGGGGCCGCCCGGCGCGAGGTGAACCAGCGCGAACACCACGACGCTGACGCCGAGCAGGACTGGTATCGTCAGCAGCAGGCGTTTTGCGACGTAGCGTCCCATGCTCATCGCCCGATCACCTCCGCAGCAGTTCTATGTGGATTCATTCAGTCACTTCCTCTGAATCGGATAACATGGTTGGTGTGCGTTTACTCGCCGACCTCGACGTTCCGGTACTCGTCGACGAACGTGCCGATGTCGTAGTTGCTGACCGAGTTGCGCCACGCTTCGAGCTTGTTCACGTACGCGATGTCGATCTGAATCGCGTGCTCGACGAGGTACTCCTGGAGCCGGTAGACGATCTCTTTCTGCGTTTCTTTGTCCGTCGCGGCCTGCGCCTCGCGCAGCTGTGCGACGTACCACTCGTGTCCGTTCGAGTAGTCGCCTTTGGCGTCCGCTGGCGGTTCGGGTCCGCTCGGAGCGTAGATGTCCATCAAATCGTCCGACTGGTGGTGCCAGTTGTTGTGGTTGTGGTTGTTGTCCGCGTAGCCGGACTCCAGCCAGGACGTCACGACCGGAATCGACTGGCCCCAGTCTTCCATGGCGGCGTGCCACTTGTTCGTGCCGTAGACCTGATCGAACAGGGTCGACTTGTCCACGGCGGTGACGCTCACGTCGATGCCGATGTTGGACAACTGCTCCTGGATGACGATCGCTTCGTCCTTGAACCACGAACCCTTGGTGGCGATGATGTCCAACTCGAAGCCGTCGGGGTTGCCTGCTTGCTCAAGCTCCGAACGGGCCTTCTTCGGGTCGTAGAGCTCCATCTTCTTGAGCTTCGGCGACGTCCACTCGCTGTCGGGGTACCACGGCCCCTTCTGGACGACGCCCTGTCCGTGGAAAATTTCGTCCAGAATCTCGTCGCCGTCGATGCCGTACAGCACCGCGCGCCGGTTGTGGACGTTGCTCATCGGGTTGCCCTCCGCTTCCATGAGGTTCACGTAGAGCACCTGCGTGAGGTTGCCGGGAACCGACTCCGCCGTGATGTCGGGCTGGCCTTTCAGCCCCGAGAAGTCCTTCGGCGGAACCTTGTCCGTGAGGTCTATCGTGCCGGAGCGGAGGTTGGCGAGGCGCGTGGAGTTCTCCCCGATGAAGTTGAACTTGACCTCATCGACAGACGGGATGCCGTCCTTCCAGTAGTTCTCGTTCTTCTTCAACAGGACGTGACTCCCGCTCTTCCACTCGACGAACTCGTATGGGCCGGTGCCCGCACCGCCCGGGTCGTTCGTGAGATTCGTCGAGAGACCGCTCGGACCCTTCCCGTCTTTCGTCTCGCCGCGCGACCCCTTCGGGACGATTCCTTCGAGACTCCGGGTGAGCCACCAGTTGAGCGTGCCGAACGATTTCGACGTGTTCAGCCTGAGCGTCCGGTCGCCGACGATTTCGCTGCTCTCCACGAACGGCATCCGGCTCTTGACCGGAGAGTTGTTATCGGGGTTCAGAATCCAATCGACGGAGTACTTGAAGTCCTCGATGGTCACGTCGTCGCCGTTGTGGAACGTGATACCGTCGCGGAGCGTGTACTCGAACGCTTTCCCGCCGTTCTTCGGTTCCGGGACTTCCGTCACGAGACCGGGCTTCAGTTCCTCGTCGGGGGTCAGTTCGATGACCTCGTCGAAGATGAGGCCACCGACGGTGCTCGTGGCGGTGTCCGTCCAGAGCGCGGGGTCGAAGTTCCACACTTCCGCGGAGATGGCGACGTTCAACCGGGTCTTCTTGCCGTTGCCGCCACCGCCACCGCCGCCACCGTCGCCGTCACCGCCGTCGTCGTCGGTCTTTCCGGAACATCCCGCTAGCGCCGTTCCAGCCAGTACGCCAGCGACGCCGACGAACTGCCGTCTGTTCAGATTGTATTCGATTATGTCGTCTTCTTCCATATCTACTCTTACCTGCTTCGAAACACACCTTTTGGTGTGGTCTACCTTAGCACATGGAGATATATTATATAACTGTTTTGTTGACGGCGACACTCGTGTTCCGGTACTTTCTGTTACGATTACCTGTTCCCATAGTAGTTTAATAGTCCACCTTTGTTGTAGGGCCATGGCAGACGCCAGACCGCTCACCCTACGAGAGCTACGCAGAGACTTACACGCGAATCCCGAATCGGGTTGGAAGGAGTTTCGCACGACAGCGCTCATCGCACACGAACTCGACGAGCGCGACTACACCCTTCACCTCGGCGCGGACGCCGTTGACGAGGACGCTCGCCTCGGCGTCCCGGACGAAGCCGACATCGCAAACGCGGTCGCTCGTGCCCGCGAGAAGGGCGCGCCGGAGTCGTACCTCGAACGGATGGACGACATCACCGGACTCGTCGCCGAAAAGACGTACGGAGACGGGACGGGCCCGACCGTCGGCGTCCGGGTCGATATGGACGCGCTCGAACGCAGCGAGGCCACCGACGACGACCACCGCCCCGCACGGGACGGATTCGGGAGCACGCACCCGAACGAGATGCACGCGTGCGGCCACGACGGCCACACTGCCATCGGCCTCGGTATCGCGCGTGAATTCGACGAGAACGGCGGTTTCGACGGGACGTTGAAGCTGTTCTTCCAACCCGCGGAGGAAGGAGGCCGGGGCGGGAAACCGATGAGCGAGACGGACCACCTCGCCGACGTCGAGTATTTCCTCGCGCTTCACCTCGGACTCGGTAACGAGACGGGGATGGTCGTCGCGGCGTACGAACACCCGCTGTCGAACGCGAAACTCGACGTGACGTTCGAGGGAGCCCCGAGTCACGCGGGGAACGCGCCGAACGAGGGACGGAACGCGTTGCAGGCCGCGACGACCGCGATTCAGAACCTCTACGCCATCCCGCGCCACGCCGATGGCACGACCCGCATCAACGTCGGGAAGGTTCACTCGCCGAATCCGCAGAACATCGTCGCCGAGGAGGTCCGGATGCGCGTTGAGGTTCGTGGCGGGTCGGCGGAGCTGAACGACTACATGCTCGAAAAAGCCCGCCGCGTCGTCGAGCACGCGGCCGGAATGCACGACGTGGAACTGCAAACCGGTCTCTACGGGAAGACGACGACGTTCACGGCCGACGATGCGATGATCGACGCCGTTGCCGACGCTGCGTCCGACCTCGATGCCGTCTCCACCGTCGTCAACCGCGCCGACATGGGCGGGAGCGAGGATGCGTCGTACCTCATCCGCCGCGTGCAGGAGAACGGCGGTGAAGCGACCTACATCGGTATCGGCGCGAGCAACCCGTACGGCCACCACACGGCGCGGTTCGACATCGACGAGGACTCCCTCAATATCGGGGTCGATGTCGTCGCTCGAACCGTTCGCACGCTCTAGTCGCCGCACTTGGATACACGGTTCGCCGTCGATTGCGGGTTCAGAGCGGCTGTACCGTTAGCGAGCGGGTCATCGGGTCACGATGGAAACCGACCGCTCGCGCTGTTTTTCCACCGATGCACTGCGTTTATTACCCCCCATTTCGATTGAGCGGAGGTATGCAGGTTGACCAGGAACGCCTTCGTCGCGACATCGAACGTAACGGCCAGTTCGGCGCCATCGACGTCGACGAAGGACACGGCAGGACAGTACTCACGGGAAGCGACGCGGACCGACGCGCGCGGGAATACTTCGTTTCGCGGCTCACGGACGCCGGACTCTCGGTGTCCGTCGACGCGGTTGGAAACATCGTCGGCCGGTGGACGCCGGAGGGGGCAAACCCCGACGCCGCACCCGTCGCGGCCGGGAGCCACCTCGATTCCGTTCCCGAGGGCGGCATCTTCGACGGGCCGCTCGGCGTCTACGCGGCGCTCGAAGCCGTCAGGACGCTGCAGGCTTCGGACGCGGACCTCCGGCGGCCGGTCGAGGTCGTCTCGTTCACCGAGGAAGAGGGTGCGCGGTTCTCGTTCGGGTTGCTCGGGTCGTCCGTCGCAACCGGTGTTCGAACGGCCGAGGAGGCGCTGTCGCTCACTGACGACGAGGGGCGCACTCTTGAGAAGCATCTGCAGAACGTCGGCTTCGCGGGCGACGACGAAATCCGCGCGGGCGACTGGTCAGCGTGGGCGGAACTGCACGTAGAACAGGGGACGACGTTAGAATCGGCGGGGACGCAGGTCGGCGTCGTGGACGCCATCACCGGCATCACGAACTGCAGGGTCGAAGTCGATGGTGAGGCGGACCACGCGGGTGCGACGCCGATGTACGAACGGTCCGACGCGTTCACGACCGCGAGCGAGTTCGTGGTCGACTTCCGTCGCGCCGCGGAAGACGTGGTTACCTCGATCAGTCCGACGGCCGTCGGAACGGTGGGACGGTGCGACGTCACGCCGAACGCTCGAAACATCGTACCCGGACACGTCGAACTCCACATGGACATCCGCGACGTCGAGTACGAGTCGATGAACGTGCTCGCGGACCGCGCCCGTCAGTCGCTCTCGCGCCTCGAACGCGATGCGCCGGTTCGAACCGAATTCGACCGGTACCGCGACCAGCAACCCAGTCGGATGGCCGACCGATGTGTCGAAGCGGCGGTAGGCGCAGCCGAGGCGTGCGATATCATCCCGCAGAAGATGCACTCCGCTGCAATGCACGATACTGCAAACGTCTCGTCCGTGACCGACACCGTGCTCCTGTTCGCCCCCTCTCGGAACGGCCTGTCGCACAACCCGCTCGAATGGACCGACTGGGACGATTGCGCCGCAGCGACCGATGTGCTTGCGACGACGCTAGCACGCTTGGCTAGCTAATACTAGCGCGAACGGACGTCGTATCAGACGGTGGGTGCCACATCGTGTGTTTGTAAATAGTTGCAATCAGTATTGAGACGGGACGCATCGACTCGTTTCGCCCGGTAAATATCTAATTCAATCGTTCGCGTTCGAATCCGGTACGACGGCCGGTTCCGTGGCCGCGTTGGGCGGTACCACCACTTTACGACGGGGCGTCTCCAGAGTCGGTAGCCCCGTTCGACGATGAGATAACAAATGGCATAATGTTCGTGAACACGTCACGTATGGCCCCTGTCGACAAATTGCAACATATACAAACAATTATAACGGTCGTTTGCACAGGAGGAGTATGAGCAAGCTACCGAATCAGGGGTCGCCGTCGCGGACGTTGAGTACCGTCGTGACGGCGGTGAGCGTGATACGGGCGCTAGAGGAGTTAGGCAGCGCGACCGTCGATGACCTCGTTGACCACCTCGACGTCTCCAAAACCACGATGTACAACCATCTTGCAACACTTCGACAAACGGGGCTCGTCGTCAAGAACGGCAACGCGTACGAACTCAGTCTCCAGTTCCTGCTCCTCGGAGAATTCGTCCGCAACCAGCACATTCTCTACGAAGCGGGGAAGAAAGAAATCGAGAAGTTGGCCAAACAGACCAACGAGTACGCACATCTCTCGACCGAACAACACGGTCTCCGAATCAGCTTGTTCAAAGTACGGGGCGAGAAGGCAGTCGGAGACAAGTATCAGACGTCGAAGTTACAGAAGCCAGACTATCTGCACTCCTCGGCGACGGGAAAGGCGATACTGTCGCAACTCCCGCCGGAGAGAACCGCGGAGATAATCGACTTTCACGGTCTCCCGGGCAAGACGGGGAACACCATCACCGACCGGGACGAACTCCGTGAGGAACTCGCCGAGACGCGCGAGCGGGGCTACTCCTACAACGACGAGGAGGAAGTCGAGGGACTGCGGGCGGTCGGTGCGCCGATAAAGGACCGCGACGGAAGCGTCCTCGGAGCGTTGAGCGTCTCCGCGCCGACGAGTCGGATGAAAGGAACGCAGTTCCAGGAGACGATTCCGGAGATGGTCACGAGCACCGCCAATGTCATCGAAGTGAACATCAACATGGCGGATAGGAGCTCGGACACACCGAATTTGGGATAGTTCCCGTTAGCGCGTCGGACGAGTCGGCACCGGGACTCGCTCGGCGTCCGGTTCTGTTTCCATTTCGATGTCGACGAACTATCTACTGTTATCTACGGCCACCGAATCGCCTCCTCGAATCCGTCCAGTCGTCGGACGCGAGTCCTCACGAAACCGACATTACAACACTATATTTGTAATACCATGCCGCTTCGTGAGGTGACTCCGCGGGTCGTCCGTTTTACCGGACGTCCCCGTGGCGACTTCCCGATTCGACGTCCAATAAGGTCGATTCAAAAATTGCGCATGTCGTCAACGGACCAGTAATATTGCACAATATTCACAATTTTCATCCATAAGGGTGAGCCAACAACGACCACCTATATTTTAGATATAACAACCATCTTGGGAGATAGATGCGATATTATCGCTACTTTTCCAGTCAAATACTGATTATCTGTGAGAATAAGTTCTAGAACACATCATTCCCCAATTTTACACAGATGGATCGATGTTTTGAGAACGGATTTCAAAGATTTCCGGATAGTGTATGGCATCTATCGGACTAGCCTAGCACAAACAGTTCTCTATCGGGAGAACCTCACCGACAATAATATTGTATTATTTTCACAATACTGGAGTGGTGTTGACCATCACTCCGGAAGCGTTCGATACCCACTAAAGCCACCGCTGGTCGCCCGTCCAGGACGGTACACGTGCGTGTTTTCCGACAACCGTTTTGAGTGTGCAACCCCTATAGAAGCTATGTCAGTCCCATCTCGTCGGCCGCGGGGACTCGCGGTTCTGGTTGGAGCGTGGCTGCTCGTTCTTGCTGGCGTCACCGTCCTCTTGGGCTCTCGGATGGTCGGTGTGCTCCTCTCCAGTACGTCTCTCCCGTCAGTGCTGCTCTTTGCAGGAGGGAGTGCGCTCGTTTTCGGGTACGTGAGCTATCGGATGAGCACCAAGCGTCTCCTCTTGGGTCTCAATACGACTCCGCTTTCGGACGTCCGGGCTCCGAGCATCCACGCGAGCATCGAGCGGCTGACTCGCAGGATGAGTATCGACCGACCGGAGGTCTACATCGCGCGGCTCGGCCAACCCAACGCGTTCGCGCTGGGGAGTCGGACGCTCGTGATCGATTACTCGCTCGTCCGGTTGCTGACGCCCGCGGAACTCGAAGGGGTCCTCGCTCACGAGCTCGCCCATCTCGAAGGCTACGATAGTCTCCTGCAGACGCTGGCCATGAGTCTCCTGCGAATGGTAGCGAGCCTCGCTCTCGTGGTAGTGCTCCCGCTCGTGATGGTTACCTCATTGGCTTGCTGGGGACTTTCGCTAATCATGGGTCGACCGATGCGAGGCCCCGACAGCGTTGGGAGTGGCGTACGACGTGGACTAACGGGGTTAGTGATGGGTTTGCTCGTCGCTCCGACGGTCGTACTCCAAGCCTACTCTCGCCGCCGCGAATACGCAGCGGACCGGCGAGCCGTGTCGGTCCTCGACGAGCCACTGTCGTTCGCTCGTGCGCTCGAAAAGATTCAGCGCGCGAACGAACCGGGAGGGGGACTGCTCTCCTGGTTCTTCCCGATTCGTGACCGTCGCACGGAACAAACGCCGCTGGAACGAGCGTTCGCAAGTCACCCGCCGACCGACGAGCGCGTGCGCCGCGTTCGTGAGGCCGCGAAGGCCGCCGAAACGAGTCAGGAGGCGGGTCAGTGGCACCGCGTCGAAGTCAACTGAACTCACCGTTCTATCGTCCCGTTCTCCTTCCGACCTCCCTCGTCCTCCCCCGTCTACTCCCCCTACCGTTCCCGCCTAATCGGGAGTCCGTCGTCGGTCAGCGTGCGGTCGCGTACAGCAGGGGTCGATTCGGCCACAACGCTATTTTCCGAGATACATACGTTTTTAGACTATCGCCACACGACTGGAGTCATGACTCGCCTCACAGACGCCATCGTCGGAGACGCCTACCGGAGCGATTTCTCGTGGCAGGTTCTCGAAGATCTCGTCGACCTCGAAACGCGGATGGCCGGACAGAAAGAGGAGAAAGCGGGAGCGAAAATACTCGAAGGCTATTTCGAAGCAATAGGATTGCGGGACGTCCACCTCGACGAATTCGACATCGACGGCTGGTGGCGAGGGTCCTCTTCTATCGAGACCGCAGGCGGCCACGACCAGCAATACGTGAAGGATTATCAGGTCATCGCGCTCCCGGGGACGCCCGCCGGAACCGTCGAGGGCGAATTGGTCGACGTGGGGTACGGTCGTCCCGAGGACTTCGAGGCGGTCGACTGCGAGGGCAAAATTCTGATCGCCTCCAGCGATACGCCGGACGATTACGGCCGCTGGATTCACCGGATGGAGAAGTACGTCAGCGCCGCGAACGCCGGTGCGGTCGGCTTCATCTTCCGGAATCACATCGCTGGCTGTCTCCCCCCGACGGGTGAGGTCGGCTACGATAACCGCCCCGGTCCGATTCCGGCGGTGGGCGTCTCGAAGGAACTCGGCGAGCGTCTCGTCCGTCACGCCGAGGACGACGACCTCTCGGTGACGGTCGATGTCGACTGTCGGAACGAGCCTTCGACGTCCGTCAACGTCGTCGGCGATATCGGACCCGACACGGACGAAATGGTTCTGTTGACGGCACACGTGGACACGCACGACATCGCCGAGGGCGCGAACGACAACGGTGCAGGAAGCGTGCTGGCAACCGAAGTCGGTCGTCTGCTCGCGCAAATGGAGGACGAACTCGAAACGCGCGTTCGCGTGCTCGTGTTCGGTTCGGAAGAGATCGGCCTCAAAGGAGCGTACCACGCCATGGAGACGTACGACCTCGACGACGTGAAATGCATCGTCAACATCGACGGTGCTGGCCGAGACCGAACCCTCTCGATAAACGCGAACGAGTTCGACGAGATTCTCGACGCCTTCGAAGACGTGACGGACGAACGCTCGATTCCGCTCGTCTCCAGTAACACCGTCTCTCCGCACGGAGACCAGTGGGCGTTCGTACAGGAGGGCGTCCCGGGCGCGATGGTCTCCTCGACGAACCCCGACAAGAGCGGTCGCGGGTGGGGTCACACGCACGCCGATACGCTCGATAAAATAGATATCCGGGACCTCCGCGAGCACGCCGTTACCATCACGAACGCCGTCTGCGCACTCACCGAGACCGACCGCGACGTGCCGAGTCGCTCCCGCGAAGACACACGCGACCTGATCGACCCCGGTTACGAGCAGGAACTCAAACTCGGCGGTCGCTGGTCGTATTGAACACCGGTTTGTGATTCGGGAGCCTTCGCAGAGATAGGTGCAATAGGTACCTCAGGTGGCTGTTCTCGTGTTCGCTTCACTATCGGTTATTCGTCGGACTCGGAGAGCAGTACGTACTAGTGCACTTCGTCACCGATTCGTTTGGAGTTCCAACAATGGTCGCCCATCTGACTGTCTTATTTTCGAACAGTTGCACAAAGCATTTACCGAAGGGCACGAAGGACGAAGTGTGGCGCGGTTGCCTCTGACACCCTGAATGGGTTCCCACACGGGTCTGGCGCCATCACTCCCGACCCTCCCCCCTGCCCCGCCACACCCTCCTCCCTGCTCGCACGCGTGCCATGGTGTGCCACTGAGCAGGGAAATCCGCTTCAGACATGGATCGAACGACGCTAGCGCCGGTTTTCGTTACGTACTCCGTCATCGCTGGTGGAGTGACTGTTATCCCACTCGCCTACCTCTATGGTCGTGCCATCGTTCTTCTCCTGATCGCGTCTCTGTTCGTCGTGTCGCTCCTCCACGCTCGCACCGGAACCGGGCCGACGATGACGATGGAGGGAGGCGGTGGAGAAAGCGACTACACCGAATTAGACGCCTCTCAATCGATAGTCGGCACGTCGTATTCCCTCCCGGGCAGCGGGCGGACAGCGCTGACGTTCTACTTGGTGGGACTTATCCTGTGGTGTCTCGGTACAGCCCCGTTCGTTATCTAACGTCGAAGCCGGTATCTTCACTCTATCCTCGACTGGACGATTGCCAATACCGGAATAGACCGGCCGTTCCCGCCGCGTCAAGCGGAACATCGTGTCGGGTAGAACGCTTTCGGGGTGGGCATCGAACGGTCCCGCAGGCTTTTCCGACAGCACGGAGTGTGTCTACTACCACCATGGGACTCGTGAGCAAGCTCAAACGGCTCGTCACCACGAGGAGTGATGCACGGTTCGAATGCCAGATGTGTGGTGAACCCTTCGACACCGCCGCAGGAATTTGCCCCGAATGCGGTGGACAAGTCACGGAACGGGAGTGACCGGGACGAGCGACTCGATAACTGATGACGCGTGGAACTGCCGTCTGCGGATAGTTGACGGCCGTTATCTCACCGTGCGCCGAACCACCGGCGGGATAAGCGATGTGTGTCGGTTTGGAGTTTCGAAACGGGGAGACGGACTGGCAAATCCCGGTTACCCCGACGAATCGGGGCGGTCAGTTCCCCGTTTCAAGACGGCAAGGGAAGGATTTGACGCCGTAAAGGAACGTCTGGGGGGACAAATCGGAGAGGTCGGGGTTGATCACTTCAAACCGATCCAAAAGTTTCTCGAGAGCGATGTCCGCTTCCAATCGAGCTAGTTGCGCACCCAAACAGAAGTGAATGCCACCGCCGAACGCGATGTGTGGATTCGGAGACCGTTCGGGTCGGAATTCCTCCGGCGAATCGAACCGAGCGGGGTCCCGGTTCGCCGATCCGATCCTCGCTAAAACCAACTCACCCGCATCGATTCGTCGCCCGCCCAGTTCGACCGGTTTCGTCGTCACGCGTCGGACGGTCTGGGCCGGTGACCGGTACCGAAGGACCTCTTCTATCACTTTCGTCCGACTGACTGCTCCCGTCCGAACCGCGTCAAACAAGTCGTTCTCTTCGAAGCACCAGAGGGCGTTCGTAATGAGATTGACCGTCGTAACGTTGCCAGCGATGAGCAGTGTCAGGCAAAAGCTGATCTTCTCCTCGTGGGTCAGTTCATCGTTCATCGCGGCGAGCGTGATCAGATCGTCACCGCTTCCAGTAGCACGTTCGGAGATCAGATTCGAGAAGTACTCCCTCATTTCACGTTGCACGCGTGCACGGCGTCGCTTGTTGGATTCGATGGCTTTCTCGTCGCCCGTCAAAGATAGCTCGGTAGCCGCTTTCGACCACGTGAGGAACTGATCGTAATCGTCGCGCGGGAGACCGAGCAGGTCCGCAATAATCGTCACGGGATACGGGTGTGAGAATTTGTCGATGATGTCGACGTTCGCCCCCGAGTCGATATCGTCCAACAAGTCATCGGCGATTTGCTCGAATCGCGCTCGGTGTTCCGCTATCGACCCGGGTTGAAATCGACTGTTAACGAAATTCCGGAGACGCCCATGGGCTGGCGGGTCGGCTCGAATCATGGATGGCGCTCTATCCGTATCGAAGTCTCGATCGACCAGACGAATGTCCGTACTAGCGACATCGGAGGCGTACGTTTCATGGTCGCTCACGATCTGCTTGACGTCCTCATATTTGAACACGTCCCATCGTCCACGCTGGTCGTCGTATCTCACGGGGTGTTCCCGCCGCATCTCGGCATACCAGTCGAACGGGTTGAGTTGTGCTTGTTCGCTGGCCAGTGCTTCTGGGGGCGTACGAAAGGCGACACCTTGGTTCGATGAGGCCATAATTGAACGACCGTTTAGTAAATCATAGGTCTTTTGTCTACCTGTCGTAAGCGAATACCCGGAAAGTAGCGTCTAATAACCCACACAATAGTCCGTTCGAGTCGCACACCGCTCGTTAGCGACCTTTAATCACGTGAATTTCACACAAATATCCATATCAAATAGATATAATTGAGTCTAATCATTTTCGAATGTTGTAATATGATAGCCACATACGCCCAATATCAGCAAAGTCAGCCTGTTCTAACGAACGTTAACAGGAGAGAGCGCCGTTCCAGCCGTAGACGGGGCCGACCAGTGGAGTTCCATCGGGGTCGGACAAAGGAATTATACTTACTGAACGGATAGTAACCGATGTGACAGAACCGGTGCCTCGGAGAGAACGACCGAGTGTCACCTTACTCCATACGTAACTTGGTTCCGAGGTGTAGACGCCCTCAACGCTCTGGATTTAATACCATCGACACAATACAATGACGTCTTCTGATTCATCCGGCGAAAAATGGACCTCCGCCGAAGAGGAGATCATGCGGGCAACGTATCGAGCGTTGCTTTCGCACGGCTACGCCAACCTCTCGATGTCCCGCATCGCCGAAGAACTCGACAAATCGAAAGCTGCACCGTACTACTATTACGATTCGAAAGATGAACTCTTAGTCTCGTTTCTCGACTATTCCGTCGATCAGTTCGAGGAGACCATCGATACTCGTGAGAGCGACGACCCGAAGGAAACGCTCGATCGCGTCATCGAGAAACTCCTCCCCCTTCAACCGGACGAAACGGAACAGCAACTTCAGACAGTGCTGGTCGAACTGCGCGCCCAAGCGGTAACCAACGGAGCGTTTCGTGAACAGTTCACCCGACTCGACGAGAAAATCGTAACCGCGATTCACGAGATAATCCAGCAGGGTATCGACGACGGCGTGTTCCGTGATGTCGATTCGACGCGTGTCGCCGAGCACATTCTCGCCACCATTACCGGTACAAGGTATTGCCATGCGACGACGAACCGTGAGACCGCGATCGCTGTGACCCGTGTCTCACTATCATCGTACATCGATTCCGAACTGAGAAAGCGTCCGTAAACGGCGGGAAGTACCGCCTCAAAGCGAACTTCGAAAGCAGATTCCGATCCAGTTGCGTCCGTCCCCGTATCAATCCGGAAACGATGCGGGTTCGCACGGTCGGTTGACATCCGTGCGCTCGGTTCCGATATCCTCGATAAAAGATTAGAATACCCACCACTTTGCGTCAGAGTATTCACAATCACGAGACGGTCGGCGGAGGACACCGGCCGTGCTTCCGGGCACCGCGAGAGAAGTAAACATATGAACGGTAGTATAATGATTAAAACCCCATATGTTTATAATGTTCTTTTAATGGAGAAATTTCGAAACTTTTCTAACTGGAAGCAGGGCAATACTGTAGACACTCTCCCATGGCTACAGTTGACAAAGAAGAGATACAACCGAATGGAAGCAATCGGTTTATCTATCTCACTGCTGCGTTAGCCGCACTCAACGGATTGTTGTTCGGATTCGACACGGGGATAATTTCCGGTGCGTTCCTGTACATCAATGATACCTTCGCCATGTCTCCACTCGTCGAAGGTATCGTCATGTCCGGGGCGATGGCTGGCGCCGCACTCGGTGCTGCTACTGGTGGAAAGCTGGCCGATAAGATAGGTCGTCGTCGACTCATCTTTCTCGGGGCCATCGTGTTCTTCATCGGGTCGCTAACGATGGCAATCGCGCCGAATGTACCCGTGTTGGTCGCGGGTCGTCTCATCGATGGTGTCGGGATCGGATTCGCGTCCATCGTCGGGCCGCTCTACATCTCCGAAATAGCACCGCCAAAGATACGAGGAGCACTGACCTCGCTGAATCAACTCATGGTGACGCTCGGAATCCTCATCTCGTACTTCGTTAACTACGCTTTCGCCGATACCGGCGATTGGCGGATGATGCTCGGTACCGGAATGATTCCGGCCGTCGTCCTCGCTATCGGCATGGTGAAAATGCCCGAAAGCCCCCGCTGGCTCTACGAAAACGGTCGGACGGACGATGCCCGGACGGTTCTTAAACGGACTCGAAAAACCGGCGTCGATGCCGAACTCGCCGAAATCGAGAAAACGGTCGAAAAGCAATCCGGCAGTGGTTTTACCGACCTGCTCGAACCCTGGCTGCGCCCAGCACTGATCGTCGGACTCGGACTCGCCGTCTTCCAGCAGATTACCGGAATCAACGCCGTCATGTACTATGCGCCGACGATTCTCGAATCGACCGGATTCGGAAGCGCGACGTCGATTCTTGCGACCACCGGAATCGGCGTCATCAACGTCGTCATGACGATTGTCGCCATAGCGCTTATCGACCGCGTGGGTCGGCGGAAGCTGTTGTTGGTCGGAACCGGTGGGATGATTGTCACGCTTAGTATTCTCGGTGTCGTCTTCTACGTCCCCGGCTTCAGCGGGATTCTCGGGTGGGTCGCGACCGGCAGTTTGATGCTGTTCGTGGCGTTCTTCGCCATCGGGCTCGGACCGGTCTTTTGGCTGCTCATCTCCGAAATCTATCCGCTCTCCGTTCGTGGGAGTGCGATGGGGACGGTTACCGTCGCCAATTGGGGTGCGAATTTACTCGTGTCGCTGGCGTTCCCGATGCTGACGGCAAATATCGGGGAATCGTCCACGTTCTGGCTGTTCGGTATTTGTAGCCTCGTGGCGTTTGTGTTCGCCCACAGACTCGTTCCGGAGACGAAAGGAAGGTCGCTTGAGGAGATCGAAGCCGATCTTCGTGAGAACATCACCGACCCGGTTGCCGGAACCGGAGAGGGAGCATCTGCGGCCTCTCGCGAGTAGAAGGGCGGCTCTCTCCGTCAGTACAGAAGGTCTCGCGTGTGACGCTCCCATCACAGCGACACTATTCCGAACCGCCGATCCGATTTTGGAGCGCCGCATCCACGAGAGTCCCTCATTATAGCGATAAATCGCCATTCGCTCGTCGCCGACCACCCGCGAGCGAACGGATTGTGGTGCCGTCCGTGAGAACGAAGAGCGTTACTCCCCCTTCGAAAGTCGGTAGATTTCGAGAACGTCCGAGACGGTGACTTCGCCGTCACCGTCGGCGTCGAATCGACCGGGGAGGTGACGCACGCGACCCACGCCGCAGGTAGTCCGAACGGTAAGCGTGCTCGTCAAATCGCTGTTCGTCCCGACGGTCAGCTCGTACTCCCCGGCCTCGACGGCTTTCGGACCCAATGCTGGGACATCGCCCGGGACGACTTCCAAGGCTTCCATATCGACTTCGACCTCGACGGTTTTTCTCTCGCCGGAATCGAGGTGAACGCGCTCGTAGCCGACGACTCGGCGGTCGCGGGTGATGACCGAACCGTAGAATTCGGTGTTGAACACCTCCACGACGTGATCACCCGCCACGTCGCCCGTGTTCGTAACGTCGACGGTAACGGTCACTGTTCGGCCCGCGCGGGGATTACCGACGTTCGACGGCGAAACGGAGAGGTCGGAGTACTCGAAGTCCGTATAGCTCAACCCGTGCCCGTAGGGATACAGCGGTTCGTGCCGACTCGACGGCCACGCATTGTGGTAGTTCGGAACGTGGCCGACCTGCTTCGGCCACGTGAACCCGAGCCTCCCGGAGGGGTTGTTTTCTCCGAGGAGCGTCTCGACGACGGCTTTGCCGCCGCCACTGCCGGGTTCACCGGCGAACAGCAGTGCGTCGAGATGCTGGAAGGTCTCGTCGTTGCCGCGCGGACTGCCCGCGTACTCCACGCCGACGATGGTCGTGTCGTCGCTGGTGTTCTCGACGACGGTCTGGAGAATTTCCCGCTGCGTCTCCGGGAGTCGAAGTGTGTCACGGTCGCCGAATCCTTCGTTGTGTGGACCTTCGCCGAGGACGACGACGGCGACGTCAGCGTCAGGAGCGGCACTTTCGACGGCACTGCGCTGCTCGTCGGTGAAGCCGTACTCACCGTTTTCGTTGGTCGAGTCCTCGGGAATCGACCACCATTGCGAGCGGTCGAAGTTCGTCGGGACGTGCGTGAGTTGGCCCCTGCCGAGTGCGTTCTCCAGTTCCGCTACCATCGTCGTACCGGTCGGACGAGGGCCGCCGTCCGTGAGCGAGCCGCCTTCGATTCCCTGCCAACCGAGGGTCCAGCCGCCGTACTGCATCAGGATACGGTTCTCGATACCCGTCTCGGGGTCGATTCCCGGTCCCGTGACGAGGACGTTTTCGGTGCCCGAAAGCGGCAGCGCCGAGGGACCACCCTCCGTCACCGGGTCGTTTTTCAGCAGAACCATCGACTCGCGGGCGAGGTCGGTCGCCACCTCCATCGACTCGTCGTTGCCGACGAGGGAGGCGAGATTCGACGAATCGGCGTACGGGTTCTCGAACAGCCCGAGACTCCGCTTGAGCTGAAGAATTCGCCTGACGGACTGGTCGATGCGCTTCTCGGAGAGGTTGCCGTTGGAGACGAGGGTCTGAACGTGAGCGATGAACTCGGGTGGGGTGAGACCGCCGCCGCCGAGCATTACCATGTCCAACCCCGCCTCGATAGCGGCCTCGACCGCACTCCGTCGGCCGTCCTCGGTGTCCGGGAAGTACTGATGGCGGTCGATCATGCGGAAGAGGTCGTTCCAGTCGGAGATGACGACGCCATCGAAGTCGTACTCCTCCCTGAGGACGTCGGTCAACAGCCACCGCGAGGCGTGCGCCGGGATGCCGTTCACGGAACCGCTGTTGACCATGACCATTCCGGGGCCTTCCGCGATGGCGACCTCGAATGGCGGGAGCAGCGTTTCCCGAAGGTCGCGCATCGAGACGTTGGCTGCCGCCCGGTCGTTGCCGTTGTGGGGGACTTCGTACCCCGCGAAGTGTTTGACCGTAGACGTCACGCGGTCGTTGCTTTCGAGGGCCCGAGTCCGGGCCGCCGAGATGTCCGAAAGCACCTTCGGGTCTTCGCTGATTCCCTCGAAAAACCGCCCCCAGCGCGGGTCGTGTTGGAGTTCGATAGTCGGAGCGAACGTCTCGTGACAACTGGTGGCTTCGAGCACCGCCGCCGTGTGTCGCTCGGCCCGTTCGATGGTTTCGGGGTCACGAGTCGCACCCATGTTGAGCCGGTTCGGGAACACGGTCGCACCGTCGAGGTAACAGGCGCCGTGGACGGCATCGACGCCGTAGAAGAACGGAATCCCGTGCGGGGAGTTGTCGATCATGTACTCCTGAAGCGCGTTGACCTTTTCGACGAGTTCCTGTGGGTCCGTCGTCGGCGGGAGCGACCCGCCGGAGAGCAACGACCCGGCGGCGACCTCCGAGATGAGGTCTCCGATTTCCGAGACGTCCTGGAAGGTCGAATCCGCCTCCGGGTCGAGACTGTTGACCACGGGCTGGATCATCTGCCCGGCCTTCTCGGCGATGGACATATCGTTCAGCATCGCGCCGACCGTGTGTTCATCCGCCGCCACGCCCTGTGCGGTCAGACCGACCGTAGTCGCGGCAGTTGCAGCACCGGTCGCTTTCATAAACGTCCGACGAGAGTGACATTCACTACTATTATTGTTAGTTTCTCGCATCCGTGTCCACCATGTGGATGAATATTAATTAATATTACCCAAATTATAATAATTAATCTATATTCTGAGCATATTATGAATTCTGATAGTACTCTTCGATACCGGTACAGTCTCCGTTCGTAATCAGCGAATCGTACCCATCGAGGAAATCGCAATTGGACCCGCGATTGGAGCGATAGCAATGTTCCCGAAGGAAGTGAAACGATTCAGGTCCGATAGGAAGACGGCCTGTCTACAACTGAAAGCGATGAACTACCCGGATTTCTTTTTGCATCGGAGCTCGAATCAGTGACCATGAAGCGGCGACGGTTTCTCAAAGCGGTGCTCGCCGGTTCGACGACCGGACTGGCCGGCTGTGGACGACCGCCCGGGCGCGACGGTCGATCGAACACAACTGACGCATCCGAGACAGCGACGACGGGGGGAACCCTTCCGAATGCGGTCGGTCTTCAGACGCTGGCCAGCGGCATGCAAACGCCGCTGGACGTCGCCTTCGCACCCGACGCCGACCGTCGCTACGTCGCCGAGCAGACCGGTCTCATCCATCTTCACGGGGCGAACGGTCTCCGAGAGAAACCGTTCCTGGACCTACGGGATACCGTCGAAGCAGGGGGAGAGAAGGGACTGCTGGGAATCGCGCTCCACCCGAACTTCGCCGAGAACCGCCGCTTGTTCGTTCGATACAGCGCTCCGCGACGGTCCGGAGCGCCAGCCAACTTCAGCCACACGTTTGTCCTCTCGGAGTTTGTGGCGACCGAAGACGGCGGCCGGGCGAAGCGCGACTCGGAACGCGTCGTCTTGGAAATATCGGAGCCACAGAGCAACCACAACGCCGGGGACATCACGTTCGGAGCGGACGGGTACCTCTACGTGGCGGTGGGCGACGGCGGTGGTGGAGGCGACCAAGGAACGGGGCACGTCTCCGACTGGTACGGCGCCGTCGGTGGCGGCAACGGACAGGACGTGACAGAGAACCTCCTCGGGAGCATCCTTCGTATCGACGTCGATACTCGGGCGAACGGGAAGGGCTACGGTATCCCCGACGATAACCCGCTGGTCGGTACCGACGGTCTCGACGAACACTACGCGTGGGGATTCCGGAACCCGTGGCGGTTTTCCTTCGACCGCGGCGAGTTCTTCGTCAGCGACGTCGGACAGAGCAGCTACGAAGAAGTGAATCTGGTTCAACGGGGAGGCAACTACGGGTGGAACGTAAAGGAAGGAACCCACTGCTACGAGGCGGATAACTGCCCCGACGGGACGCCCGGCAGCGTCCGAGGCGGCGAACCGCTCGTCTCGCCCATCATCGAATATCCCCACTCGGGCGGTTCCGTCAGCGGAATCTCGGTTATCGGCGGCTACGTCTACCGCGGGTCGGCGCTTCGGGCGATGGAAGGAGCGTACATCTTCGGCGATCTGCAGGCTGGCGGGCGACTGTTCGCCGCGACGCGACCCGACGGGGGCGGTCAGTGGCCGACGCGGGTCGTCACGGTGGCCGGGGACGGCGGACGGAAGATAGAGCAACTATTCTCGTTCGGCCGTGACGCCGCGGGGGAACTGTACGTCCTCGGCAGCGGGGCCGATGGCGACGGCGGGCTCCATCGTATCGTCCCCGCCGGATGAGGAGTTTGCGGTGGGAGCAGCGATCGACGGATGGCGAAGTCACGGTAGCGCGATTAGTTCGTGAGTGAGAGATCGAGGAAGCCGACCCGAACGTGATCGTCATGCAGAAGCGGCCGCTCTTCGGAAGCTAAGGCTCCGGATGAGAACGTGGGACTGCTACTGGGGAGAAGTCCGAACCGCGGAACTCCCACAACCAGCCAAGCGCGGCAGCGTCGCATAGCTGACTTCGGGGAAACACTGTGACTGGTTGTGAGAGTGCATCTGAATCATTAGACGGGAGGTTAAAACTCGTTACGGTAGCACAAAAACTAATTGTAGTAACCCACATGCGAAAGATGGTAACACGTGTCAACTGTCTTGTGAGAGAGTGATTCGACCCCGGTCCCGTCGTCCGTTTCACTCGCACCCTCGTCCACACTCACTCTCGTGACGCGAGCTGGCTGTTGGGTCACACCGGTCCGCGCTCGGTCTGAATCGGTCTCGAATCGTCGAATGCGGCGCTCGTTTCCTCCGCGTTCACCCCCACGTCCAACGGGCATCGAGAACGTACCGATAGACGCCGCTGATAGCGATGGCAAAGGCGTTGGCGATGAGATACAGAATATCCCCCGTGTTCACGAGGACGTAGAGGATGCCGAGTTGAATCGGGATGGCCGATCCACGGACGACGTTCGTTTTGAACAATCCAGTGAGGTAGTCGCTGGTCGTGGAGTTTCGGGACGCGTGGAACGTCCACGCGTTGTTGAGCGTATACTGAAATAGAATCGTGATCTCGATGGCTATCGACGCGCCAAACAGGTAATTGAGACCGGCTCTATCGACGAACATCCAGAGGAGGACCATCTGCACGCCCGCGGCGACGCTTCCGACGATTACGAAGCGTCGTAACTGTGGGAGCAGTGTGCCGCGCCGGAGGTCACGAAGGAACTCCCGAAGCATCTCTACATACACCAGTGGTTCAGACGGTGTATCCCTGTCGCTTCTCACTCGAGCGTTTCGGTCCGTGAAATCGACGGCGAATCGGGTATCACAGTGGACCAGTCCGATTCGACCATCACTCGATTATATTACCCGGGGATTCGAACGTCGAACTATGACCGTCACGGCAATGCTCACCGTCGCGCCGCTCGACGACGCGACCGCGGATTTCGACGCGGAAATCGCGAAGGCCATCGACGCGCTGGACGACTTCGACGTTCGGTACGAGACGCACCCGATGGAAACGACGATTCAGGCCGACGAACTGTCGGAGGTGTTCGCCGCGGCCCAGGCGGCGACGGAGGCCGTCGATGCGTCACGGACGCTGACGACGTTGAAGATAGACCACTTCCGAGAGGAGACGCTCGATGTAGACGAAAAGGTAGAACGCGTCGAGCAACACCTCCAGCGGCCCGCACGAAGCGACCGCTGAGCGGCGGAAATCCGAGATTCCGTTTCGGCCACCGAACTGACCCGGCGTTTCGAGGGAATCGTGATGTGAATCAGAAAGTATTCATGACGCTACTTATCAGATAATGTATGAGACGCCGCCAGTTCCTCGCAAACGGAGCCGCCCTTCTCTCCGTCTTCGTCGCCGGATGTGGCCATCCACCCGTCGTTCTGGATATGGACGACGCGACGGCGAACGATATCGCCGACGAAGTTTCGATGGCCCCCGAGCCCGATTCCGAAGAATATACGCTCGTCACGTCGGCTCGCGGGAACGGATCGGCGACGCGGAGCGGGCCGTACGAGCTGTTCGGCTCCACCAACACCGTCCGGATTGGAGACACCTTCTACGAGGTTTCGGAGACCCGGCTCGAAAGCGACGAGGCGACCGTTTACGATGTCCGCATCGATTTCGACCCGGACGATTCGACGCCGGAGCTCGGTGCGATAGAATACGACGACCTGCCAGCCGCGGACCGCAACCGCCTCGATTCCATCCCGTCCGAGGAAAACACGTCCGACAGAGAGCGACGCGATATCGGTATCCACTACGGAACCGCCGAGGAGGTGGGAAACGAATCGGTGTTCGTTCCGAGGCAACGGTACGACATCATCATCCGCGGCGAGAATCGATATCGGGTTGCAGTCGACACTCGAACGGTAACCGAAGCGGAGTACCGGTACGAGGTGACGGAGGTCGCACCTGACGTCGATACGTTCGCCGACCGGATTCGGGAGCGGTACTCGTTCGAACTTACGGACCTCTCCGACGCCGAACGTACGGTCGTCGAGGAAGCGACCGACGGAGGGTACTTCGAAGACGACGACGCCTTCCGGTCGGTGATCGACCGCATCCGAGGGCACGAGGGGATAGACGTGGCAGATACCTTTGGAACGTGGCTCGTCGAGTACGAACGCGCCGAGTATATCACCTACGCTGAATGGTGACGACCATCCTCGGCGATTTCGAGGCGAACGTGCCGACACCGGATGTCAGTGCGGAAGGTTCGAACGAACGTATGCCGGTCGGCGAAGAATCGCGCAATCCGCTACTGTGTGGTCCGTCCCTGTAATCCGCCTCGGTTTGTAGGAAGGACGATATCCGATCGAGTATCACCGAATCGTCGTGGAACTTCGACCGATGCGAATCGGGACGAGAGCGGCACCCGTTATCGATTCGGGGATTCGAATTTCGCTCGAAGTTGGTCGGAGAGGTCCGTCAAATGGGCGGTGCCAAAGACCGCGACGAGGAGTCCACCGATGGTATTGTAGAACAGGTCGAGAATCGTATCGTCCAACCCGTACTGGGTGAGCACCTTTCCGATGCCGACGAGGTTCGAGACGACGGCGACGTAGAACTCGATGAGTTCCCAGATGACGCCGAACGCCATCACGAACAGCAACAGATAGACGAACATGAACGTCGGTGGCATCGAGATGTACTCCGTGTGCTCTTCGAGCGCTCGTGTCACCGCGTATGCCACGCCAGCGACGAGCGACGACGACAGCGCGTGCGTCATGTGGTCCCACCACCACGTCGACTTGTAGGGACTGATGAAACCCAGCGCGGGCAACGAGAGGGTCCCGAGCGCGTGCAGGAACATCGCGAGCGTAATCCAGAGGACGATGCCGCCGTTCATCGTGATACTGTAGTTCCGGTCGAAAAACGCCGGGAGAAACGTGACGAGGAGTCCGACGCTCGCATTCACGGCGATACCGGCGTTCCCTTGCCAGAGGCCGACCGCTAAGATGCCGATTATCGCCGCTTGGAGGAGTCGAACCAACTGACTCTCCCGGCGCGCCGAGAGGCTGACGGGGGTGTGGAAACTCATGCGCCACGCTCCCGTGGTCGTTCGACGTTCGCGGCGAGCCGACGCCGGAAGTACAACCAGAAGAGCACACCAGCGGCGATGCCCGCAACGAACGTCGCGGTGAATATGGTCATGAGTTCGGTGTTCGTCTCGATGAACCTCGTCCCGAGATACGTCGCCGAGGCCGCCGACCCGACGGCCCAGAACCCGGCAGTCGCGAGCGTCACGATGACGGTGAAGACGACCGCGAACTGCGGCGTCATTCGGACCGCCGTCGTCAGTTCGAGTGCGACGACGACGAGCATCGCGAGGGTCGCAACGCTAATCCCGGTCACGATATCGTCGAGGAACACCGGCCGAGCCGTTGCAACAAAGAGCGGAAGCGATGCGACGAGGAGCAGTGGCCACGGAACCGTTCGGGTCCACGACCGGTAGACGACCGCGGGTGAAATAGCGACGAACGCCGCAATCGCGGCCATCGTCGCCTCGACGAACAGGATATTCAAGAAGCTCACGACGGCAATCGCAACGAAGACGACCACGAGAACCCACGCAATCGTCGCGTTCACTCGCGTATCTCTGATAAACCATTCTTCCGGAAGTGATTGACTCATCCCTCGTCCCCCCAAGAGAACACACGGCGATGAATTCAGTGCTCTAGTGGTTCCACCGTTATTGACGACCCGCATCGACTTATCTGTTGTACCGGTAGAGGGGGAAACAGACAGGGCGGTCTGTTTAATCGGCAGGTTTAGTTCCATATCGAACCCATGGTAATCCGTCCCGAAAGGGACGAGAACGTTTGTCAATCGCCGTGATGCGTCTGAAGACAGTGTGAAGCCGGACGAAATAACTCTCCACACTGTCTCTATCGCACAATACGTCCCTCGTGGTCACAAACGGTGAGACGCATCGATCATCGGTTCGGGCGTCGTCTCGACTTCGGTTGTCGTCGCGGCGGTCGGTTCGGTCATCCGCGCGGCACTACTGCCGGTATCGGTCTGCGAGGGTTGCTATCCGCTTGGTGCGAGCGAACTGTCTGTAACCTCTGGCGACGCTGTATCGAGCGATAGCGACGGGAAAACGCATAATCGATGTTCCGGTCATCGTTTCTGATTCGTCACATCTGACAGCAGTGTCGCGTTCTCGTTCTCAAACGATGGTAATCTGGCTTCGAATATAATTCGATAGACATCGTAGGAATAGATGTGAAGGTGAGCTACACATGACTCGTACACGTCGAATCGAAATTGGAACCGTGAGGCTGACTGCCATCGCGACGACGCTCGTCACCACCGCGACCGGAACCGTTGCCGCTCGCGCCACTGGCGCGATTGGCAGTGCACATATGTGGGACGGTGGCCATATGTGGGGCGATGGCTGGATGGCGGGTGCCGGTTCGATGGGCCTTTGGGGACTCCTCTGGATGGTACTCCTCGTCGCGGTTCCGCTCGCGCTCGTGTACTACCTGATGACTCGTCGCGTTCCCGAGGAATCGACCGACCCAGCGATGGAGACAGTCCGTGAGCGATATGCCCGCGGCGAAATCGACGACGAGGAGTTCGAGACGCTGCGCGCGAAGCTCACGTGAACGTCCCTTCCGTTTCGATGGGTCGCCTCTCGAACGGGACCCGTCGGCGACTCGTTCTCGAAACTTCGGATGCGAATCGCACGGAGTAGATACTCCGAGCGGGGCACTTCCGTCGGTCTCGAAAGCGACGTACGAGACCGTGGACGAGATTGCACCGATATCGTCCACGGCGAAGATTGCGAGCAGCCAGCGCTTGGAATCGGTGGGGTCGCATTTCCCACGCCGACCATCTGTGACGCGAAAACACGGCAGAGCACATAGTATTTGTGCAAAGCAACCTTCATCACTCGTGATTGAGAGCCGTGGCCGAGAGCAACCACCACCGGGCGGCGCGGGAGACGGAACGAGGAGTCAGGTACGCGATTCTCGCCGCGTTCGTCGTCGGCCTTCGCCGACGGAACCCCGGCGCAATCGTCAACGCGCTGGTCGCGTTCGCAGCGACGTATCTCCCCGATGCCATCGAACGCGAGTACGACATCACCTTCGGACCGTGGCAACGCGTCTATTCGGACGCCGCGATGCTGACCCACACCGTCGGAATGCTCGGCCCGTACGACGACGTGTGGTGGTGGGACCATCTCACTCACACGCATTCCGCGACACTCCTCGGCGGCCTCGTCTTCGTTACCGCTCGCCACAACGGACGCGACCCCCGTCCGCGCGTTCTGGCAGTCGTCGTCGGTCTCGGGGCTTTGTGGGAACTCATGGAGTATACGATTCACGCCGTCGCCGACCGCTTCGATCTCGAACCCATTCTCGTTTCCTACGGCAGATCGGATATCCTCCTCGACCTCCTGTTCGATCTCGTGGGTGCGGTGCTCGTCCTCGTATTTGGAGACCACTTTCTTCGAAACCTCTATCCAAATGCCGAGTGATTCCCGTCTTCGCGGGGAAGTTTACGGAAGCGACTCGGCCGCTTCGAGGAGTTCCGCGTCCGTCCGCCACCGATACAACCGTCCCTCTTTTTCGAAGAGGTCGAAGACGCCATCTTGCATCCATCCGAACGGATGCGTTTCGTCGTCGTACTCCCGTTTGAGAACGTGGCTCTTCGAGAAGAACTCCGTGGTACCGACGAGCAGGCCCTGTTCGACGAGGAAATCGCTCGGGTCCTTCTCTGCAACACCGACGAGGTACGTAACGAGGTCGGCGATGAGGCAGAATTTCTGGATGCTGTTGTCCCATTCGCCGCGAATATCGACCATCCGGAACGCGTAGGCGTCCTCCCGACGATTCAGACGGTCGGTCACGAGGTTCAACCGTCGAATCGGGTCTCTGTCGTAGTTTCCGAGGACGAAGTACGAGCGGTCGTTTTCGTAAACGGGTGTGAGCTCGGCCAGCGTCCGGACGATTTCCTCGTTGTCGGCCAGCGAAATCTCGTCCCGGTCGAGTCGAGCAGTTGCGCTCGTGAGAATACCCTCCGGAACCGGCGACTCTTCATCGGACATAGTACACGCACGTCGCGTGTTCAGCATAATATTTACGAAGTGATTTACCGAGTAAGGTATTCGAATTTACTCTGGAGTAATTTACTCCAGGGTAAACTACTTGTCGTGCCGGTGCGTAGCTTGCAGTATGAGTACCGATTTGGGAACGGGTGAGAGCACGGAGGCCCGTGAGTTGGTCCACTTCGTGACCCAACGGACCCGGTTCACACTGGTCACGAATATCCTACAGCACCCACGGCAACTCCCGTCGATGTACGAGCTCGAACAGCTCAACCCGAGCATCAGCGAGGCAACCGTCTACAAGCACGTTCAAAAGTTGATCGACGCGGGAATCGTAACGGAGGTCGCGCTGCCGGACGCACAGCGCCGCCAAGGCTATCCCTGGAAGTTCTACGGTCTGACCGACGAGGGCCGCGCATTTCTCGAAGACCACAACCTCCTCGAAGCCGAGGAGACGCTCCAACGCATCTACGAGACGATTACCGACAAACCCGAGAAGATGGTCAAGTACGAAAACGCCCCGCGACCCGACGACGGGTAATCGAACGCGGAATTCCGCGCTTTTTCATCCGGGATATCTCGAACGTATTCCGTCGGTGTAACGGTTTACTATCTTCGTCCGTCACGTATCGACCGCTATGGCACCGACGGGCGGCACCGAGCGCCGACCCGCCCCGGCGGTAGCTTTATGCCAGTTACGAACACAGCATTTGTAGACGTCATCAACGAAAAAGGACTATGAACGTCATCAATCCCGCAACCGGCAACCAGATCGAAACGTACGAAGACGAGGACATCACCGAGGCCAAGGCGGCACTCGACACCGCGACGGACGCGTTCGATTCGTGGCGAACCCGTCCGCTTCGGGAGCGCGAGGAGCTCCTCTCGGACGTTGCGGATATCCTCGGCGAGCGAAAACAGAAGTACGCTGAGCTGATGACGCGGGAGATGGGAAAACCCATCTCGCAGGCGAAAGCGGAAGTCGAGAAGTGCGAGTGGCTCTGTAACCACTACGCGGAACACGCGGACGCGTACCTCGCCGACGAGTATCACCCGAGTCCGGCCGGTTCCGCCGTGAAAACGTCGTACGAGCCGTTGGGAACCGTTCTAGCGGTGATGCCGTGGAACTTCCCGTTCTGGCAGGTGTTCCGCTTCGCGGCCCCGTACCTCACCGCGGGGAACGTCGGGATTCTGAAGCACGCCTCCAACGTGCCGGGGTGTGCGCTGGCCATCGAGGAGATATTCCGCGACGCGGGGTATCCCGAGGGCGTCTTCCAGTCCCTGCTCCTTCCCTCGTCGTCCGTCGAGGACCTGCTCGCCGACGACCGGGTGAAGGCGGCGACCCTCACCGGGAGCGGCCCCGCGGGTCGAGCCATCGCATCGACGGCCGGGGAACACCTCAAAAAGACCGTTCTCGAACTCGGCGGCAGCGACCCGTTCGTCGTGCTCGACGACGCGGACTTGGACGCGGCGGCGGAGACCGGCGCGTGGGCGCGCAATCAGAACGGCGGCCAGTCGTGTATCGCGGGGAAACGCTTCATCGTCCACGACGCGATATACGACGAGTTCATCGACCGACTCATCGACGAGTTCGACGCGCTGACTGTCGGCGACCCGATGGACGAAGACACCGACGTCGGCCCGCAGGCCCGCGCGGACCTGATGGAGGAACTCCACGAGCAGGTGACCGAGAGCGTGGACGCGGGCGCGACCGTCGAACTCGGCGGCGAACCGCTCGACCGCGAGGGTGCGTTCTATCCGCCGACGATTCTCACCGACGTCCCGGAGGGCTGTCCCGCGGACGCGGAGGAACTGTTCGGCCCCGTGGCATCCGTCTACCGCGTCGCCGACGAGGAGGACGCGATTACGAAGGCGAACGACACGGAGTTCGGCCTCGGCGCGAGCATCTGGACGGAAGACCGGGAGCGCGGCGAACGACTCACCCACGAAATCGACGCGGGCTGCGTGTACGTCAACCAACTCGTGAAATCGGATCCGCGGGTTCCGTTCGGCGGCGTCAAGGAATCCGGCTACGGGCGCGAACTCTCCGAAATCGGCATTCAGGAGTTCGTCAACCGAAAGACCATCTGGGTCGAATAGCGAATCCCATCTTTCCCGTCGAATCGTCACTCGAACGGTCGTTTCTACTCTCGAGGTAGGTGGACGAACGGAGCCGTTTCTCCGGCCCGCGCATCTTCTACAGTGGATAATTCCTGCGAGTAAATATCAATTGACTGTCTTTATTGCCTCTCAGTACGAAAACCGTGTACGGGCCTCGAATTCAGATTTCGTTTATGCCGCATATAGAAATCGTGGACAACTTATTTATAATTCTTTCACATGGTATCCCATATGACGGCGAGTCCACCGATAGACGAACTCCATTTCGAGGACGCACCGGACGTCGGAACCGTTCCGGGACCGAACACGCGGGAATTGCTGGACAAACAACGCGACATCGACAGCAGCGCGGTTTCGTACCCGGAGGACATTCCGATAGCCTTCGAATCGGGCAAGGGTGCGACGGTTCGTGACGCGGACGGGAACACGTACATCGACATGTTCGCCGGCATCGGCGTGCTGAACGTGGGACACGCCAACCCGTACGTTCTCGATGCGGTGCACGAACAGGCGGACAAACTCGTCCACACCGTGGACTTTCCGAGCGAGGCGCGCCTCGATCTCATCGAGAAGCTCGACGAAATCGCGCCCGGGGCGCTTCAGGGCAACAACAAGTTCGTCTTCGGCGGCCCGACCGGGAGCGACGCCATCGAGGCCGCGATAAAGCTCGCCAAGTACAACACGGGCGGCGACGGCCTCATCGCATTTCGGGGGGCGTACCACGGCGCGACCAGCGGCGCGATGAGCCTCACCGGAAACAAGGGTTTCAAGGGCGATTACACGCCCCTCCTCTCGGACGTCGTTCACGCGCCCTATCCCCATCCGTTCGGACAGGACAAGACGCCGGAGGAAGCGGTCGACCACGCGCTCGAAGAGGTTCGAGCCATCCTCGAAGACCCCTACGGCGGGCTGGCGAACCCGGCGGGTATCTTCGTCGAACCGATTCAGGGCGAGGGCGGCATCATCACGCCGCCGGAAGGGTTCCTTACCGGGCTTCGGGAAATCGCCGACGACAACGACGTGGTGCTCGTGTTCGACGAGATTCAGAGCGGCCTCGGCCGCACCGGGCAGTGGTGGGCCAGCGAGTGGTACGACGTCACGCCGGACGTGATGACGACGGCAAAGGCGCTCGGCGGCGTCGGGTTCCCGCTCTCGGGAACGATGTACCACGAGGACCTCGACACGTGGGGGTCGGGCGACCACGCGGGCACCTACCGCGGGCACGTCGTGGCGATGCGGGCCGGAACGCGCGCCATCGAGTACATTCAAGACCACGACCTGCTGGCGCACGGCCGCGACCTCGGCGAGTACGTCCGCGGCCGACTGAACGAGGCCGCGACCGAGACCGGCAGCATCGGCGAGGTTCGCGGAAAAGGGCTGTTCGTCGGCGCGGAGTTCGTGGACGCGGACGGAAACCCGGACGGTGAAACCGTCGACGCGATTCAACAGTACTGCTACGAACAGGGCGTTCTCGTGTGGAAGGCCGGACGCCACGGCAACGTCCTCCGCCTCCTCCCGCCGCTGGTCCTCACGGAGGAACTGGCCGAAATCGCGATGGACGTCATCGTCGAGGCCGTCCGGGAAGTGACCGCGGAACGGCAGGCGACCGCGTAGAACGAACCTTCGACCGACTCTTCGAACCTTCGAACGATTTCGAACCATCATGAGTGATACCGACCGAATCATCACGGACGAGGCACCGCGTAACAAGAATCCGTATTCACAAGGCGTTCACGCGGGTGACACGCTGTACGTTTCCGGGTACGGTCCCGTTGACCCCGAAACCGGTGACGATATCGAGGGCGACATCCGAACGCAGACCGAGCGCGTGTTGGATAACATCGCCGCCGTCGTCGATGAGGCGGGCGGCGACGGTCTCGACGACGTTGTAAAAACGACCGTCTATCTGACCGACCTCGACGACTACGATGCGGTCAACGACGCGTACGGCGCACGGGTTCCCGGCACCCCACCGGCGCGGGTCTGCGTCGAAGTCGCACGGCTTCCGGGTGACGTGCGGGTCGAAATGGACGCTATCGCGTACCTCGGCTGACTCGATACCATCAGTCGTTCAACTCTTCGACGCGCTGGTCGCGCTGTTCCGCCGCGGCGTTGACCTTCTCGATGAACGAGTGCATCTGTTCTTTCATCTCCGAGCGCATGGACGTGGCGGAGAACTCGTCGGATTCGGTGAGGAGGCGGATGAACGCGCGGAGTTCCTCGTCGGTTATCTCCTCGAAGTCGCCGAATTCGAGTTTGTCGATGACCTCGTCCACGTCTATTTGACCGACCGGTTCGACGTTGAAATCCACCGTGACCATGCGGTAGTCCGACCCCGCCAGTTCCTGTTCGGCCTCGTTGACGCCTTGGGCGAGCATGTCCTTGAACGGGGTGTAGTAGCCCATCGTCCCGAGATGGAGGAACGCGAGCATGTCGGTGATTCCCTGCGTGTAGGCGTCCCTCGCGTCGTCGTCGGGGTTGAAGACCGTCTCCCGGTCACGGTCTTCGAGGTGTTCGAAGAGAAGAGTAAAGTCGAGAATGGCGTTCCGGAGGCGACGGCGAATCCGATTTCGCTTCTGCTTTTTGGAGTGCTCCGTGTAGTCGGACTTTCGCCCGATAAGGAACTCCCTGTCGCTCGGCGTGAGGATGCCTCGGTCCCGATCTGCGGAGTAGGCGAGGTCGTATCTCGCCTCGCGCTCGGATGGTTCATCACTCATAAACGGAAATTGTGTACGACAGCGATTAAGGGTTACGAAGGTGCGGTTTTCGGGCCCCGATTCGGAACGGCGAGAAAACCGGCTTTATCCTCGGTAAGTACGGGAGTAACCCCGATTAGCTCTTCACCACCGCGAGTTTCGAACGGGAATGGCCCCGTTGTCGAATTCCTTCTGGGAGAACGGCCACCATCCATTTTCCATAAAGCATGTTATACCATCACATATCTTATAACTGTTGTAGTCGTACACAGATAACGTTCTCACGTCAATCTTATAAACATATACTGTATGCGCTAGCATCAATATCCGTAATATTTATCACCGTCATTCACGATGCATGCTATGTATGCCACCATACACCATGGCTATTGCCATCAATTATCATCCATGAGACACAAATCACACGGCCGTTACGGGAAGGACGGATTGACCATCGTGGACGGGGGAATGACCGTTCGGCGACCGAAGACGACGAATACCGGGTCGAAAACACAGCCGTCGGCCCGACGGCTGGGGGGTGGGTTCGAATGAGCAACTCCGACGACCAGGGTGCAATCGCCGAGTTCCGCGAGGAAATCGAACCGACCATCTTCGGGGCCGGTGCGGCGGTCACGCTCATCTTCGTCGCCGCGTTCGTGTTGAACCCGGCCGACTCGTACGAGTTCGTCGAGGGAATACAGTTCTGGATTCTGGAGTACTTCAACTGGTACTTCCTCATCGTGATGTTGGCCTTCGTCCTCTTCCTCGCGTTCCTCATCTTCGGCCCGTGGGGGAAACTCCGGTTGGGCGACGAAGAACCCGAGTACAGCTATCTCTCGTACTTCGCCATGATGTATTCGGCCGGACTCGCGGCGGGCATCGTCTTCTGGGGACCCGCCGAGGCGCTCACTCATTACGGGAGCGTGCCGCCGCTTTACAACGTTCCGGACCAGTCGGCAGCGGCAATGCCCATCGCGGTGCAGTACGCCATTTTCCACTGGAGTCTCACCCAGTGGTCGTGTTTCACGGTGATGGGACTCGCCATCGGCTACTTCGTCTACAACTACGACGCCCCGCTCAGGGTGTCGGCGGTGTTGACGCCGATACTCGGTGCCGACAACGTCGACGGACCGATAGGGAAGGCCGTCGACATCCTCGCCGTCTTCGCAACGCTGGGCGGCGTCGCCACGTCGTTGGGGTTCGTCGGAAGCCAGTTCATCACAGGACTCGATTTCCAGTGGGGTATCGAACTCGGAGACGTGGGGACCATTCTAGTCATCACCGGCATGACGGTCATCTTCACTGCTTCGCTCGTACTCGGGGTCAACAAGGGCATCAGGTGGCTGTCGAACTTCAACATGGTTTTGTTCTTCCTCGTGATGGTCGCCACGCTCATCTTCGGCCCGACGTTCCGCATCCTCGAACTCGGGTCACAGGCGTTCGGTCGGTTCGTCACCGATTTCTTCAGGATGAGCCTCTTTACCGAAGCGGCCCAACCTCACAGCTATGACAAGTGGGTGAACAAGTGGACCGTCTTCTACTGGTTGTGGCCCCTCGCGTGGTCGCCGTTCGCAGGGTTGTTTATCGCCCGCATCTCGCGCGGCCGGAGCGTCCGCGAAGTCGCGTTCGCCGGAATCGGCGCAACGTCGATGGCCACCGTTCCGTGGTTCATCATCGTCGGCGGGACGGCCGTCACGATGCAGAACACGGGCGTCGCACAAATCCTCGGCCCCATCGGCCAGTACGACGAGTCGGTCGCTGGATTCGTCCTGTTCAACGCGGTTCCGGTCATCGGACCGCTTCTCCTCGCCGCGTTCCTCATCCTCGTGACGACGTTCTTCGTCACCTCCGCCGACTCCTCGACGCTGGCGGTGTCGATGATAACGACCGGCGGAAAGGAACACCCCTCCTCTATCAACCGCATCTTCTGGGCGGTGCTTCAGGGGACAGTCGCGTCCATTCTCATGGTGGTCGGTGGTGTCGATGCGCTCCAATCCGCGTCCATCATCACAGGTGCACCCTTCGCCGTCGTCTGTCTGCTCGCCATGCTCGGACTCGTGAAAACGTTCCAGGAGGAATCCGGTGGCATCCTCCTCCAGGACCGCACGAAACTCATCGGCGCGCCGACGGTACGGGAGGAATCGACGGACGGGGCGAATGTGGCCGGTCAAGACGACGACTGACCGGCCACCCGACCGACAACCATCGTCCAATCCTGCAACGACAACAAGTTTTAATAACGCAATATACGAACATTGTGTATGGATAGGGACACGGCGAATCCCGAGGTGGCCACGCTCCCCGGTCCGAACGCACAGCAGTGGATCGACTTTCATCACGAGCACTCCGCGCCGAGCGAGTTCTCACACGAGTTCGTCTGGGACGTGACGGGCGAGGCGGACGGCCCGTTCGTCACCGACGTCGACGGCAACGTCCTGCTCGATTTTACCTGCCACATCGGCGCGGCACCGCTCGGCTACAACAACGAGAAGATTCTGGACAAACTGCGCGAGTTCTCGCTCGTCGAACCGATGAAGGTCGCCGGACAGGACATGTACTTCGGCGCGGGACCGGACCCGGAAACGGCGGAATTCCCCGCGTCGAGCCACCTTGTCGAGAAACTCGTCGATGTTTCCAGTCAGTACGGCATGGACACCGTCTTCCTCTCGAACTCCGGGGCCGAGGCCATGGAGAACGCGATGAAGATAACCCACGACCACAAGCCCGCCGCCAAGTACGCCTACACGTTCGACGGGAGTTTTCACGGACGAACGCTCGGGACCCTCTCATTGACTCGTTCGAACGAGGTGTACACGCGCCACTACCCGGAAATCGGCGGCGTTCGGATGGTCCCGTTCTGCGAGGCGTCCGGCGACACCGACGACGCTTGTGACTGTGGCTTTTTCACCGAGAACGGCTCACAGCTACGGAACGCGCTCCAACCGGAAGGCGGCCACGTCAACCCCGACGAAGTGGCGTTCGTCACCATCGAACCGATTCAGGGAGTGGGGGGCTATCGGTTCCCGAACACCGAATTCATGGCCGAAATCGACGACGTGTGCGAGACGTACGACATCCCGCTCGTCGTCGACGAAATCCAGTCCGGCGTGGGTCGCACGGGCGAGATGTGGGCGTCCGACCACTACCCCATCGAACCCGACGTCATCGCCAGCGCGAAGGCGCTTCGAACCGGCGCGACAATCTCGCGGTCGGACCTCTTCCCGTCCGAGAAGAACCGTCTGGGGTCGACGTTCGGCGGCGGCGACCTCCTCGCGTCGATGCAGGGCGCGTTCACGCTCGAAGCCATCGAGGAGTACGACCTGCTCGACAACGCGACGGAACGCGGCAGGCAAGCTAAGGAGTTGCTCCGCGATGGCGCACCGGCACACGTCGATGACGTGCGCGGAAAAGGGCTGATGCTCGCCGTGGAGTTCGATACCGCGGACCGACGCGATGATGTCGTCCGCGAAGCGCTGAAACGCGGACTCCTCACCCTCGGCTGTGGGTCGAAGACAATCCGGCTCCTCCCGCCGCTGGACTCGACAGAGCGCGAAATCGAACTCGGCGTCGGCATCCTGAACGAAGCCATCGAGGCGGCGGGAACGCCGTCCGCGAAACCGGCCTAAAAGGTTCGAACCGAATTCCGGCGGTCGAATCGCCGCCCGACGACGATTTGCGACCGACTTCACCCGTCCAACGGACCGTTCTCCACCGCGATGCCGTCCCGGTCGTCCAGCGCGTCGAACACCGTCGAAAGATGGTCCCGTCCGCCTCCCGCCACGCCGATGGTCACCGGCGTTCGATTCGGGTCGTCCGCGTCGGTTCGGCGCGCCCGCTCCAGTTCCTCCAGTTCCGCGCCGTGTCGTTCGAGGGTTTCAGTGAGCGCGTCGAGTCCGCTCGGCCAGTCCGCGACCGAGAGGCGAGCCTCCGCGTACCGGCCGAGTCGCATCAAACCGGAGCGGGTACGCTCGGCGTGGTCGGAGAGGTTCACGTTGCCCCCGGAGACGATTACCGCGACGTGTTCGTTCGTGACGTCCACCGCGCCGGAGAGCAGCGCCGCGAGCGGCGCTGCGCCAGCGGTTTCCGCGACCGTTTTCGCCCGCTCGGCGAGGAGCGCGACGGCGACGCTCATCTCGCGGTCGCTGACGCTCACCACGTCGTCCACTCGCTCGCGGATGACGGCGAAGGTCTTGTCGAGCAGTCGAGTGTCGGCGATGCCTTCGGCCACGGTGTCCACGCCCGACAGTTCGTGGATTTCGTCTCGTTCGAGCGACGGCTTGGCGTGGAACGCGCCCTCCGGTTGCACGCCGACGACACGGATGTCCGGGTCGTGCGCCTTGAGAACGGTTGCGATTCCCGAAATCAGGCCGCCGCCGCCGATGGAGACGAGGACGGTATCCAGTTCCGGATACTGGTCGAGCAGTTCGAGGCCGACGGTTCCCTGTCCCGCGATTATCTCCTCGTCGTTGAACGGGTGGACGAATCGCAACCCCTCCTCGTCCGCGAGTTCGAGGGCGTGCTCGTAGGACCGTTCGTAGATATCGCCTTCGACGAGGACTTCCGCGCCGTATCCTCTGGTCGCTTCTATCTTCGCGGAGGGGGTCACCTCGGGGACGACGATGGTCGTGTCGATGCCGAGCAATCCCCCGGCAAAGGCGACGCCCTGCGCGTGATTGCCCGCGCTCGACGCGACGACGCCGCGCTCGCGCTCAGACGACGACAACTGCGCCATCGTGTTGTACGCGCCGCGACTCTTGAACGACCCCGTTCGTTGCATGTTCTCCAGTTTGAGGCCCACAGAGGCCGCCCCGCTTCGCTCCGCGAACGTCGTCGAGCGGTCGAGCGGCGTCCGGTGAATCACGCCGTCGAGACGCGTTCGAGCGGCGTTCACGTCGTTCACGCCCACGATATCGTCGGCGGACGGGTACACGTCCTGGTCGTTCGTCCGTTCGGAGTTCACGCTTCGGTCCCCGGGACGGAACGGATGGATTCGACCAACACGTCCACGCCGATTTCGAGGCTCCGTTCGTCGACGTCGAACGTCGGCGTGTGATGGCTCGTCGGGTGGTCGGTGCCGACGATGAGATACGTGGCGAGACCGCCGTTCTCCTGTACCCGTCGCATCAGGAACGTGGCGTCCTCGCTCGCGCCGAAGTCCGCGGCCGGGAGGACCGACTCGACGCCATCGGCGTCGCGGGCGACGTTCGCCACGACGTCGGCGAGTTCGGGGTCGCTGTCCGCGCGGGGGGATTTACTCCGCACGTCAATGTCAACGTCACAGCCGTGCATCTCGGCGGCGGTTTCGAGCGTCCGGTTCAGGCGGGATTGCATGTACTCCATGAGTTCGGTCGTCTCGCCGCGCGCCTCCGCTTCGATGTGTGCGAAATCGGCGATGACGTTGCTCGACGTCCCGGCTTCCGCCCATCCGAGGTTGACGCGGGTCATCCCGTCCTCGTGCCGCGGAATCGCGTAGGCGTTCTGGATGGCGGTTCCGAGCGCCTGCATCGCGTTATCGCCGTCCTGCGGCGCTTTTCCGGCGTGTGCGGAGGTCCCCTCGAACGTCACGTCGACGTGGCACATGGCGAGCGGTCGCTCGATTCCGGCGACGACCTCGCCGGTCGGATGGTCCAATCCGACGTGGACGGCAAAGAGGTAATCGAGGTCGTCGGCGAACCGACTCTCCGCCATCGGGTGGCCGCCACCCGACACCTCCTCGGCGGGTTGGAAGAAGACGACGAGCGTCCCCTCGAAGTCGCTCTCCGCGATGGCTTCGAGCGTCGCCAACCCCCACGTCATGTGGGAGTCGTGACCGCAGGCGTGCATCGTCCCGTCCCCTTCGGAACTGAACTCCTCGGCGACGGGTACGTGGTCGTCGTCCGTCGATTCCTCGATGAACAGGCCGTCGATGTCCACCCGTAGGCCGACCGTCGGTCCTGACCCTCGATTCAGGACCGCAACGACCCCAGTGTTTCCACCCTCCATGCTGTCGAGAAGTTCGGGGTCGGCACCGCGTTCGCGGGCGCGCTCGGACCACTCCTCGATGTCCTCGGCGTCTGGGACGGCCATCCTGTCGTCGCTGTCGTACGCCTCCGTGCCGACGGCGAGTTCGTCGACGCCGACCTCCCGAATCTCCTCAACGAGTCGATGCGTCGTGTAGAACTCGCGCCACGCCGGTTCCGGGTACCGATGAAACTCCCGCCGCACGTCGGCGAGTCGGTCGCGTATTGGTTCCGCCATGCGTGGTACTGGCACGCCCAACCACTTAATTGTAAACGCAATTCGTTGACAGCGACTACACAAAAGGACTAAGTTGGGGCCTGACAATCGTTCGACCGTCGATTCGCGTCAGCAGACGCGGTGGTGCACATGAGTGAAAACCCGGATATCGTCGTCCTCCGCGAGGGGACCGAAGGACTCTCGATGGAATCGTACGCAGAGGCGTTGCGCGAACGTCTCCCCGACCGAACCGTCGTTCACGCTCGGACGCCGAAGATGGAGCGCGAACTCGTCGCGGATGCCCGAGTCGTCACCGGCATCACCGTGGACGAAGCGCTGCTCGCCCGCGCCGACCGACTCGAACTGTTCGCGTGTACGTTCGCGGGCACCGACCACGTTCCCATGGACGTACTCGCGGAACGCGGCGTCGCGGTGACGAACGCGGGGGGCATCCACGCGCCCGGCATCGCCGAGCAGGCTGTCGGCAACATGCTCGTCTTCTCCCGCCGTCTGCACGAGGGATGGCGACGCAAGCGGCGCTCCGAGTGGCGGCATTTCCAATCCGGGGAACTCACCGGGAGCACCGTCACCGTCATCGGTCTCGGGTCCATCGGACAGGCGGTCACCCAACGTCTTCAGGGGTTCGAGGTAGAGACCATCGGCGTTCGGTACACGCCGGAGAAAGGCGGCCCGACAAACGAAGTGGTCGGCTTCGACGAGGACGCCATCCACGACGCCCTCTCTCGCAGTCGGTACGTCGTCGTCGCCTGTCCGCTCACGGAGGCGACGCGCGGCCTCATCGGGGAGTCGGAGCTCGCGACGATGCCGACGGACGCCGTTCTCGTCAACACCGCTCGCGGCCCAATCGTCGATACCGACGCACTGGTCGCCGCGCTCCGGTCGAACAAGATTCGCGGGGCGGCGCTCGACGTGACCGACCCCGAACCCCTCCCGGCCGACCATCCGCTATGGGACTTGGAGAACTGCCTCATCACGCCGCACACCGGCGGACACACGCCGCTCCACTGGGACCGGCTCGCCGATATCGTTGCAGGGAACCTCGAACGCCTCGAAACGGGCGAACCGTTGGAAAATCAGGTCCTCACGCCGGAACCGAACTGAATCACATCTCCCGTTGACGGTCCTCCTTTCCGATTCACCACACCTCTTTCCGATTCACCACACCTCTTTCCGATTCACCACACCTCTTTCCGATTCACCACACCTCTTTCCGATTCACCACACCTCTTTCCGATTCTT